>CAVKBL010000009.1:0-75036 GCA_963654805.1 Lachnospiraceae bacterium | reverse complement strand
AGATGGAGTGTACTGGATGTACACGACTGATGAAAAAAGGAATATAGACCAAAAAAACAATTAAAGATTACCAAGTTATTTTTAACGATTACTAAACTATGAGTACTTCAATCAACGAACTGTCGCCATCGACTTATGTGAATCTTATGAGCGATGCGGGATTCAAGGCCGTGTACACGGACAAATCCAACAAAAATCTTCTTATCGAACTTATCAACTGCATTCTCCCTTCCGAGGCGCATGTCCGGGACATAGAGTCATATGAGGACCGGGAGCAGGATGCCGATGTCATTGGCAGGAAGCGCACTTATCTGGATCTGGTCTGCAAGGGCGAAGACGGAAGGCGCTTTGCAGTGGAAATCCAGAGGGCCGAAGAAGAGGCTTTCTTCGAGAGGTGTGTCTATTACGCGGCGGATGTCTTCCGTAAAGAGCTTGCCCTGGGAGATTACTATTCAAAGTTGAAGCCCGTCTATATCATCTCCATTTTAAACTATAACCTTAAGCATGAAGATGAAAGCCTGTGGAACAAGGATAATTTCATCGCACGGTACCGTATGGTCGAAGAACGCACGGGAGAACTTGCACCTCCGACTATTTTTGTTAACTTCGCGGAAGTGAAGCGGTTCACAAAGACTCTGTCGGAGTGCAGCAGTGACAGGGATTATCTGTTCTATTGGTTTTTGAACGGTTGGCGGTACGACAAGAACGGCTTGCCGAAGGAACTGGGAACGAAGTCAATCACGAAGACACTCAGTCGTGCCTGTGAAATAGCCGCTTTCACACCGGAGAAGAAAACACTTTATAATAAAAGTCTTATGAATGAACGTGACATATTGGCGCAGAAAGATTTCGCTGTAAAGGAAGCGCGTAGGGAAGGACTCGCGGAAGGTGAGGCGAAGGGTCGTAAGGCTGAGAAATGGGAGACGGCGAAGAACCTGAAAGCGATGGGATTATCAGTGGAGCAGATCATATGTGCCACTGGGCTGTCTCACGAAGAAATTCAAAATTTGTGAAATCACAGGATTGTCATTGCAAGAAATTCAGAGTCTTGTTTAAATGAAACCCTGTGAATCACCAAATCTCGTTGTTTTTTAAGGAAAAGGTCAAATCTTTGCAAGTGAGCCTAAAATGTCCTATTTTTGTATTGTTGTAACACGGAGTAGATAACTGATATGAAAAAGCCATATTCTTTTTTTCAGAGCATAGTGACTCGTCCTGCTTTTAGTTTACATTCAAGCCCTTTCTTCTGTAAACTCATGTCAGGACAGGCTATAAGAATAAATAATAGGGGGGGGGTATAACTCTCTAATAAATAATATTATATAGATATAGAACGGCGTCGGCACGGAAATGTGCCGATGCCGTTTTGTGTAGGTATCACGTTTGTCCGGATTTGTCACCGGATATGGTTGAATGAAATTAATGTATATATACCACTTATGATGAAACACAAAATTCTGTCATTCGCGCTATTGACGGCCATGTTGTTTGCCGGCTGCGCAAAACAGTCTGACATTGAGAATCTGCAAGGTCAGATTGATGAGATCAAGAACACACAGATCAAGAGTCTGGAGGGCCAGATCACCAGTATCAAGGCTTCAATCACGGATCTGGAGAAAACCGATTCCGAACTTCAGAAGAGCATCTCCGTGCTGAAGGAACAGCAAGAGTCTCTCATCAAGACCGACGAGGATCTGTCGAAGTCGATATCCACTCTAAAGGAGGAACTTACCGAAGATATAACTGCGGCTGAGGCCAACTGTCTGGCTCAGCTTGAGGCCTACAAGGCGAGCGTGGCTAGTGAGATTGCCGCTTTGCAATCTGCCATCGCGGCTCTTGAAGCCAAAGACGCCGATCTGCAGAAGCAGATAGACGAGCTGCGTACTTTTGCCGACAGTGGCATAAAGGATGCAAAGGACTGGGCATCAGCCACATTCGCTACACTGGAGCAGTATAACGCCACTGCGAGCATTGTGGCTTCCATCCAGGGTCAGCTGACCGCATTGGCACAGGAGATAGAAGAACTCAAGAAGTCGGCGTCCGGCGTGAGCAAGCAGGATCTGGATGACGCCATATCGGGCCTCAGAGACGAACTCCAGCCGAAGATCCAGAAGGTTGCCGATGATGCAGCGGCGGCCCTCTCCACGGCTGTGGACAATATCACGAAGGCTTATACGTCAGCCATAAGCGAGGCCATTGCCGCAAGTGAGACCTCCATCAAGAATTGGGTCAACTCTCAGCTGTCGGCGTACTACACATCCACTGAAGTAGAAGCGAAACTGGATGCGCTCAAGACCTATTACGACGGTCAGCTTGCCAGCCAGAAGACCTATCTCGAGAGCCTTATCGCCACGCTGGAGGCCAATGTGAACAGCAAGATAAAGGCTAATTCGACCCTCATTACCCAGCTTGACTCGGATCTTACTGAGCTGCAGTCCGATATGTCCGCCGCACAGCAGGATATCCGAACCAATGCCTCGAAGATATCTTCCAACGCTGCCAATATCTCCGCGAATGCCAAGCTGATCTCTTCCAACACCGCTTCCATAAAGACCAATGCGTCTTCGATCAGCCAGATAAAGACCCAGATATCGACCCTCGAATCGGAGATGAACACGAAGATTGCGTCCCTACAGTCAAGACTGACTCTTGCGGAGAACGACATTACCACTATTCAGAGTGACATTACGGACATCAAGGCTGAGATAGAGACAGTCAAGTCCGATTATGCCGCCAAGATCTCCGCTTTGAAGAGCTCCATCGAACAGAAGATATCTGAGAACACTTCCCTTATCAATGCCAATAAGACGGCGATTGCCACCAATTCCGATCTGATACATCGAACAAGGCAGCCATCGCCAGTCTGAAGTCATCCACCGGCGAGGCCATCGCCGCCAATGCCGCCAAGATTGCGACCAATGCCGAGAACATCGCGCAGAACGCCGCCGACATAGCGGATAACGCCACACTTATCGCTGCCAATGCGTCCGCCATCAGCAGTAACGGCGAGGCCATCGCCGCCAATGCCGCCGACATAGCGCAGCTGCGCATCGATCTCGCCACCCAGAAGACAGAGATTACCGCTGCCTATACATCAGCCATAGAGACGGCCATCAACACCCTCAACGGCCAGCTAACCGGACAGATAGCTCAGGAGGTATCTACTCTGAATTCCAGGATAGATACAGAGGTCAAGACCATCAATGACGCCATAGACGCCCTGGCCGCACGCGTGACTACCTGCGAGAAGGACATCAAGAGCATCAAGAATACGATTTATTCGATGCAGCAGGACATAGAGGATATACAGGAGCAGATAAGCGCCATTCTTGCACGTATCCAGTCTATCAGTTATGTGCCAAAGTATTCTGACGGCAAGGCCATTATGACCTATACCGATAACGGCACGCTTACTCCGGGTACCGCGGAGTTCACTTTCGAGCTCCAGCCTGCTTCCACTGCGGATGAACTTGTGACGGTGTGGTCATCTGCCGTTACTGTGGGCGCCGTATATACAGTTACCAAGGCCGCTCCTGAGACGGTGAACCTTAGCGTCGAGAGCGTGACTGCGGACAGCGGTTATATAACGCTCATTGTCAGCGGAAAGGGTCTTAAGGATGAGTATTTCAGAAACCAATGTTCCGCCAATGTCAGAATGAAGATCTCTGACGGTAACAACGAACTGTCCAGCGCTTATGTTCAGATGGTTCCGTGGACGACGGACGTGATCTCGTTTGCCGATGCCAAGTTCAAAGCCTATTGCGTGGAGAACTTCGATACTGACGGAGATGGGGAGATCACCGAAGAGGAAGCAGCGGCCGTAACGAAGATAGAGTGCAGCCTCGGCGGACTGACCTCCCTTGTGGGCATAGAGTATTTCAGTGGTCTGGAGTATATCGATGTCAGCTGCAACAGCCTCACAAGCCTCGATCTCAGCCACAGCACGAAACTCAAAACTGTGCTAGTCAATAACAATAAACTCCAGAGTTTTGAAATTTCCGGCCTCGCCGCTCTCGAGACTCTCGATTGTAGCACTAATAAACTCGGCAGTCTTGATGTGAGCGAAAGCCCGGTTTTGGAAAACCTCAACTGCTCGGGTAATAAGCTGGGAACACTTAACCTTAAAAACAATAAGGCCCTGACCGAGCTTGATGTAAACAATAACAGTCTCGCTACGCTCGACCTCAGGAACAACACCGCCCTTGAGACTCTGCATTGCCGCAAGAACAGCCTCGGTGTTCTGGACGTAACAAAACTCACCGCCCTCAAAGACCTCGACTGCTCGAACAACCCCATCACGGCGCTGAACCTCTCGGCTCTCACTGCCCTTGAGGTGCTTCGCTGCGGCTCGAACTCCCTTCAGAACCTCGCCATCGGGGCCAATGTGAACCTTGTGACTCTCGAGTGCGAAGCGAATTCGCTTAAGGCTCTCGATCTCTCGAAGAACGTGCTTCTCGAGACCCTCGACTGTTCTGACAATGCCTTGACGAGTCTTGATGTCTCCCAGAATCCTGCCCTCACGACGATAGACTGCTCCGGCAATGCGGAAATGGCGAAACTTTGGGTGAAGGATGCCGACCAGAAGGCTTCCCTTGATATTACGAAAGAAGATGCTACGCAGATTCAGTATAACGATGGAGGCATCAATATCCCTGACGCTGCTCTCAAGTCTTACTTGCTTGCTCTCTTCGACGACGATGAGGATGGGGAGATAAGCATAGTGGAATCGGAGAACATAGAGAACGTGAATTGCGCCGGAAAAGGCATTTCCGACCTCACGGGTCTCGAATGCTGCCCGAACCTCAAGTATCTGAATTTCAACGGCAACAGCGTGAAGCGGGTGGAGCTACCGAACCTTGCGAAACTCGAAACCATCGTAGCTTACGGTAACCCGATAGAGAGGCTCAATGTGAATAACGACACCGCTCTCAACAAGCTCTACCTTCAGAACGTGAGCACTAATGCCATCAGCGGCAATGTTCTGACGATCACCGCTTACAGTCAGGCTGCGACCCTCAGCCTTGCCTTCGCGGGGACGGAGATTACGGCCTTGAGCCTCACCGGAAGCACCGTCCTCACTTCCTACGACATCGCGGAAAACACGCAGCTGGTGAAGCTCACCGCGTACGGCAACACGGGAGTGACCGGCGTGGACATCTCCACTCTGGTATTGCTCCAGGAGCTTGATATCCACGGCTGCGCCCTGACCTCGCTCAATCTGGACAGCAATGTGGAACTCACGGGTCTTGACTGTTCAAAGAACGCGCTGACTGCTCTGAATGTGGATAACAATGTCGCCCTTGTCACCTTCGACTGTTCGGACAATGGTCTGTCCACGCTCAAGGTTTCAAACAACACGGACATCGAGACACTCGACTGTTCGAACAACAGTCTTCTGAACATCAATGTTCGCAAGAACACCGCGCTGAAGACCCTCAATGTATCCGGCAACAGCGGCATAACGGCACTCGCCCTCGGCTACAACACGACTCTTGAGACTCTCGACGCCTCTTCGACAGCGCTGTCCGACATAGACCTCAGCAAGAATGTCGCAATCAAGACCTTGAAGTTGTCTTCGACACCTCTCGCTTTGCTCGACGTGTCGAACAACACTTCTCTCACTTCGCTCGACTATAAGGAAGGTCTAAAGATTACGACAGATTTTAGTATAGGACGATACATAAAGGCGAATGGTGTTTCCGGTGTCACATTTTATGTTTCTGGAACAGTTACCAAAATAGTGTCTGTTGACGAGACTTCAACAACATGGGATTATCTCAATACAACTACCGGAGCTACCAGTGCTACAGACGGAGCTGCAAATACGGATAAGATAGCTTCCGGTTCATCTGCGGCCAAATGGTGCAGGGCAAAAGGTGCGGAATGGTATCTTCCGGCCAAGAGTGAACTGGCCACGATATATAATAACAAGAGCACGTTGAATAAGACTCTGTCTGCTATCGGAGGTACTCAACTTAGCTCGGAGTATTATTGGTCGTCTACTGAGAATGACAGTAAATACGTGTATTTCATCGATTTTAATAATGAAACTAAATACATCGCCTACCGTAAGGATCTGTCAATATCTGTACGTGCGGTCCGTGCACTTTAGTCCTTTATATGGGAATGGGGTATAATATGGAGATGCCTTGGTAAATAAGGCGTTAAGTGTGATATTATTAAACAATTACAAAAATTATGCTAAAATCAGGAACAAACAGATTTGAACCGATATGTGAGGCGTGCAAGCCTCAGCTGATGAAAAATTCCAATAAAGTAATATTATGGCTTCATTAGTGGCTGGAGAAATTTCTCCGGACACTAATGATGTTGAAGAGATCAGCAAGATACACAGTATGGCTCAGAGCCAAATATATTATTAACCCACGCTAAATTTAGAAGTAACGAAATGATATCAAACATTGACTGGCAAAAACTCTATAATCTTATGAGAAAATGCTGGATTGAAAATAATGCTATACAGAGCAACAGCACTGATCCGTTGCACAATGTGGTTGTCCCTGGTAGTATACCTATACTATGGTTCGGAGATATAGAAGACTATGCAAATTCCCAAATGCGTGTCATTACTATAGGCATTAATCCTTCCAGAAATGAATTTGGCCATATCGAAAACAAGGTTTTTACGCCGGATTTGAATTTGCGTATTCCTATCAGCAATAGTTTAACTGTTCCACATTTATATGACTATATCCGGGCGATGGCCCAATACTTTAGAAATAATCCTTTGATGCGTTGGTTCTGGCCAAACGAAACCGCGTTGAATGCATGTGGCTCTACATATGGAGGTAAAGTGGAGCCTTATAATAATGCGGCGATTTCAAATGTCGGTTTGCATATAGATATAGTCTCCCCATTGACAACAAACCCATGGGGAAGCCTTATTCCTTCGGAACGGAATGCATTAACTCAAAGATTCAATAATGTCTTTGTCGAATTAGTTGAAGCACTGGATCCTGACATTCTCATTTTTCCGGTGAAGCTATCAACATATTATACAGCGTTCAACGGAAAAATATTATCATCAAAAGCAGTTACTTTAAAGAAAACGGGTACTTGTTCCGTCAATAAAATGCTGGGAAATATTGGTGGTAGATGCAGGGTTGTAATAGAAGGTTGGAATGGTTCAACCCCATTCCCATTTGCGGACAAATCTGTTATATATTCTGCGATTCATTAGGTCGGATTATGAGAATAGATAGGATAACTAACATTTGTCCGCGATAATAATGAATGTTGCACCTTTTGCTCTTTTGCCAAGAAGTGGATAAATACTGGACTTTTGTTCCACTACTATATTTGGGGATAGCCCAATCCGCTACTATTTGTTTTTCACATGCATAGTTTCCGCGTATCCTATGTCGAGTAGTGGTATAAAAACGCTCTTTTATTTCACTACTGACATCCTGAACGAACAATTCGAATCATTTCATATCGAGTAGTGGTAGATTTCCGCGTTTTTATACCACTACTTGATTTTGACTTTAAATAGCATTTCGGCAGCATGGTTCAGTATTTTGGTTAGGTGGTTTAATGCAGCATTCTAATTCCATTCTTTATCTTCAGGCCACGGATATATTGGTCCAAGACGGCCTGACGCCCGTGTCATGTGAACGGGGGGACCACGAAGTGGTGGGATAGCGCGAAGCGCGTATCGTCTTGGACCGATATATCCATGGCTTAACAGAAAAGTCATCATTTCTGGAAATCCATACTATCTAAACGCCAGTTCAAGTGAATAGTGCAACACTGTAAAATTGAATTTCGGAAATTATTTCTATATTTGCGAGGTAATTATTTGATACAAAGTGGATTTTGCAAATTTTTATTAACTTCGCGGAAGTGAAGCGGTTCACGAAGACTCTGTCGGAGTGCAGCAGTGACAGGGATTATCTGTTCTATTGGTTTCTAAACGGTTGGCGGTACGACAAGAACGGCCTGCCGAAAGAATTGGAAACGAAGTCAATCACGAAGACACTCAGTCGGGCGTGCGAAATTGCCGCTTTTACTCCGGAAAAGAAAACACTGTATAATAAAAGTCTTATGAATGAACGTGACATATTGGCTCAGAAGGATTTCGCGGTAAAAGAAGCTCGCAAGGAAGGACGTTCTGAAGGGCTCTCCGAGGGCAAGCGGGAGACGGCGAAGGGGTTCTTGAAGGAAGGCGTCCCTATGAATATCATTTGTAAAGTCACTGGGCTTTCAGAAAGTGAAATCCTGAGCCTTTGAAATCGCCTGACTGTCGCACGAAGAAGTACGTGGCTCCTTTTTGAACCAAACCTCAATGTTCTACCCCACCAGCTCATAGTCCAGCAGGCGCTGGTCGAGGTTAGCGTTCTTGACGCGGATGCGGACCTCGTCGCCGAGGCGGTAAATTTTGCGTGTGCGCTTTCCTTTGAGGCGGTAGAGTTTCTCGTCGAATTCGAAGAAGTCGCCGCGTATTTCACGCAAAGGCACCATTCCCTCGATATGTGTAGGGTCTATCTCCACGTACATCCCCCACTCGGTAAGTCCTGATATGTGGCCTGTATATTCCTGGCCCACTTTGTCCTGCATGAATTCCACGAGCTTGTATTTGATGCTCGTGCGCTCCGCTTCGGTGGCAAGCGACTCGCGTGCGGAAGCGTGGACGCATTCCTGCTCATAGTAGTCTTTGTCCTGACTTTTGGCATTGTCCAGATAAAGCGCCAGGAGCCTGTGCACCATCAGATCGGGATATCTTCGAATAGGAGAAGTGAAATGGGTGTAATCCGCGAAAGCGAGTCCGTAGTGTCCTATATTGTCCGTGCTGTATTTGGCTTTGGCCATGGAGCGGAGAGCGATATCCTTGAACGCGGCGGCCTCCGGTTTGCCCGAAGAGCGTTCCATAAGATCAGATATGGCAGTGGCGGCTTTGCGACCTTCCATATCCTGGCTCATCTTGTAGCCGAGGCTCTTGGCAAAGTGCCGCAGCGATTCGAGCTTGTCCGGGTTAGGAACGTCATGCACGCGATAGACGAACGTCTTGTTCTTCGCCGACACGAATTCGGCCACGCTCCGATTGGCCAGCAGCATGAATTCTTCTATAAGCCAATTCGCTTCGCAACTTATCTTCTGATATACTTCCACAGGGCGTCCTTTTTCGTCGCAGCGTATCTTCATCTCCGGGCGTTCGAAATCAATGGCTCCTGCCTTGCGGCGTTTCCCTTTCAGGATCCCGGCCAGACGGTTCAGCGTGCCAAGCGCTACGCTCAGGTCATCTTGCGCTTGAGGCTCGGCGGTGATGATCTCCTGTGCCTGCTCGTAATTGAGTCTATGGTTGGAATTGATGACGGTGCGTCCGAACCATTTCTTGCGCACTGCGGCGCAATCTGTTATCTCAAAGACCGCCGAAAAACAGAGCTTGTCTTCGTGCGGTCGAAGTGAACAGAGCCTGTTGCAGAGTTTCTCGGGAAGCATGGGGACAGTTCTGTCCACCAGATATACGGAAGTGCCGCGCTCACGCGCTTCTGTGTCTATGATATCCCCCGGAGTCACATAGTGTGACACATCTGCGATATGCACTCCCACTTCATAATTGCCGTTATCCAACACTTTGAATGACAGGGCGTCGTCGAAGTCTTTCGCGTCCTGCGGATCTATGGTGAATGTGAAGGTGTCACGGAAATCCTTACGCGCCTTTATCTCCTTCGCGCTTATCTTCTCGGAGACTTTTTCCGCCGCCTTTTCGACTTCAGGAGCGAACTTGTAAGGGAGTCCGAATTCGGAAAGGATGCTGTGCATCTCGGTCTCGTTTTCGCCCGGTTCTCCCAGTACATCCACTATCTTGCCGAACGGAAGACTTTCGCCTTTGTCCCAGTGCTGCACGAGTGCGGACACTTTCCAGCCTTTCTGGGCGCCGGCTTTTTCCGCCTGACGAGGATCCACTTCTATGTCATAAGGCATGTTGCGGCTCTGCATAAGAACCCATGCGCCCTGAGAGGTAGTGTGATATATCCCGATGAAGGGTTTGTCTGAGCGTTCAAGGACATCCAGAACGCGTCCTTCACGTCTTTCTGACCGTGCTCCCGTCTTCTTCGTAGGGCGGTGCGCAATCTCTTTTGTTACAGCTACTCTTACGATATCACCTTGAAGAGCACCTCTGGTCTTGGATGCCGGCACGAAGATCTCGTCCGGATTCCCTTCCACGCTTACGAAGATGAACCCCTCGCGCGTCATCTGTGCTTTTCCTACGAATGAAGGGAAAACTTTTCTTCCCGGTTTGCGTTTTTTCTTCTGTAACATACTTGTATCTGCTTTTTCGCACGCAAAGATAGTCATTTTTGTTATCTTTGTGGATTCGGGTATGCAAAAGGGAGAGGCCATAGTAGTAAAGAATGCGGGAAGTCACTTTTTATTGACTTGTCTTCCGCAGTGGCAGCCTTTTCCTGCCGTGCTCCGCGGCAAGGTCCGTATGGATCAGTCTTTGTCCACCAATCCTGTGGCGGTAGGCGACAGGGTCGAATATGAATGGAGCGAAGAGCCAAGCGAAAAGCAGCCGGCGCAGATCGTGAGGATTCTGGACAGACGTAATCATCTCATACGCCGCTCTACCAATCTTTCACGCCAGTCACATGTTATCGCTGCCAATATTGACCGCGCCTTTCTGGTCTGCACGCTGTATTTCCCGGAGATTAAGCTTCCTTTTTTGGACAGACAGCTCGTCAGCTGCGAGATGTTCAAGATACCCGTAACCATAGTTCTTAATAAAGTGGATCTTTACCGCGATGAGGCCCCGGATCAGGTGGAAGAATTTGTGCGGACTTATCGCACCGCCGGATATGAAGTTCTGCTTACTTCGGTAAAGACGGGAGAAGGAATAGAAGCGTTACGGGAAAAGTGTCGCGGACAGCAGGGAGCGCCGCAGGTCAATCTTATCAGCGGAGAGTCGGGAGTAGGCAAATCCTCCCTTATCAAGGCATTGGATCCTTCACTTGACCCTAAGGTGGCGCAGATAAGCCTTTCGCACCTGCAGGGAAGGCACACCACTTCGCTTTATGAGATGTATCCTCTGGAGAGCGGCGGTTATATGATAGATACCCCGGGACTTCGCGGGTTCGGGCTTTATGGCCTTGAGAAAGAAGAGATTGGCAAATATTTCCCTGAGATGCTTTCGCTTGCGGACCAATGCCGCTTCGTGCCGTGTACGCATACTCATGAGCCCGGATGCGCGGTGAAGCAGGCAGTGGAAGACGGAAGGATATCCGCTTCGCGCTATTCTTCTTATCTGGGAATGCTTGAAGACGACAATAAATTCAGATAATATATGTTGAGCAAAGTAAAAGAGCAGGTGGAGCAGATTTTTTTTTCCACTCATTTTCCTTCGGAGCCTTCGGGGCTGTATGATCCGCTTCGCTACATGATAGAGATAGGCGGAAAGAGGATACGTCCCACGCTTTGCCTGTTGGCATATTCGCTTTTCAAGGACGACTGTCCCGACAGTGTGAAATATCCGGCCGAGGCGCTTGAGGTGTTCCATACTTTTACGCTTATACACGACGACATAATGGACCGTTCGTCTCTGCGTCGCGGAAAAACCACCGTGTGGAAGAAATGGAGTGAAGATACGGCCATTCTCAGCGGTGATGTGATGCTGATAGAAGCTTACAAGAGAATAGCTTCTGCTCCGCGTGAATGTGAACGGCAGACCCTTGAACTTTTCTCGACCACGGCGGCCCAGGTATGTGAGGGACAGCAGTACGATATGGATTTCGAACAGAGAGAGGATGTGTCTATGGACGAGTACGAGGCTATGATTGGCCTGAAGACAGCCGTGTTACTCGCTTGTTCGGCAAAAATGGGTGCTCTCATAGCGGGCGCCGGGCAGGATCTTTGCGATGCGCTTTATGAGTATGGATATCAGTTGGGTCTGGCCTTTCAGGTGTGCGACGATTACCTGGATGCTTTCGGTGATGAAAAAGTGTTCGGAAAGCCTATAGGTGGAGATATCCTGCAGCAGAAGAAGAGTTGGCTTACGATAAGAGGTTTCGAGAAGAGCGAAGACAAGTCTGCGTTCGTACAGGTGTTCCGTTCGCGTGATGTCGAGAAAGTGAAGGCTGAATATAAAAGACTTGGCGTGGATAAGGACGCGATAGAAAAGATCAAGTATTATAATGACAGGGCTATCCTGGCACTCGAGAATGCGCATTTTGCTCCGGAGAGCACGGAGTCGCTCAGAGAGTTCGCGGACAGCCTGGTAGGAAGGGTCAGATGATGGATAAGAAGGAATTGGAGATAATGGCCCCGGCGGGCAATTTCGAATGTCTGCGGGCCGCTATACAAGGGGGTGCCGATTCGGTGTATTTCGGAGTCGGAAGACTGAATATGCGCAGTCATTCGGCTAATAATTTCGCTCCTCAGGACTTGGATGAAGTGGTGCGGATATGCCGTGAGGCGGGTGTAAAGTCTTATTTGACATTGAACATATGCCTTTATCCCGAGGATATGGAAGATACACGTCTTGCGCTTGAGGCGGCCCGTAAGGCCGGGGTGAGCGCCGTGATAGCTTCCGATATGGCGGCCATACTGATGTGTCGCGAATTGGGGCTGGAGGTTCATATCTCTACGCAGCTTTCCATATCCAACGCCGCTGCGCTGAAGTTCTATTCGCAGTGGGCCGATGTCGTGGTGCTGGCCAGAGAACTTAATCTGGGACAGGTCAAAGAGATTTATGACACGATATGTCGCGAGCAGATAAAGGGACCTTCCGGAGAGCTTGTAAGAATAGAGATGTTCGCTCACGGAGCCTTATGCATGGCCATCAGCGGCAAATGCTATCTCAGCCTTCACACATACGGGGCCTCGGCCAATCGTGGCGCCTGTTATCAGATTTGCCGTCGCGGCTATGAGGTAACGGACCTAGAAACGGGCAATAAACTGAACATAGACAACAAATATATAATGTCTCCTAAGGATCTGTGTACCATAGAGTTTATGGATAAGATCATAGAGTCCGGGGTGAAGGTGTTCAAGATAGAGGGCCGGGCCCGCAGCGCCGAGTATGTCAAGCGTTGCGCGCAGTGCTACCGTCAGGCCGCCGATGCCGTGTGCGAAGGCAGGTACACCGCCGAATTGGCATCCGGCTTGAAGGAGTCTCTCTCCGAAGTGTTTAACCGTGGATTTTGGGACGGATATTATCAGGGCGCTTATCTGGGAGAGTGGAGTGAGGTATATGGCAGTCAGGCCAAATTGAAAAAGGTCTATGTGGGAAAGGTTACCAATTGGTTTGACAAGATAGGCGTGGCGGAGATTCTGGTGGAAAGCGCACCTCTTTCTCTTGGCGATAAAGTTATGGCCATTGGGCAGAGCACAGGTGTGGAAGAATTCACAGTGGAGGATATGAGAGTGAATTTCCAGGGAGCGCAACTTACAGGCAAGGGAGAACGGTGCTCCGTGGCAGTTCCCGCTCCCGGAAAACTGAAAAGAGGTGATAAAATCTATAAATGGGAAGAAAATATATGAGAAGGAAGATATTGGCAGTTTTGATGTGCGCCCTCGTGGGAGTGGGAGCATTGGCCCAGTCGAAGAATTATAAGATGGGCAAATGGGTGGAGATACAGAATGCCATCCTCAAGGAGCTGGACAGATCTTATGTGGACACGCTTCCGCTTGACAGAATGGAGAAGGCGGGGATTAAGGCTATGCTTGCCCAGTTGGACCCTTATACGGTCTATGTGCCTGAGGAGGAACTGGAGGATTTTTCGATGCAGCTCAGCGGAATGTATGCCGGAGTGGGAGCCATAATCTATAAGCAGGAGGGAAAGAACGTAGTCATCAATGAGCCGTACTGGTTCGCGCCTTGTGTGAAAAGCGGACTGGAATCGGGCGACGAGATACTGGAGATTAACGGTGAAGACGTGCGCCCGCTTGATTCCAAGACCTGTTCGGAGAAGATGAAAGGACAGCCGGGAACTATAGTCGAGTTCTTGGTAAAGAAGGTTTATACTTCTGATACACTGAAGATTAAGGTGCGCCGCGAGCAGATACACTTTCCGGACATAGAGTACGCGGCCATGATTTCCGACAAGACCGGATATATTCTTCAGACGGGTTTTACCGAGGGCGTAGGCGATGAGATGCGCCGCAAGGTCGCCGAACTTAAAAGTCAGGGGATGGAGAAGCTTGTGCTCGACCTTCGCGGCAACGGAGGAGGTCTTCTTTCTGAGGCGGTTAAGATAGTGTCCATCTTCGTGCCTAAGAATTCGCTCGTGGTCATCTCGCGTGGTCGTGACGGTAAGGAATTGGATGTGCACAGAACTCAGGAGGCTCCGCTTGACGAGAAACTCACCGTGGTGGTGCTCGTGGACGGGGGTACGGCTTCGTCGGCCGAGATAGTGAGCGGTGCGCTTCAGGACCTGGACCGTGCCACCATAATGGGCACCAGAACTTTCGGCAAGGGTCTGGTGCAGAGTGTGAAAAGCCTTCCTTACGGAGGCCAGCTGAAGGTTACTACGGCTAAATATTATACTCCGTCAGGACGTTGTGTGCAGATTAAGGATTACAGCCACCGTAATGAAGACGGAAGTGTGGGGGATATTCCTGATTCGCTTACCCATGAATTCAAGACGCTTAAGGGCCGCACGGTACGTGACGGAGGCGGTATCACGCCGGATATAACCCTCACGGTTCCGGAATATGATGACATAACGGCCTCCCTTGTTCTCAGCGGTCTGGTGGGGCAGTATGCTCTTCAGTATAAGATAGAACATCCGTCCATCCCCGATGTGGATAATTTCCATTTTGATGATTATGATGGATTTGTCGCTTATGTGAAGCCTTCTCTCACCCCGGAAGCCATATCGGACCTGGAAAAGCTTGACCGCACTCAGATTATTCCGTTCATAGAGGAGGAGATAGTGACGCGTTATTATTATCAACAGGAGGGCGTAAGGTTGCGTCTTCGTTACGATGACGAACTTCGCGAGGCTTTAAGTAAAGACCCTGTTCTATGAGACTGGTTTTCGCGACTCATAATAAAGGCAAATTAAGAGAGGCGTCCCAGATTCTGGGTCCCGGCTATGAATTGATTTCGCCTTTCGACATAGGGATAGCCTCTGAAGCTGAGGAAACTGCCTCTACGCTGGAAGGAAACAGTCTTTTGAAGGCGGAGTATATCTATGAAAGGGCTGGCGGGGCGGTTTGTTTTGCAGATGATTCCGGATTGGAAGTAGATGCGTTGGGCGGTGCTCCGGGAGTATATACGGCGCGTTATGCAGGCCCGGACTGCAGCTTTGAGGATAATATCAATAAACTTCTTTATGAACTAAGCGGCGTTCCTATGGAGCGGCGCACGGCCAGGTTCAAATGTGTGGTGACTCTCATTTCGCCGGGATGTACGCAGGTATTTACCGGATGCATGGAAGGGCGTATCGCTCTTGAGCGAAAAGGAACGGAAGGTTTCGGCTATGATCCGGTCTTCATTCCGGACGCGTTTCCTTCAAAAACTCTCGCCGAGGTGGGAGAAGATGTGAAAAACACTTTTTCGCACCGCTATCAGGCGTTGGACTCTATGCGTAGAGTTCTCGCAGAACTCTAAGAGATTGGACCTCCAGGCGGCAGTCGAGGTGGTAGGCCAAGTATTCCAGAAGGATGCCGGCTATTTCATTTCGGCGCGCTCCGTCGAGAGGATACAGCAGGAATTCGCTGAAATCGAGCGTCAGAAGTTTTTCCAGATCTTCGAGTCTCTCTCCGGCAAAAGGCTCAATTCCAAGCCTGTCGGCTCTGAATCCCAGAACGGCGGCATATTCCAGAAGAAATCTTAGATGAAACGAGGCATAGTCGCGTTCAAGGGAGTTGAGCGTGAGAATCATTTTTTTGCACCAAGGGTAAAGCTCCTCTTCGTTACATCCGTCCCGAAGGCTTCTGTAAAGCACTTCGCTCAGGAAAAGTGTAATGGTGTTCTTGTGGATGTTGCCTCTGGTATCGCTCAGCGGATATTCTATGGCTACATCGGTGGCTTTCCACAAATCGGTCCTGGTGCTTTCCTTTACCTCGGCACTCAGGATGTTAAGCGGAAGAAAAGCTCCTGTGTTTTTCCCGACCTTGACTATGAAACTGTGTCTGCCGTACTCTTTACTTAAAGTATGCAGAACCAGTGAGTTGTCGCCCACTTTTGTGGTGGATAGCAGTATGAATTCCGTCATTTTGAACCGATGATAAGAAGGGCCATTCCGAGCATCAGAACCAGAATGTTAAGGCTCTTGCGTCCCATGTTCTTCTCCTTAAAGAAGATGGCTCCCACTGCAAATGTTACCAGAACTGAACATCTTCGTAGAATCGATACGACACTCAGCAGAGCTCCATCCTGTTTGATGGCAAAAAAGTAAAGAGCGTCAGCTCCTGTTATAAGCACGGCGATGAGAAGCAGCGTCCAGTCCCAGCGGAATTTTTGCCTGCATCCCGAAACCTTGCCATATACGAGCACGCAGAGGGCCAGCAGAATGGTAATATAGAAATTGGCCCAGCTCTGCACACTCAAAGGCTCGAATCCGGTGATTATATGTTTGTCATAAAGAGCTGATACTACTCCGGTGATGATGGATATCGTCATGGCCAGCAACCCCTTGTTGCTTTTGAATGTGACTCCCTCCATCCGGCTCGAGCGGCTCAGGAGCATAAGCGCTGCGAAAGCTGCGAGTACACCGCCCCATTGGCATAGATTAAGGCGCTCGCCGAAAAGAAGTATGGAAAAGAGCACTACCAGAAAGGGTCTGGTGGCCTTAAGTGTGCTGACCGTGGTGATGGGAAGGTATTTGAGTGCAACCATGCCGCTTATCCACGAAGATGTGACTATCGCAGCCTTGAGCAGCAGGAGCAGGTGCCCATGCGCATCAATATGGTATTTGAAAAGCCAGGGCGAAAGAAAAAGTGTCGATAGAGCGGTGGCTACCAGAAGAATCTGAAGCACCCCATTGTTTTGGGAGGACTTTTTCTTGGCTATATCATAAAGGCCAAGCAGCAGGGCGGAGGCAAGTGCGAGGTATAACCACATGGCGTCGACTATTTAATCCATTCGCAGGCGCTCTTCTCTCCCGCAAGCCATACTTTGTCACCCGGTTCGAAATGGAAGTCCGCCTTAGGGTTTGTTATGAAGTCTTCGCCTCTCAGTACGCTTATCACCATACATTTATAGTCTCTGAGAGAGGCTCCGCGAAGAGTCTTGCCGTAGAGCTGAGAGTCTTTGTCCACCGTTATGCAGGTCACTTTGAATTCGTCCATATGGCTCTCGGCGGCAGGCGTCTGGGTAAACATGTCCTTCAACAGGTGTATCTGCTGGCTGCTTCCTACGGCCAGCAGCTTGTCGTAAGGATAAATGGTCTCGTCGGATTTCGGAATGATTATGCTGCGCTTGCCGCGATGAATCTCTATGATGTTGGCTCCGCTGCTTTGACGTATAGGTATATCTTTAAGCTTCTGACCTACAAGAGATGAATCGGCCGGCACTTCGAACTGTTCGAGATGTACGTCGTATCCTGCCAATGTGTTCTGTACCGAGGTCTGTACGGCGGCGTTTTTGCGCTCCTGGATTTCCTTCCCGTTGAAGTTGTTGAAGAAGTTCTTCTCTATATTGTTGCTCTGTTTGAGGTAGTTTCTTCCTATCAGGATAAACACAGCGCCGCCCAGAAGCAGAAGAATCGCGGTCCATCCGGCCAGGTCGAAATGGCTGGCTATCACGGATATGATGATGCCTACGACCAGAAATGTCCTGAGAAGTGTGAGCGTAATGACAGGCCATTTGTTGGACGGCTTGGCCTTTAGAAGCTTGCGCGCTGAGGTGTTGATGGAACCGGAACTTATTCCCATGCCGTACAGGAAAGGTCCCATGGCAAGAAGCGTTATGACTGTAACTATCAGAGAACGCAGGAGTTCGCTCCACGAAGACAGGAAATTGTTGACAAACGGCTCCAATAGGTGTCGCGAGAGCATATTGATGGCGATGATCACTACGCCATATATGATTATGCGTGTGAAATATGCCTTGAGAAGCGTTTTCCATTCGCCCGTTTCCGCGTTAGTGCTCACCGGATTCTGGCTTTGGTCTTCTTCTACTTTGGCAAGGACGCTTTCCGGAAGTTTCTTCTCCAAAATATTATAGAGAGGGGTGGCGGATTTTATGACAAACGGAGCTATAAGATTGCTTATCACGAACACCGCTATTATGACCGGGTAGATGAAGTCGCTCACTACGCCCAGACCTACACCTACGCTCGCTATGATGAATCCGAATTCACCCATCTGGGCAAGGCTCAGGCCCGTGTGTATGGCGTTGTTAAGTCCGCGTCCTGCCAGAAGCACGCCCGCCGTGACGAATATGCTGTCGAATACCAGCAGCACGACTACCAGAAGAAGAATCACGCCCCAGTTATGGGCGATTACGTCCGGAGATACCATCATTCCTACCGATACGAAGAAGATGGCTCCGAACAGGTCCTTAATAGGGCATACAAGCTTTTCTATATGTTCACTCTCTATGGTTTCGGCCAGGATGGAACCCATGATGAACGCTCCCAGAGCCGAAGAGAAGCCCATGCTTTCGGCCAATGCCACCATCCCGAAACACAGGCCTATGCTGACTATCAGAAGTATCTCGTCATTGAGGAAGCGCTTGGCCTTTTTAAGCAAGGTCGGGATGATGTAGATGCCTACCAGGAACCACAGTATCAGACAGAATGCCAATTTGCTGAGCGCTCCTATGAGTTCCCCTCCGGAGAATTTGGCCGAGACGGCCATGGTGGAGAAAAGGACCATAAGGATGATGCCCACGATATCCTCAATTATAAGTGTTCCGAACACAATCCCTGCGTACGGCTTGTTTTTCAGCCCCATTTCTTCATAGGACTTGGCCACGACCATGGTGGAGGACATAGGAAGCATGCCACCCAGAAAGATGCTCTCCATCGTGGTCCAACCCAGGGCCTGGCCTATCACATAGCCTATAAGGAACATACCCAGGAGCTTGCATGCGGAAGTTATGATGGAGGAGCTGCCGCTTTTCATGAGTTTTTTGAAGCTGAATTCCAATCCCAGACCGAACATCATGAAGATGATACCGATCTCGGACCATTGGTGCACACTCTCCATGCTGGTTATTCCCGGGAAAAAGCCTATGCTCGGGCCAATAAGGAATCCCGCTACTATGTATCCTAATATGAGTGGCTGTTTGAGAGCCCTTGATATGATGGTGAAGATCCCGGCGGAGATAAGGATTACCGCCAGGTCGCGAACCAAGTTAAGTTCTTCTGACATGTTTTGCTGCTCTGCTTGATTTTTCGTTTGTCTCGATCTGTGTCATCTCGTCCTCTCTGCACGCATATGCTTTGAATTCCTCCCATATGATGTTCACTGCCAATGTGCTTGGGTGAACCAGGTCGTCGGCATAGAAGCGGTAGTCACGAAGTTCATCCTGAAGGATCTCGTATGCGGGGAAATAATGGGTGTCAATTCCGCTCAGCCCTAAGTGTAGCGTACTCTTGCTCAGTGTATTGGCGTGCGCGCCTTCTCCCATATGCCTTATGGGGCTCACCGTGAAGATGAATTTTTTATCGCTGTGGAAGGAAACTATCTTTGTCAAGTATTCCTTTACATTTTCAACTGAAAGCATGAAGTGCTCGAACTCCTTGGCCGGTCTTTTAAGACAATTGCTTACCACTTTCCCGTCACGGGTCCACATACAAGCCGTTCCCAGCGTGATTATCACCCATCTGCTTTTATGCCAATTCTCACGCGCCAGGGCAAGAGCCTTATTGGCATTCTGAAGAAACTCTTCTTCCGTGGGGCGGGCAAAGCTGGTATGGTGGTGGAATGAGCAGAATTTTTCTGCTCCGGAGCCCATCTGCACGCAGTCTTTTTCGCTGAAAAACTCATCGGAATCGAGAATCTGTACGGCCTCGGCTATGGATGCCGGATTATAGAGAGTGCCGAAAGGATTGGCATGGACCATGAAGCCCGCTTCCAGAAGTTTTCCTGCCATGTTGTCCACAAAACAACTGCCCAGAAGAGTGATATCGTCCCTAAGACTTATCTTTTCTTCCAGTGCAGTGCAGGAGACTATGGTGCTGAGTTTCTGAGAAAACATAGACAAGGCATAAAGGTAAGAAAACCTTCGGATTTATTAATATTTTTCTTAACTTTACTTCGCTTAGAGACTATTTCTTTTTTAATTTATAGTAGTGTATGAAAAATTATTTATGGGCAGCGGCAGCTGCCGTTTTGGCTTTTGCATCTTGTCAAAAAGAAGCTGAAGGCACTATTTCTCTTGTTGCAAGAGAAGTCTCTGTGGATTTCAGGGCTCATGAAGTCCCGGTTGCACTCACATCGAACGGAACCTGGTCCGCAGTTGTGGAACAGGGAGTTGATTGGCTTACGGTATCTCCTGAAAGCGGCGAGGCTGGGGAGAATGTGAATGTAGTTCTTACTGTTGCGAAAAATACTGTAGAAGAGGCGCGCACTGCAGTGGTTACGTTCTCCTGTAAAAACGCCACCGCGCAGTTTAAAGTGACCCAGACTTCGTATGATCCTCTTTCTGAAGCGGTTAATCTGAGCGCGGAGGGTACGGCTAACAGCTATATTGTCGCTCCTGGCTCTAAGGCATATTTTACGTGCAATGTCAAGGGAAATTCCACCGAGAGCGTAGGTGATGTGAACGGAGTAAAACTGGTATGGCAGTCCGAGAAGGGTTTGATAAAGAGCCTCTCGTTGAAAGCCACAGACAATGCAGTACTTGTAGAGTGTGGGGAGAATTCCGGTAATGCAGTGGTTGCCGTAACAGATGCCGGGGAGATTCTTTGGAGCTGGCATTTGTGGGTAGTGGATTATGCCCCGGAGGAGTCACTTTACAAGACCGAGGCTAATGCGTCAGGTACTTCGTGGTCCTTTATGGACAGGAATCTGGGTGCCATATCTACCGAGAAAGGTACTTTCGACAAGAATGCCGGCCTTATCTATCAGTGGGGCCGTAAGGATCCGTTTCCGTCAGCAGTGTCTTTTACCGTGCAGAATGACGACTATTCTTATGAAGCGGACGGTGAGCCTGTGCTTTATGATATTGAGGGCAACGAACTTCCCAAGATCAGCAGCAAGGCTTCAGCCAATGGAACCATCGCGCTTGGCATAGCTAATCCGGACGTGTTCTATAAGGTGGTTTCAGTAAACACCGGAAAGAAGGATGAGTATGACGAGGATATTTATGAAAATGTTCCGCGTTCTTCTGACTGGTCAGATGTTTCAGATGATGATGCATGGGGCGGAGTATCCCAGAAAAAGAGCGTATATGATCCGTGTCCGGTAGGATATAAGGTCCCTGTATGCGATGCCGACGGTAATACTCCTTATGCTTGGATGGTCTATAAGGAAATGGTATGGGATACGGAGAATTACGGCGCGACCATGAACGGACAGTGGTTCCCTACCATAGGTACACGTGTCTATGCGTCAGGCGGACTTAATTATCCGCAGGCTAATCCATATTCGGGAATGTGGATAGGAACTGCCGGTAAGGCAAGTTCGGATCTGGATACATATCCTTCGCTTTACGGCCAGTATATGTTTATCATAAATAGCAAGAGAACCTTCAAGGTCAATAAGGACGTCCGTTCACAGGGAATGAATGTCCGTTGTGTCGCTGAATAGAGTCAGCTAAAATCTTCGAGAACCGCTTTGGAACTGACCGAGCGGTTCTCGTTTTGTTTTCGTGCAACTGATGGTATGTTGAAAGCGAATTGTTGGCGAAATTGCGCTTATGATTTTTTGAAGGGCAGTGGGCTAATTGAAAGTTAATTATAAAATTTTTATAAAAAGTATCTTAAAAAGTGTAAGTTAAATAAAATTTATTCATACCTTTGTTTTCGTTGAAGAACTTAGTCAGATTAGAAAACCTAATTTTACTGAACTTCGTGACTGTGAAAAAATAGTAGTGTAAAAAAAACGATGAAAAAATCAGTGCTGTTGCCGGCTTTGTTGTCGGCTGCTTTGTGTCTTGTCGGATCGTGTGATAAAACGGAAAAAACAGAAGAGGCGGACTATGAGAATTTGCAGATTCGCTCTGCCGTGTGGAATGTCGAGGGGGATAAATATACTTTTTGGTTTTCTCCCACTGAAGGCCTGACCGACAGGCAGGGGATGTTGCTCTCTGATGATTTCATCTGTGTGCAGCTCACTTCCGAGGGTAAGCCGTCTTCGGATTATGTTTTTACTTCGAAGACCACGAGCCTCAGTTACGGCACTACGCTTGTCAATTCATCAACTATAGATAATTTCTCCAGCACTGAACTTTATGTGAATCTCGAGTCGGACAATGTCGTGGAATTCAAGACTGTCATTTCGCCTAAAGAAGGGAAGGGGCTGAAAGCGGACTATCGCGGATTCTGCAGCAAGTGGCCAGAAGAAAAGGAAGCCAAGGGAGAGACCTATTCTTTGGATAGGGTTCCGTTCTTCTATTATGCCGGCCCTACCGCTGACCCTTCGGTTCACGAGTTCTATCTTGTGCTTGCCAATGCTTCCTATACTGGAGATTCTGCAGCGCAGGCCGCTTTGACGGAAGAAGGATACCTTGTCTGCATAGATTTCTATGCCGAAGTGGATGCTCAGAATAAGAAGCATCTCCCGGACGGAGTATATACGCGTTCGACCATACTATCGGACCATACGTGGAAGACAAGCAATACACTGATCGAGTATTATGATAAAAAACTGTCCCGTTCAGTGTATCAGGTGGCAGACGATAAGATAGAATTGGTAGAAAAAGACGGGGCGTATAGCTTGAAAGTGCCATTTCAAAACGCAGATTATAAGATAGATACGCTTAGTTATACTGGTACTCTTCCTTCCCCTCTGGATTTGACCCGCCCATCGTATTCTTTGCCGCAGGTGGAAGGAGACATTACATTCACAGGAGCTAAAGCGACCGGCATATATATGGGCAATCTGCTTCAAGGAGCTGCCGGCATGATGCAGATTTCCATTTATGATCAGGATTATGTCGATGACAATATAGGGGGACAGGGCGTGCTGCTTGTAGTTTTTGCCGATTTGTTCACCAATTCCCGCAACATAAGGGTCATGCCTGGCGAGTATACGATGAAAACCGACTTTACATATATGTCGTGGATGCCTACTCGTGAGGTGAATTATAGCGGTAGCGTGTTCCCTCTTGGTACTTACGGCGTATATAATGACGGCTCCCGTAACGGCCAATTCTCATATGCCGTGAGCGGAAGCGTGACTATAAGCGAGGTCAACGAAGGCCTTCACGTGGAATGGGACCTTGTCTCCGGTTATGGATATAGCATAAAGGGAGAATATACCGGTACGATTCCGGTTGAGGATCAGTCTGACGATGATACACACGATGACGGTACTTCTACGCTTGAAAAAGATTATGTGCTTGACCTCAGCGGAGTCAAATCCGCTTCCCTGCACTCTGACGACCAGATATTCGTAATCGGCTATGGCACATTCAAGCCTGTATCCGATTATGGATGCGGCCATCAGTTTATCGACATAGGCGGATTCAACGGTAACGGACCTGAGGGTGATTCCGTTCGTCTGGAGCTCCTCACGCAGCCGGGACAGGAAAATCAGGTGAACGTGGGTAAATATGAAATCACTCCGGAGCGTCATCCTGCCTACTTTATACCTGGCTGGGCCGTGAAGGGCTCTTTCTATGAAGGCGGAGAACTTAATGGAACGACCTTCAAACATTACTATGGCGGGCAGGGAGAGTCCGGCCGATGGTATTATTATATGGATGCGCATGCCGCTTTTTATAATGGCACCATTACCATATCGGAAGCCGAAAATGGAGAATATTCTATAAATATCGAGACCTATGATGTTCGTGGACACAAGATAACTGGCGTCTGGACAGGTCCTGTTGAGATTAATTAGTTTAACCAAAAATTATAAAAATCGTTATGAAAAGCGTAAGATTTTCTACGCTGTGGAAGGTTTTCGTGTCCGCAGCCGTTGCAGGACTTTTCGTGTCTTGTAACAAAACTCAAAACACGCCGGATGAACCGGTTGTGGTTCCGGATCCGGAACCTGTGGAAGGTATCAACAATCAATTGCAGTACAACAGCGCAGAACTTATAGACATTAAGTCGGTGGTGTGTACGGAAAATGCAGAGACGGAGATAGCGGAGTTCTATCTTTCTCCTGTAGAGGGTATAACCACATTGGAAGAGGTCCTCGCGACAAACGATTATCTCTATGTTAAAACGCCGTTCCTTTCTGACGACCAGACAGAGGTGGACACTACCGGTACTTTTGAGCTCTCTTATAAGGATCTTAAAGTGACGAACAGCACTCTTACCGGTAGCGAGCATAAGGTGAAGATAACTGTGTCATGGGAAGATGCCGTAGGCACGAAGACTGAATGGGCATATAAGGTGTATGACGGCCTGACCATAAATGTTGATTATATCGATAACGCCGAGCAGTATTTCTTCGCCCGCTATACCGGGTCTGCCAATGCCTGCGTTCCTCTCGTGGAACTTGACAATCAGTATATATTGGCCGAAGATGAGGAAAAAGCAGTGTATCTTCAGAGCGTTGTAGGTCTTGACTTCGAAGAATACGGATTGAAATATTGGCTTTTCTATCAGGAAGAAGGCATTAAAGAATATAGTGAGGATTACGAGCCGGTGATCACGATAGTAACTCCGGGGGATGATGAGACTTTGGACTTGTCTTCTCTTGCAGAAGGATATGAGGTAGTAGTGGAAGGCTGGGGCGAAGCTGCTTCAGGACAGATTGTCCTTAAGGCAGAAAGCAATAAACTGACTCTTTCCGGAAACGGTGTGGATGAGTCAGGTCAGACTCTGCGAGTTAAGTATGAAGGCCCGATCACCTATACATATTACAGCGACAATTCTTTCTATCAGCCGGATGACAGCTCTGTAGAACTGTTCAGCGTATTCCGTGAGAAATATGGCAACGCTTCGTATTATTATGCATTCGGTTCGAATTTCAACGCCGAGACACCGGACGAGCTTAAGGATGGGCATTATGCTCTTTTCCTCGAAGTTCCTCAAAGTGCCGTGGATACCGAAATCGATGAGGATAACTTTACTTTCCCAGAAGGATTTAAGGCATATCTGTATGACTATGAGACTTATACCACTTATGAATGGAGTGTTGACGATGCCGATGACTACAGCCGTATAGTAGTAAAGAGCGAGCCTAACGGGAAAGATGATAAAGTGTACATCCGTTACGACCTTATATTCACGGACACTGAAGGCGAAGAGATCAATATCTATATGACCGCTTATCTGGATGTAGTCGACACAACTATCCCTGACCTTACTCCGGTAAAACCTTTCAGTCCTAAGATTACCATCACTTCAGAGGCAGGTGAGACTCTTCTCGACTGGGATGTCACCGCTATGCAAGTTCGTCATCAGCCGGCTAAAAGTGATATCAGAGACGCCGGTGGAAGCAAGCTGGCGGTAAGTGCTTATTCATTCTATTTCATCAATAAGAATACGGAGTCCAGCGGTGTAGATTCTGAATATGCTACGCCTGTTTTCTCTTTGGCTGAATCATGTGTCAATACGCTTGACGAGAAACAGCTTAATGGGTCGGATGTTGTATGGAGTTTGAGTTTCCAGAATTCCAACTTCTCGCAAACCAGCTATGGCGATGTGACGAATGCTTCAAAATATGGCATATACAGATGTCCTGATGATGTGAAACTTACCGTAAAGAAAGAGGATAAGGACTGGACGTTCAAGCTTGTCTTCAAGGACTGGGGCGCATTCGGCACCTCTTTCTCCGGTGCACCTACCACATTGTCCGGAACCAAAAATGTTGTTACCATAGAATGGAGAGGGCCGGCAACCAAGTATACCGGTTCGAAGAAGAACGACCTCACGGACGAGGATTATTAGTACTATGCAGGACGGCGACCCATTTATGAGGGCCTGCCGTCCTTTTATTTAAAATTTCATGTCACGAAAGATTCTATTAGCTTTTATTTTTGTCATCGGAGTCATATTCCCGTCTTCTGCGCAGACTTTGCGAGTGGAGGGAACTGTTACTGATCCGGAAGGTGAACCTGTTCCGGGAGTATATGTAATAGTTGAAGGGACATCTGTCGGCGTACCTACAGATCTGGATGGAAAATATGCCATCAATGTCGCCTCTGACGGTATTCTTCAATTTTCATCCGTCGGTTTTGAGACAGTCTCGGTTCCCGTACAGGGAAAAACCCTTATAAATATTATACTTAACCCGGATACACAGGCGCTGGACGATGTGATAGTCGTGGCATTCGGTACGGCGAAGAAAGACGCCTACACAGGATCCGCTACCGTCGTGAAGGCTGATGACATAGCCAAAAGCCAACAAAGCAATATAGCTCAATCTCTTGCCGGTAAGGTGGCCGGTGTGCAGTTGACCAATTCGTCAGGCCAGCCCGGCTCGTCCCCTTCCATAAGAGTGCGAGGATTCAGTTCTCTTAACGCGGGGAATGACCCTCTCTGGGTGGTGGACGGAATGCCGTATTCGGGAGATTTGGGCAATCTGAATCCATCGGACATAGAATCTATTACTGTGCTGAAGGATGCCGCATCCAACTCGCTTTATGGCGCAAGAGGTGCTAACGGAGTTGTGATGGTGACGACCAAGAAAGCCAAATCAAGTAAGACCATAATAACTTTTGATGCCAAGTGGGGTGTAAACTCGCGTGCTACCCAGGACTACGAGTATATAACCGACCCGGCGCAATTCTATGAACTTCAATACACTGCACTGAAAAATTATTATTTGAGCAGTGGTATGAGCGAGTCGGCCTCGCATCAGAAAGCAAGCAGTGTAGTCGCCGGCTCGACTGATGAAGGCGGATTGGGTTATCAGGTGTTTACCGTGCCTGACGGACAGGATTTCATAGGCAGTAACGGTAAGGTTAACCCGCTCGCCGTTCTTGGCCGCAGCGTGGTATATAAAGGAGAGGAATACTGGATTCAGCCGGACAGTTGGGTGGATGCAGCCTTCAGAAACTCTCTGCGTAAAGAATATAACGCGAGCTTGGCAAGTTCAAGTGATCAAAGCTCAGTATATGTGTCGTTGGGCTATCTAAATAATGAAGGTATAGCTTATAATTCTGATATGCAGCGCTATACCGCCAGGGCCAGGTTCGATTACGACGCTACTTCATGGCTTCGTGTGGGAGTCAATTCAAATTACTCGCATTATACTTATAATCAGATTTCTGACAGCGGGGAGAGCGGTTCGTCCGGTAACGTGTTCGCCTACACTTCGACGATGGGCCCGATTTATCCTCTCTATATAAGAGACGCAGACGGAAATATTCTGTATACGAAAGACGGGATCATGCGTTATGACTATGGAAACGGAGAAAACGCAGGAATGAGCCGTTCGCTTTTTCCCAACAGTAACGCGCTCTCTGATTCGAGGTTGAATACTTCCAGTTCAGAAGGCAATGCGTTTAACGGGACCGCCTACATGGACATAACTTTTTTGAAAGACTTTAAATTTACCGCCAATGTCGGCGTATCACTTGACGAATCTCGTGCCACATCTGTTCTGAATCCCTATTTCGGCCAATTCGCAAGTGAAAAAGGCATAGTGTCAAAAGCTCACGGCCGCACACTTGATGCCAACGCCCAGCAGATACTTAATTATACCAAACAAATTGGCCGCCATAATATAAATGTGATGGCAGGTCACGAATACTATCAGTCCAAGTATTATACGCTTTCTGCCAGCAAGAGCAATATGCTCACACAATCGAACGATGAACTTGCCGGCGCCATTATAGACAGACAGAGCGCCAATTCGTATCGTACAGACTATTATAACGAAGGATGGTTCACCCGCGCCCAATATGATTACGAAAGCAGGTATTTTATGTCCGCTTCTTTCAGACGAGACGCATCTTCCAGGTTCCATCCCAAACACCGGTGGGGCAATTTCTGGTCTTTGGGCGGTGCGTGGGTGCTAAACCGAGAGGCGTTCATGGAACAGACCTACGGCTGGCTGGACATCCTCAAATTAAAGGCGTCGATCGGCTCGCAGGGTAATGACAATATAGGCAATTTCCGATATACGGACGTGTATTCCATAGAGAATGCTAATGGCAGCGTATCTACCGTGTTCAGTACCAAGGGCGCGGAAGACATTACTTGGGAGACCAATACCAACATCAATGCAGGCGCTGAATTCGGACTGTGGCGCGGAAAAGTATCCGGCGGGGTGGAATATTTCGTAAGAAACACCACGGACATGCTTCTTTCCTTCCCTGTCGCGCCTTCTATGGGCTATTCTTCTTATTATGCCAATGTCGGTGATATGCGAAACCAGGGTGTGGAACTCGAAATTAGTTATTCTCCAGTGCAAATGGATGATTTTCAGTGGAATGTGAGCTTGAATATGACGCATCTGCGTAACAGGATAACCATGCTTCCGTCTGAACGCAAGACTAAGACAGCCGAAGGATATAGCGGATTTGTAAGCGGGTCGACTTTTTATGCACAGGGTCTTCCTATGTATACTTTCTATATGAAAAAGTATGCCGGCGTGTCGGATGATGGACTTTCGATGTGGTACATGGATACGACAGATGAGCAAGGCAACATTACGGGCAGAACCACCACTACCGAATATACGTCGGCTACAGATTATATCTGTGGCAGTCCGATTCCGGATCTTTATGGCGGATTCAGTACGGATGTTTGCTTTCATGGATTTGATTTCAGCGTGGCTTTCAACTACCAGATAGGAGGAAAGGCATACGATTCCGGTTATGCCGAGTCTATGTATTCACCGGCGAACAAAACGACGGGAATGAATTGGCATAAAGATATTCTGAAAGCATGGAGCAAGACTAATTCCTCTTCTGATATTCCGAGGCTCCAGTATGAAGACCAGAACCAGAATGCCACTTCGGACAGGTTTCTTACGGATGCCGGTTATCTGAATATTCAGAATGTCAATCTGGGTTATACCGTTCCGGCCAGATACACCAGAAAGGTGAAGATAGAGAAGGTCAGGTTCTATCTTTCGTGTGAGAATCTCTGGTATTGGTCTAGAAGAAGAGGCTTTGATCCGCGCCAATCATATACCGGAACCACTTCACAGGCTACCTATTCGCCGGTGCGTACCGTTTCTGGAGGTTTGACTGTGCAATTCTAGAAAAAGGGGGAAGTGATTATGAAGAAGAATACAATGCTGAAAACATTATCCGCCGCCTTTTTGTGTATGGCGTTTTGCGGCTGTATCAAGGAGGCCGTTCTGACATCGGGAGCGACTTCTGACCAGGTGAGTGTGGCTACCAACATAGAAGGTATCCCGGCTTCGCTTGTTCAGGCAGGTTCTACCGGTTATGGCAGTCCGTGGGATTTTTCTCTTCCTGCCATACATCTTGCTACAGAATCCATGACAGGAGATCTCGTAATCGCCGGAAATACGGGATATGACTGGTTCTCCCAGTGGGGTTCCAATATCGCTCTTGGCTCCGAGTATGCTGTTGGAGTGCTTACATGGAACAATTATTACAAGTGGATAATGTCGGCAAACAGCGTGATCTCTTTGATCGGAGAGAAGGACGCCTCGACGCTAGATGCCACTTCAAGGGCATATCTCGGGTTTGCATATACATATAGGGCGATGTTTTATCTTGATCTTGTGCGCCTATATGAATTCAAGGAGAATAAGTACACCAGTGCTCCGGAGCTTATCGGGCTTGGCGTGCCTGTCGTTCTTCCTCAGACTACTGAAGCTCAGGCCAAGAACAATCCGCGCGCCAAAGTGTCTGACATTTACGATGAGGTTATTTTCCCCGATCTTGATCTGGCCCAGAGTCTTTTGGCCAATTACTCGGCACCAAACAGATACAGCATAAGTCTGGCTGCAGTATATGGGCTCAAGGCTCGTGCTTTTCTGGAGAGAGCTGCCTCTATAGAGCAGGCAGGAGACGAGACTTTGTCTTCGGAGTATTATGAGAAGGCGTCGGAGTATGCACGCAAGTCGATAAATTCAAGTGCATGCGAACCTTTGACACAGCAGCAATGGGAGGACCCCAAGACCGGATTTAACGATGCTACGGTGAACAATTCGTGGATCTGGGGACTTGCGCTTCCAAGCGAGAGCGTATCTAATCTGCTCTGTTTCACTGCGCATATGAGCACGGAGAACTCCTGGAGTGCCTATGGCTATGATGTGTGCCGCTCCATTAACCGTAATCTTTATAACAGTATAAGTGATTATGATTTTCGTAAGCACTCGTGGCTCAATCCTGACAGGAGCGTCTATGATTACCAGAGCTGCAGGGAAGACGGTAAGACTTATTTCAAGGAGACACTTAAGGATTATGCCAATATCAAATTCCGCCCTGCACAGGGCAATTATAAAGAATATAAGACAGGCGGCGCGGCTGACCATCCTTTGATGCGAGTGGAGGAGATGTATTTCATAGAGGCTGAGGCTGCCGCACATGTGGATCTGGACGAAGGTGTGCGTCTGCTTAATGAGTTTATGAACAATTACAGAATGACTGATGGTGTAAGGTACGATTGTTCTGCCAAGTCCGCTTCTCTTAAAGGATTCATCAACGAGCTTATTCTGCAGAAGAGAATTGAATTCTGGGGAGAGGGAATAGTGATGTTTGATATGAAGCGTCTTGACATTTCTTCCAAGAGAGGGTATGTGGGGACAAATGCTCCTGCTTCTTACAGGCTCAATTGTGACGGGCGTGCTCCATATTGGAATTTTGTCATATCGAGAGGAGAGACGCAGAATAATCCGGTAATAGCCACTCAGAACAATCCGGATCCTTCCGGGGTGGTGCCTTTATGGAATAATTGATTGTACGGGAAGACTATATGAAGATTGTAAGAAATATAATATCGGCTTTTGCCGTGCTGGCGATGTTGGGCGCCTGCACGCAAGAGTCTTTGTATCAAAAGGGTGAAGAGGAACTGGCGGATACATATGGCGTGTATTTTCCTTCTCAGACGAGTGCGACAACCCTCGAACTGGACCCGCAGGATCCTACTGAGGTGACATACAGGGTACGCAGGACAAATTATCTGGACGAGATTACCGTGCCGGTGGAGATAACTGTAAGTGAAGAGGGGATATTCGATATAGAGCCCATTCATTTTGCGGCCGGAGATAAGGAGACGACATTCAAGGTGAGTTTCCCTTCGGCAGAGGTGGGAAGGACATATAACTGTACTGTCGTGGTCAATGACCCGCGTTATGTGAAAATATACAGCCCGGTTGAGAAATCCTTGTCTTTTACTGTGGTCAGGGCCGGATGGAATCTGATTAAAAGCGCTGACGGCAAGTCCACAAAGGGGAAATGGCGTGACGATATCATAGGAGACGTGTTTTCGCTTAATACGGCTTCCTTTAACCGTAATCCGGAGATAGAAGTTGAAATATACGAGCGGGATGATATGCCCGGTTATTACAGGATGAAGGTTTATGGCGGGAAGACTTTTCTCAATGCTTTGGCGGGAGGAGCCGGAGAAGTGAATGTGGCGGAGAATACCGATGCTTATACCTATGTTGATGCCCGTGATCCGCAAAAAGTTTATCTGCCTCTTCAAGGCACCGGCCTGACTTTCAGCTCGTCTTATGGCGAGATATCTTTCGGCTCTTATGTACCTGAGAATTTTTCTATGGATGAAACCGCCGCCCAGTACGGAACCTTGCAGGACGGGGTCATCACCTTTCCTGTCTCAAGTATAATGTTCACGATGGAGAGTCTTGGCGGAGGATATTATAATGTCAACACTAACGGCGCGACCAGACTCATCCTTCCCGGATATACCGTTCCGGATTATGGTGTGACTTTGACCAAATCTCAGTCGGAGAACGGAATAGTGAAGATTACGGCTGAATTGGCATCGGATGTGGCTGTGGTCAGGTATGCTGTTTTTGATGGCGTGCTCGATGACAATGCCGCCAATATGAGGGCCCAGGATCTGGATTCTGGCGTAAGCAGTTTCGAAGGTGAGATATCGTTAAGCGCTACGATACCGCTTTTTTGCCCGCAGACGGGTAAATATACTTTCGTCGGCTGCGTATACGACTCAAAGGGCGTATTCAGAGACTATGTCTTCATCTCATTCGGCTATATGGCTGAAGGGGAAGATGTTCCGGTGGATATTCATTTCGGATTGGAAGGCACTAATGAATATGCCGGTCAGGGAGTGAGCACGGACAATGCCGGCAGGTTCTATGTATATGGAGAAGACATAGAATCGTTATGTTTCGGATTGTATAAGAAAAGTCAGGCACAGAGTGATCCTGCATCCTTGCTCGATGAAAGCGGTAAGTCTTTCACGGAGGAACAACTCAAAAAGGTTAACGATAAGTGTTATAGCGTAATGCTTACCGGTTTGAACGGAAACAGTGATTATACTCTTGTCCTTCGTGCAAGCAACGGATATAATACTGTGTTGCTGACACAGGACTATAAGACCACAGGCGTTTTCAATCCTGTCCTGGAGACGGATTATGTCTATTCAAGCTTTCTCAGTTCCAATCCTACCAAAGACAAGCTTCTTTCGACATCGTGGAATTGTTATGCCCTTAATCTGGCCGATGACAAGCCTGTGAGACGTTTTATAGGCAAAGTCAATTTCTCCGATAATGAGGCATTCTCGGGGAACGGTATCCAGGCGATCAATATCGAAGGTCTGACAGGAGTTGAGTATGATAGTGGCGGAGTGCTGCTGGGAGCGTATATTCCGGGTTCTTCCGCGTTTCAAGGCTATAGCGGGACATTCGCCGTCTATGTCGACGATTCGAATACCATAGGAAAGAAAGACGGAGAGACCGTCTACACGGGATATATTACCGATGAAGACCCTCAGCACATATATATGTCGTGGGGATTCTTTTTCGGTGAGGTCAGTGACGGATTTCTTTATGGAGTGCCGTCTCCTATAATGCAAAGTCAGGGATATACCTGCAGGTATCTTTACACGGCTTCCTCCAATATTCTCTATTCGCTTATGACACAGATTATTCTGGTAGACCCCGAAAAAGACCTGGGCGGACTTCCGTTGAGCCCGGCGGGGATTTCAGAAGTGAATGTAAGCCAATTTTCTGTAGGCAAGAGAGGCGGGGCAGAGTTTTTTATGAAGGCCGGGATGCCAGTTAAACAATTGAAATGATGAAAAATAGAGCTTTTATAATATTGCTTGCTCTGGCATTGGCCTCCTGTACCTCCGAGCAGAATCTCGCGCAGGAGCATGAGGTGCTGGTGCAGAAAAAGATACGCAATACAGCAAGACATGCTGCGGAAGGGGTGCTGATAGTGAAGTTTGATGACGCTACGGCTTTACGGATAGATGCCAATTGGCAAGGCGGGTCCGAGGTTGGCCTTTCAGGCATGGAGGAACTTGACGGCATTTTGCAGGAACTTCGCGTGAATTCGATTGAAAGGGTATTTCCCGTGGATAAACAAAATGAAAAAAGCGCACGCGCGGCTGGATTGCACCGGTGGTATCTGTTAAGGTTTCCCGCTGAAGAGAATCTCGAGAATGCCGCCGCAAGACTTGCGGAAATCTCTCAGATAAGCATGCTTCAGTACAGCGCCAAGCTTTGCAAGGCTTCGGATGATAGGATTTATCCGTTTTATCCGGGAGTTACTACGAAATCCATGATAAAAGGACCATATGATGACCCGAATCTTTTCTGGCAGTGGCATTATATCAACAATGCCGACCAGGCGATAGGAACTCAGACTCGACAGGGAATGGATATCAATGTGTCATCTGCGTGGTCGCTTACGGGTGGAGACAGCCGCGTGATAGTGGCTGTTCTGGATGAGGGAGTAAAATACACGCATCCTGACCTTGCGGCCAATATGTGGACTAATCCTGCAGAGAAGGACGGTGACGGGCTGGATAATGACGGGAACGGATATGTGGATGATATTCACGGATATAACTTCGTCGATGATGGCCCTATCACTTGGACCAAGTCGGTTGTGACAAGCGGAAAGAAGACTTCGGATTCAGGGCATGGAACGCATGTGGCAGGAACCGTGGCAGCTGTCAACAATAACGGAATAGGTGTGTGCGGTGTCGCAGGCGGGACCGGTAATGACGACGGTGTGAAGATAATGTCCTGTCAGATATTCTCCGGCGGACAATCCGCTACTGATTATAACACCGCAAGGGCGGTAAAATATGCTGCCGATAATGGTGCGTGCATACTTCAGTGCTCATATGGGTACGAAGGGACGGAGATTACTTCGGATTATTCGTTTGAGCATCAGGCCCCGCTGCTCTGCGATGCTTTGAATTATTTCTTTGCCAAGCAGAACTGTGACGCTCTGCAGGGGGGGATTGCCATTTATGCGGCCGGCAACGAGTCGAAATCTTTCTCGAATTATCCAGGTGCTTATCGTCATTGCATCTCCGTGACTTCAATAGGCCCGGACGGACTACCGGCGTATTATACTTGTTATGGACTGGGCTGCAATATCGCAGCGCCCGGTGGGGAGACTGCCGGTTTTTCCGGAGCAGAGAAAGCCGGTGTGCTTTCGACCGTATGTTCTGAATGGAGTGACGGACAGGATTACGGATATATGCAGGGAACTTCCATGGCTTGTCCTCATGTTTCCGGAGTGGCTGCATTGGGCTTGTCCTATGCTTTGAAAAGAGGGCGGACATTTACCCGCGAAGAGTATATGTCGCTGTTGCTTTCATCGGTAAGCGAGATAGAATCCCGTTTTATAGGGACCAAGAAAACATCAGGAACTGTTTATCTCGAGAATTATACTGAAGGGAAGATGGGCTCCGGACTTGTCGACGCCACGCGACTTCTGATGGCGGTGGAGGGGACGCCTTGTCTTACCGTACAGACTGGAAAGGTGCAGCTGCTTTCTCTGGAAGATTATTTCGGAGGTTCGGCTCAGTCTCTGACATATACGGAGGTGTCAATGTCGGATGAGGACCTCGTCAGTCTGGGCATGGTGGAGGCGCCTAAGATGTATAACGGTAAATTGATGTTGAAATGCACCAGGGCCGGGAGCGCCAGGGTGAAAGTGAAAGCTATAGCCGGAGGCGACAGAATCAATAATGGAAGCATACTCGGCGGGATGGAGATTACCCGCGAATTCTTTATCGTCGCACGTCAGGTAGTGGCTTCAAATGGAGGATGGTTATAATGAAAAGACACGGATATTATTTTCTTTTGTCATTGGCTGTTTTTTTCTTACTTTCGGGATGCCGTAAGCAGGAACCTGTCCTGGTCGGCGCTGAATCTGGCGAGTGGCATCTTGTAAAGTGGAACGGAAAGGCTCCGGAGAGTTTTGACGTTTATCTTGAACTTTTTCCCTGGGGGGCATTCAATCTTTATCAGAAGGTCAGCAGTTCCGCATACGAACATCTTGGTGGAGATTACATCTTGTCGGGAGGCATTTTGAATGGAACATACGAGGACGGCACCGCGTGGGCTTGCAGCTATATCTGTTCTTTAGGTAATTCCGACAATAGGCTTACTCTCATCTCCTGTGATGAGCTGCAGGTGGAGAGTGTGTATGAGCGGACGGAAATCCCCGAGGAAGTGCGCAGAGGTCTTTTTGACAACGAATGATTTTTGATATGAAGATTAATATGCTGTTATGCTCCGCCGCGGCTTTCGTGTTATGTGCGGGCTGTGTGCAGAAAACTGCTCCGGAAGTTACTCCGGAAGATAAATGGAGTTTCGACGAAGATGAGGTCACTCTTTTGGAGTTTACGAAAGCCGAGGCTCAGTATGTGGGGGATGATGTATATGCAGGGGTTTCTGATCACTGGATTGTAGAGCTCAGCAACGAACAAGGCGATACTCTCGGTCTAGAACTCAATTCCAAATATAACCCGGCGCAGACTGCCGATTTCTCATACCTGTATGGCACTTATCATGCGCCGCAGAATAACGGGGATTTTTCTGAAGGAACCTATTGTTATGGAGACCCGTATTCTTTGGATGCTCCGGGCAAAGTAGTCACCATTCCTCTCGGTACATACTATCAATATCACGGCGAGTCGGGAGAAACCCTTGTGGATTATCTCTTTATGGGAATGGCCAATCTTTCGCAGGATGGAATTAAGGGTACGCTTGTCGGGGAGGATTTTCTCAAGAGGGTGTTCACTTTCACGGGGTCTGTACGGACGGTGCCAGTCCGCTACAGGGGATATCCCAACACCAATCTCACCTCGGATGTCATTCTTGAGGATATGTCTCTTCTTAAGATTCGTGATTTGGGCAACTACTTCTACGTCAAGGATGAGTATAATAGTGATGTGACGACATACCGGTATTTCGAGATTCTGTTCTCCAGCGGAGATGTGCGAAGAGACATCGACCTTACGACAGCTAAATATGTTTTGTCCGGAACAGGCCAATACCTTAAAATAGGGCTTCTGGTCAATTATGACGCTACCATATCTTCCATTCCGGAAGGGGAATACACAATGGCTCAGACTAATGAATATGGAGGCGTTCCGCGTGAGGACATAGTGCCTTTCCGTTTTCAGGCTGGTGTGCCTGATGTATTTGGCAAGCAGAGCGGAAGCTGGTATGTGGATGTCAGGGACGGAGAGTGGAGCAGGTATGGCAGAATCGCGGGCGGAACCATCAGGGTCAGTGTAGAGAATGGAAGCACTGTGCTGACATTTAATCTGACAGACTGTGGCGAGAAGCCAAAGAACATAAAGGGAAGTATTAAAATTTAAAAGAAAAACATATGAATTGCGCGAGTAAAACTATTCTGATTGCGACGGGATTGGCATATCTGCTGCTGATGGGCGGCTGCACTGAGAAACACGATAATCCTGATGTCGCGCCTGATACGGATAAAAAGGAGAATACCATAATAAAAAACGGATTTGAGAAGGAGATATCTTCAACCTTGTACGAATTCCGCTCAAACAGACTTTGTGTATATATGTCTTCGGAGGAAATATCTTCCATTGACGATTTGAGTGAGCATTCATACTGCACGGTGGCATTGATTCCGGTGTTGCTTGGCCATGAGTTCGATATCCTGCAGGAGAAATCGACATTCGCAGTGGCCAGCTATGATTCTTCTGTACGGGATTATGATCTGTATGCCGCGCCGGGGGATAATGAAGGTGTGTCTTCCGGGCATTGCCGCGTGGTGCTGAATGAAGAAAAAGGTTATCTGGTAGTGGATTACAAAGTGGAGTGTGAGGATGGTCGCGAGCTTGCCGTATATGACAGTCTGGCGTGCTCTCTTAAACTTCCGGATGTGGCCGGGAACTATATTATGGGTTATGATGCCAAGAAACCTGTCAATGCAGCCTTTTATGACGACACGCAGGATGGGATGTTGGGTATCTGGCTAACGCCAAGTGCCATAGACTGGTTCGAAGTCGGTCATGTGGGATATAATGACATTAATGACGTGGTGTCGTATCTCTGTATTTATGTGCCTGAAAATAAACTGCCTGAATCTCTGCAGGATATAAAGACTTACGATGAGGATTTCGTCGTGGTGTATATGAACAGGGAGAAAGATATCAATAATCCCTTGGTCATCAAGATAACAAAAGATAATGCTGACAAGGCGGAGGGCTATATCTCTGTAAGCCGCGCGGAAGGGGAGAACAGTTATGATGTCATAGCGGATCTGACGGTGGAAGGTGAACATTTCGCTGCCAATTACACAGGCTGCTGCAAGAGCGTCGAAGATAAGCCGGATATTGTTTATGACAATTCCGTCACTTACGCCGGTGAGACTTTCTCTATCGGTTCCGTCATCGTGGACAGGCTTTCAAAACAGAGCAGCGGCGAGGTAGACGTATGGATATGCCATGCTGAGGGTGTACAGGATATCGAGGCTATGCGGGAGAGTTCGCCCGTGGAGTTGAGTTCATATCCCCTCCGATGGATAGGCGATGCCCAGAATGAATATTATGCGGGTTTTTCCGCTAATAAATCCATGTCTGTCTCTTATGACGGGCACACTTGGGATTATGCGTCCGGAGCCATAGGGACGGCCATGCTTAAGGATATGGGTGATGATGTCTACTATGTCAAATTCTGGAACAATGCCGATATCTCATTCGAGTGGATGGGGAAGGTGACCGTACTTAAATAAGAGGGAAGATGAAAAAGAATATTGTGTGTTTTCTTTTGTCCGTATCGGTGCTCGCGATGCTTTCTTGCACTAAGAAAACTGTTGAAAATCATACACCTGACAGCCCTGATGGTCCTGAGGTGGAAAAATTGGGAGAGTACTTTTTCAAGGACAGGACCTACGACATCTACTCCACATATTATCTGGCCGATGAGTCATATTATATTCTGATGTTTTCGCCCCTTCGCCCTCAAGACGAAAAGACCACTGTCTTGATGCTTGCCGTGCTGCGAGATCACGATAATGTGACTTTGGATGTTGATGATTATTTCAAAAATTATGACTATGTGCTCCGCTACGAGAGCCCAAAATGGCTTTACCCGGAGACAATAGCCCCGCAGAGTGGATCTGTTCTGGTTCACCGCAAATCTGAAGTAGATTTTTCTGTGGCTCTGGATGTGGTGTTTAAGGATGGAACTCCGTTGAAATTGAATTATAGCGGGCCTTTCACTGAAGAAAAGTCAAACGAAAGCGATTAACTCTTGCGGTATTCCGACGGGGTCATCCCGGTATTGGCCTTGAAAAATCTGTAGAATGTAGTCTGATTCGGGAAATTCAACTCCCATACTATGGATTTGATGCTCATGTCAGAATATTTGAGCATGTTCATCGCTTCTGATATCACAAAGGAGTCTATCCATTCGTGTGCTGATTTGCCGCTGACGGTTTTTACCAGTTTTGACAGGTACTTCGGAGTCAGGTAAAGCTTTTCCGCATAGAAGGACAGGTTGCGCTCTTTGTTATGATTGTCCCTGACAAGGGCGAGAAAATCTTCGAGAACCGCTTTGGAACGAACCGAGCGGTTCTCGTTTTGTTTACGTGCAACTGACAGTCTGTCAGCCCACAGCGCGCCCATCATATAAAAGGTGGATGAAATCAGTGAGGCTATGGCCTCTTTCGTGTTGGGCACTCGAGCGGAAGAAATTTCCTTGATGAGATCCACATATTTTTTACATATTTCCCTTTCCTGTCCGTTTATTATCACACATGGGTTTTCAAGCAGACGGAGGCTTTCGTCGTAGAGTTTGTTGAAATCGAAATGCGTTTGAAGCATAAGATTGTTGGACACCGCGATAGCCACGAACTTGACATTCTGGATTTCTTTTTTTGATACACTGGACACTCTTACGATGTTGCCAGGGGTGTATATGAAAAGGGAACCTTCCTTGACTTGAAAAGTCCTCAGGTTCATCTCGACGTCAAAATGTCCCTGAAGGCAGAAAAAGGCCATGTATCCGTTGAATCTGCAGGGATAACGTATTACACTCATCTCCGTATTGTATTGAAGTTCAGTTATGAACAGGTCGTCTGACAAATCGTCACATGTCATGGCGGCGGGGAAGTGTCTGCGCAGTTCCCGTATGTCTACTTCTTTATAATTCTGCATCTCAAACGGTTTTTAAAATTGTTCAAATTTACGCATAAAATATTAAAATGTCGCTTTTTTATCCTAAATGTAATATAAATTACCCTTTTTGTTATGCAACTTTCGCCTCTTTTGGTAAAGTATTTGGATAGTGAAGGGCCGTACGTTGAAAAATCAAAAAATAGTTATATGAAAAAAAACATCGTTATCCTAATTGCCATGCTCGCTGTGCTTCCTTCTCGGGGATATGCTCAGCAGGTATTGACACTTGACGAGTGCAAGCAGCTCGCCATAGACAACAGCAATGCTCTGAAGACAGCTGAGCAGCAAGTGCAGATGTCAAAGTATGATATGAAGATCGCGGCAGCCAATTATTTTCCTAAGGTGACGGCCACGGGCACTTATATGTATACGAACAAGAATCTGCAGCTTATCAGTGACGAACAGTCCGCTCAGCTTTCCAATGCGGGAACCGCTCTTCAGGGCGAGCTGACCAATCAGTTGACGGCTATCCTTTCTGACCCTACGATTTTCGCGAAGGTGGCTTCCGACCCGGCTTTGCAGAAACTTGTCGGTTATCTCAAGGCTGCGGATATCGCTACTCCTATCAATGCCATCGGCTCTCAGGTCAGCGATGCTTTCAATATAGACATAAGTCATAGCACGATAGGGGTTGTCTCTGTACAGCAGCCAGTTTATATGGGGGGAAAGATATTGGCTGCCAATAAGATGGCTTCAGATGCGAACCAATTGGCACAGGCTCAGTACGACCAACAGCATTCTCAGGTAATAGTGGATATAGAACAGGCTTATTGGCAGATAGTATCCATTGCCGGCAAACAGCGCTTGGCTCAGGGGTATGCCGATCTTCTGCATCAGATGGAAAAGGATACCGATGCCCTTATCGCAGAAGGGTTCGCGACTCCTTCCGATGCTCTCACCATCAAGGTGAAGGCCAATGAAGCTGATATGCTTCTTACCAAGGCCACTAACGGATTGGCCCTTGCCAAGATGCTTCTCTGCAAGGAATGCGGACTGCCTCTTGACAGTGAGATTACTCTTGCCGACGAGACTCTTGACAGGATTCCGCAGCCGGAGCTGACTGTCGCTCTTTCAGACGAGGAGATTTACGATGCCCGTCCGGAGATAAAGAGCCTTACTCTCGCGCAGGACATTTATGCGAGAAAGGTGGATATCGCCCGTGCGGATATGCTTCCTACAGTAGCTTTGACCGCTAATTATATAGTATCTAATCCGAGCGTGTTCAACGGATACCAGAAGAAGTTCGGAGATTTCGTGACTGCAGGTGTGGTAGTGTCAGTTCCTATCTGTCACGGTGGAGAATACATCAACAAGACGCGTAAGGCCAAAGCGGAAGCGCAGATGTATCAGATAAAGCTTGATGATGCCAAGCAGATGATATCTCTTCAGGTCGCTCAGCTTCGCCAGCAGGAAACGGAGGCTCTTGAAAAACTCACTACCGCTGAAAGCAATCTTTCCAATGCGGAAGAGAACCTCAGGGTAGCTACTGCCGGGTGGAATGAAGGAATGATAGCTTCAAATGTGGTCCTTCAGGCACAGACGGCTTGGCTTCAGGCCAATTCTCAAGTGATAGAGGCCGGTGTGGAACTGCAGATGTGCAGCGTTAACCTCGCCAAAGCGGAAGGAAGATTATAATTAATTGATAATAAAAAAGAAAAACATAATATGGAAAAGAATCAGAAAAACGGCAACCTTCTAATCGGAATAATCGTATTGGTTGCACTTATCGCAGCTGTGGCTGTACTCGGAATCATATTCACAAAACCTGCACCGGAAGTGATCCAGGGACAGGCTGAAGCTACAGACTATCGCGTGTCAGGAAAAGTACCGGGAAGAATAGAGACATTTTACGCCAAGCAGGGCGATATGGTCCACAAGGGAGATGTGCTTGTAGATATCGATTCTCCTGAGGTAAGAGCTAAATTGGCACAGGCGCGCGCCGCTTATGATGCCGCTGCCGCTCAGCGCAACAAAGCCAATGCGGGTGCACGTAAGGAAGAAATAGCCGGTGCTTATGAACTTTGGCAGAAGGCTCTTGTCGGAGAGGATATCGCCAAAAAGACACTCGACCGCGCCACACGTCTTCACGAGCAGAATGTGATAAGCGATCAGAAGTTCGATGAGGCTACTGCACAGTACAATGCTGCCAGCGCTACAGTCCTGGCCGCCAAGTCTCAATATGACATGGCTGTGAAGGGCGCACGTGAAGAAGACAAGGAAGCTGCCATCGCACTGGTAAACAGAGCTAACGGAGCAGTAATGGAGGTTGAGTCTTATCTCTCTGAACTTAAGCTTACCGCTCCTGTGGACGGAATTATCTCTGCACGTTATCCTCACGAAGGAGAGCTCGTGGGAACAGGTTCACCTATCTATACCATTACTGATCTCAGCGATATGTGGTTCACTTTCAATATCCGCGAGGATAAGATGAACAGCATCAAGAACGGAACACATCTCACTCTTGAGATTCCTGCTCTTAACAACAAACGTGTGGAAGCTACAGTCAATTATATCGCAGTGCGTGAGTCATACGCTACGTGGAGAGCTACCAGCGAGACTGGCGGATACGATGCCAAGACATTTGAAGTAAGGGCGGTTCCTGCAGCTCAGGTTGACGGACTTCGCCCGGGCATGACAGCTATAGTTGTAAAATGAGCAGAATTTTAAACGTCGCGCGTCGAGAGATAGGAAGAATCCTTCACGAGCCCGTCTACCTTCTCGGTTCTGTGGGAGTAATGCTCTGCAGCTGCCTGTTCTACTTGACATTTCTCAAGGCAGGCCTCCCGGAGAACCTTCCGATAGGAGTTCTGGATCTGGACAATTCGTCTCTTTCACGTAATTTCTGTGCCCAACTGGACGCCACGCAGCTTGGCAGGGTCGTGAAATACGAAGACTTCACGACAGCCCGCAACGCTATGCAGACGGGTGAAATCACCTCGCTGTGTGTGATTCCTGAAGGCATGAACGAGGATGTCAACGCTTCCCGCCGTCCGGTTTTCACTTACTATGTGAATTCGCTTTACCTTATCGGCGGTGCGCTCAGCTACAAGGACATACTTACCATGGTGACGCTCACGGGCGGTGCTGTTCAGAGAGAAGTCCTTCGTGCCAAAGGCTATGGCGACGGTGCCATAATGGGACTGATTCAGCCTATAGTGATAGACGAGCATAAGATAGGCAATGCCGCTACGAATTACGGCGTCTATCTCAATAACATAATCCTTCCCGGATTGCTGGCTCTCAGTATTATCTTCGTGCTGATCTACGCTTTAGGCTCAGAACTCCGTTATGGTACTTCGAAAGAACTGATGGAGACTGCCGGAGGTTCCATGGCATCCGCTCTTTTGGGGAAGTTACTTCCATACACGCTTCTCTATCTGCTTTTGGGGCTTGGCCTGGATGTGATTCTCTTCACTCTATGCGGCTATCCTCTTGCCGGATGCATAGGGAATATGATGCTGCTGATGGTAGTGTTCATTCTGGCCAATGAAGCTGTCGCCGTGACTTTGATAGGACTGCTTCCTACGCTGCGCTATGCGCTGAGTATAGCGGCACTCTTTACCATATTGGCATTCTCTTTCTCCGGATTCACTTTCCCGGTAGAGGCTATGCCAAGGGCTTTGCAGGGCGTCTCAGTGCTGTTCCCGTTGAGGTTTTACTATCTGGCATATGTGCAGGAGGCCATTTTCGGAGGCGGATTCGGTGCCATGTGCCCTTATATTATCTGTTTGCTTGTTTTCCTGGTAGGTCCTCTTTGCGTATGCAGGAGATTGAAAGGAGCTTGGGTTAATGAGAATTTTGCGAAATGATCAAGGAAATTAAAAGAATATTCGCCGACTCGTATGTGGCTATCATCTTCCTTCTCGGAGGTTTGATATATCCTCTTATCTATGGTCTTGTATATCACATAGGTACAGTGGATGATATGCCGGTGGCGATAGTCGACATGAGCGGCACGTCAGAAAGCCGTCGTTTCATTCAGAAGATTGATGCGACGCGCGAAGCGGAGGTGGCTTATAATTGTGCCACCATGGAGCAGGCGCAGGAATTGATGAAATCACGCAAAGTTCACGGTATCATCCTTTTCCCGAAAGATTATTCGGAGCGCTTGGCAAATCTGGAACAGGCTACCATCTCCACTTATGCCGATATGTCCAGCTTCCTTTATTATAAGGACTTGACTATGGCCGTCAATCACGTGATGCTGGATGAGATGGGACAGATCGAGGCGTCCAGATACGCAGCCAAGGGTATGAGCGAAGAAAATATCAAGGAGCTTATCAACGCTATCCCGTCTGAAGAGCAGATTCCGTTCAATACGAACATGTCGTTCTTGATTTTCTTCCTGTCTGCGGCTTTGATATTGGTCGTACAGCAGACAATGTTCTACGGAATCAGTGTGGTCAACGGTTCGCTTCGTGAGAACAACGTGGTGAACGGCGGATCTCTTCTGGGAAGAGCCGCAGCTTATGCCATGATATATGTGGGAATCGCCATTTACGGTCTTATGCTGGTTCCTATGATATTCGGAATGCCGCAAAGGGGAGAAATGGTTCAGTTACTTGTGCTGATATTGCTCTTTATCGTTACTTGTGTAGCGTTCAGCTTTACATTCAGTCGTTTTGTACGTCATAGGGAGACTGTGTTCGTGGTCCTTCTCTTTATGTCTTCGCTCTGTTTCTTCCTGAGCGGTTGCGCTTGGCCTGTAAGTTCTTTCCCTCCATTCTGGAAGGCGGTTTCTTACCTCTTCCCTTCTACCTTCATGATACAGGGATTCAACAATATCAACAACGCTGCTTGTACTCTCTCCATGATACGTCCTCAGGTTATGGGTCTGGTGATCCAGTTCGCTGTCTATGCTACGCTTGCATATGTGATAGACGAGGTCGCCAAACATAAGGAAGGTCGTACTGTCATAGAATAAAAACACTTTAAAACACACTATTAAGAATAAATTATCATGAAAAAGATCATTACATCTATCGTAGCTCTTGCAGCTATCGCACTTAGCGCCAATGCGCAGGTATTTGTCGGCGGAGCAGCCGGACTTAATTACAATGGAGGCAACACCGTAGCAGACGGAAGCAAGACAGACAGTCCGTCAGAATTCGGCTTTACCATCGCGCCTAACGTCGGCTATTATTTCTCAGACAATTTCCTCGCCGGTGCACGTCTTGGCCTTGCTTATGACAAAGGCGTTACTCCTGGTCTGATTAATGACACCGTAAAGAAGGAATTTACCTGGGCCGTAGAACCTTATGCACGTTACTGCTTTGCGCAGTGGAATAAATTCGGCCTCTGGAGTGAAGTCAATGCCACTATAGGCAGAACTACAGGAAAAACTGAAATCGGTGACAATACGACAGACACTGACCCTACACTTGCATGGGGTGTTCACGTACTTCCGGTTCTTACTTATTCTATCAACGATCATCTCAGTCTGGAGACATCACTCAGCTTCCTTACTTTAGGATACGAGGGTTCATACACTGCAGACAAGGATAAGAACCACGAGACCAATGCAGGCGCATTCGCATTCGGAGCAAACAGTACAGATGCTCTTGGTGCAGTTGGTCAGATCAAGATAGGTTTTACTTATAAATTTTAAGTTTCAGAATTGTTTTGATTGCTGCCTGTCAGAGATTTCTGGCAGGCAGTTTTGTGTTAATTGCAAAGGTGGAATTCTACCTTTTGCAGTTTGTTCCATTCGCCACGGGTGAAATCTGGCATCTGAACCGGTGCGCTTCCGTTGAGAATGGATACTTCGGTGAGTTCGACCAGACTGCTCCATTCCGCAGCATCATATACGTCCATATCCATAGGAAGTCCGTTATGCAGGCAGTATACCAGGCGGTAGTCCATGATGAAATCCATGCCGCCGTGCCCTCCGACTTTCTTTGCCAGGGCAAGTATCTCTTTCGTGATTGGATGCTGGTACTCTTTCATAAGAGCGTCTTTTTCCTGGGAAGACACAAATTCTTCTCCGTTGATGCTTTCTATTGAAAAGCCCTCTGAAGGATATTTATTCGCGAATCCTTCAGTTCCTGTAACTTGGAACATACGGCTGTAAGGTCGCACGGCATATGTGTTATGCTGAATTTCGAGCGTACGACCTTTCCGGGTGCGGATAAGTGTGGAGGTGTGGTCGCCATTGGCATAGGTGTCGTCTTTGTATTTCGCTTGTGCGAGAGCTTTTCCGTGGAAAGAGTCTGTGTCCATAGATACGAGGGTGGTCATCCTGTCACCGCGATGTATGCCAAGCACCATGGCTACGGGTCCTATCCCGTGTGTAGGGTAGACGTCTCCGTGATGCTCGCGGTTGTATATCATCCGCCAGTCTCCCTGGTATAGCTCCCAATATGGATCGAGATTGTGGATGTAAGCGCCTTCCACGTGATATACTTCTCCAAACAGGCCGTGCTGCGCCATATTTAGCGTGGTAAGCTCGAAGTCGTCATAGATGCAGTTCTCGAGCATAATGCAGTGCTTCCGGGTGCGCTCGGATGTGTTGACCAGGTCCCAGCACTCTTTTATGCTGGTGGCCGCCGGAACTTCCACGGCCACGTGTTTGCCGTGCTCCATGGCATAGACCGCCATAGAGGTGTGGTATTGCCAAGGAACGGCCAGATAGATAAGGTCTATATCGTCCCTTTCGCAGACTTCTTTCCATGCGTCTTCTCCCCAGTAAGTGTCCACGTCATTTATTCCCTTGGTTTTAAGAAAGGCTTGCTGCTTTGTGGCTCTGTCTTCCAGAAGATCGCAGAGTGCCACGATACGTGTGTGCTCCAGGTAGGTAAACCGCTCCACCGCGCCAGGTCCTCTCATCCCCAGACCTATGAATCCCACGCGTATGGTTTCTATCGGATCTGCTGCATATCCGAGCATCGATTGCTGATCTTTCGGCCGCTGCGGAGTAGGGTAGATGATCTTGCCGTCTTTTTTATAATAGGCGTACTCGTCCGTTTTTCTGCACGACGGAGCGAATGTAAGAAAAAGGGAGAGTCCTAAGAGGAGTTTGGTTATTGTTCTCATGGTGGATGTAGTTAAAATGCCCGTAAATTTATGAAAAAAATTCGGATTTCGATTTGTCAGCAAACTTTCGGGTGAGATATGAATTTTTCCCCTGTGACGTCATAAGGGTGTTTGCTTAGAACGAACGATTTGCCATTAAAATGTTTTGTTTGATGTACGAACGAAACATTTTGTAAATAAAATCGCAATAATTTTTTGTAAAAAGTTTTCATTAAACGAAATTAATTTATACATTTGTCCTATTGAAATTCGCTAACCAGATTACAAGAACACTAAAATTAACAATATGGGAATTGTTACCAAGCATCTTATTGCGATGGCCTTGCTTTGTGCGGTGACCTTCGCATCCGGTATTCCTTCGGCTCGAGCTGGTGAATATCCGCAGAATCGCAAAACTGTTACCGTTTCCGGAATCGTAACAGATACGGAAAACGAAGCTCTGACTGGAGTCATAGTCTATGTAAAAGGGCAGGCCGCCACGAACATGTCCAGTGCTATGACAGATATAGACGGCCGTTATACCCTTACAGTGCCGGAAGGAGCCGTGCTTGTAGCCAGCCTTCTCGGTTTTGAGGATCAGGAGCAGGCCGTAGAGGGGAGGCAGACCGTGAACTTTGTCCTTGTTACTGAATCCACTTTCTTGAGTGATGCCGTGGTAGTCGGTTACGGTACGCAGAGCAAGCTCACTCTTACCGGTTCCGTTACCCAGACTTCCGGGCGTGAACTTACGAAGAATTCCGGAGTGAACATCTCGCAGGGTCTTGCAGGACGTCTGTCGGGTGTCATTATCAGTAATCGTACAGGTGAACCTGGAAAGGATGATGCTACCATGTTCATCCGTGGTCGCAGCACTTTGGGAGACAACAGCCCTCTTATAGTAATAGACGGTGTGCCGAGAAGCAACGAGGAGTTCAGCCGTCTGTCCGGAGATGAGATCGAGAGCGTCAATGTCCTTAAGGATGCGTCAGGTGCCATCTATGGTGCACGCTCCGCTAACGGAGTCATACTTGTCACCACCAAGCGCGGACAGTTCGGTGAAGGCACGACTGTCACTTTCAATTACGATCTCGGTCTTCAGCAGCCTACTCGACTGGTGGAGATGGCGGATGCCGTTCTTTACACTAACGCATATAACGCCGAGCTCGCTATTACCGGTGCCGCTCCTGTATATAATGAGACACAGCTTGCGCACTACCGTGACGGGGATGATCTCATAAATTATCCTAACACGAACTGGTTCGACGAGATTATCAAGCCTGTCTCACTGCAGCACAAATACGGCGTGAATTTCAGTGGGGGGGGGAAGAATGTAGCATACTTTGTCGAGCTTAACGGACAGTATCAGGACGGTATATATAAGAAGTCCGCCACCAATTACGACCAGTATAACATCCGTACCAACATCGACATCAAGGTCACAGACGCCCTTAAACTCGGTGTCAACCTGAATGCCCGTCAGCAGCATAAGAACTACTCGGCTTTCCCTTCTGACAGCTACGGTATTTTCTACATAGCCACCCGCCTGAAACCTACGGGAGCCGCATATTATCCTAACGGATATCTTCGCGGAGGGTCCAATCCTGCAGTTCTAGTGCAGGACCTCACCGGATATGACAGGACCACCATCAACACCATCAACTCCACCTTCACCCTGAACTGGGATCTCGGCGCTCTTACCAAGGGTCTGTCCGTCAACGGAACCCTGGCATACGATGTCATAGGTAATTTCCAGAAGAACTGGCAGAAGAACTGGCAGTACTGGTCTTACGACGAGGTAACCGAGACGTTCGAGGAGAAGACCGCATCTTACTGGAGCACCCCTGTACTTCACGAATATCAGCGTAACAGCGGCAAGACGACCGTCAACGTAAACCTTAACTATGACCGTGATTTCGACGGACATCACTTCACTGGTCTTCTCGGTTTCGAACAGGCTTCCTACAGGCTTGACTATTTCCGTGCCGGCATCAACAAATACGATTCCGACATACTCGACGAATTCTTCGCCGGTTCTGCCGACAAGAGCTGGTACAGCATAGGAGGTTACGCTACCGAGACTGCACGCCGAAGCTATTTCACCCGTATAGGCTATGACTGGAAAAGCCGCTATATGTTCCAGTTCATAGGACGTTTTGACGGATCGGAGAATTTCCCTTCAGACAAGCGCTGGGGTTTCTTCCCGGGCGTGTCTTTAGGATGGAGACTTTCAGAGGAATCGTTCGTGAAAGAGAACGTTCCTTGGCTTACCAACCTCAAGCTCCGCGGCTCTTACGGGCAGCAGGGTAACGATCAGGTGGACGCTTTCCAGTATATGACCACCTATGAATATACCTCAGGTTCTTCATATAAGCTCCGTCTCGACGACAAGGACGTAAGTTTCATCATTCCAGGCAAAGTGCCTAACCAGAACATTACCTGGGAAGTGGCCGAGACTTGGAATCTTGGATTGGACGGAAGCGTGAACAATGGTCTTTTCGGCTGGGAAGTTGAATATTTCAGCACCGAACGTTCCAATATTCTCTGTACCAGAAATGCTTCCATTCCATATTATACGGGACTTACCAACAGCCTTCCGGACGAAAACATAGGCATCGTGACCAACAAGGGTTTCGAACTCCAGCTTCATCATGAGAACAAAGTTCACGGCAGCGATTTCGCCTATCATCTCAGCGGGAACTTCATGTTCGCCCGTAACCGTATCAAATATATGGACGAGACCCCTTGGGGCGAAGGTCACGAATATATGAACCTTACCGGTCATCCTATGGGCTCTCAGCTTTATTATCAGGTAATTGGCATAAACAAGACTCAGGAAGACCTTGAGAAATATCCTCAGATGTCGGGTGCCACCCTGGGAGATTTCATATTCGCGGATCTTGACGGCGACGGAAAGATAACTTCTTACGACAGAAAGAGGTGCGATCTTACGGCCGTTCCTGAGATAGTCTATGGCCTCACTTTCGACGGACATTGGAAGAATCTGGATTTCTCAGTGCTTTTCCAGGGACAGGCCAGGGCACGCTTCTACTATGCTCCTCTGATGGATCCTCTTTCAGGAAACGTGGAGAAGGAAGCCGCCGAGAAGGCTTGGACACTTACGAATACGGACTCCAACTATCCTAGGCTTGGGTCCAATGTCAGCAACGGCGGAGTGAACAGTTCATCATTCTATTATCGTGACGCATCTTTCCTCCGACTCAAGAACGTGGAGATAGGATACAACCTTACCAACAGTTTCCTTACACAGAAGCTGAACATCAAGAATCTCCGCTTCTATATAGCAGGTTATAACCTTCTTACATTCTCTCCTCTGAAGAACGTCGATCCGGAGACAAGTGACGAGTCATATCAGACTTATCCGCAGATGAGAATTTTCAATACCGGTGTTAAACTGACTTTCTAAGAATAAACGAGTATGAAAAAGATATTTGCAATAATTGCCACTGCTTCGCTCGCACTTTCGTGTAACGACGGTTTTCTGGACAAGACTCCTCTGGACAAACTTTCGGAAGATGCTGTCTTCAACAGCGCCGCATTGGCAGAAAATTATATCAACGCCATATACACCGTACTTCCCGATCCTTTCCAGGAGGGAAACATAGGGTGCATTACGGACGAGGGATATTTCCGCTACGGCGGCACTTCCACCAGATACATAGCTTCAGGCACCATGACTCCGGACAATATCATGTATATGAGCGAAGGCGGTCCGGCACATAGTACCAGAACTACCATACTGAACATCTGGAACCGAGCTTACGAGCGCATATACAGGATAAATTATTTTCTGGCATATGTGGACGAAAAGGGCACCAAGATCTCTCAGGATGATCTGACCAGACTTAAGGGTGAGGTGTATTTTCTTCGTGCCTGGACATATTTCAATCTCATAGAGCGTTATGCCGGTGTGCCTATCGTCACCAAGGCATATAATCTGACGGATGTCTATGACGCGCAAAGGGCGAATTTCGATGACTGTGTGGATTTCATTCTTGAAGACTTGGACAAGGCTTATCAGCTTCTTCCTTCTAAAGAGAACGCACTCAAGGGTAGAATCAACAAGGATGTGGTTCTCGCGCTGCGCAGCCGTCTTACTCTCGTGGCCGCGTCGCCTCTTTTCAACGATCCTGACCGTCCGGAAGGCGGAATCTTTCGCGGGACATATAGCGCAGACAAATGGAAACGTGCTCTTGACGCTACCAAACTCATCATCGACAGGGCCGACGTGGATGCTGCATACAGTCTGGACAAGACTTATGACGGGATGTGGAAAAACACCGATTCTCCGGAACTTATCTGGGCCAAGTATTTCATTTCAAATTCCGATGCCAATGACAACTCGATGAAGAAAGCCCAGCTTCTTTATTCCATAGTGTATTTCAACGGATGGACTGCTTTCGAGCCTACGCAGGCTATGTTCATAGATTACGAGATGGCCAACGGCAAAAAAATCTTCGAGGATGGTTCAGGATATGATCCGCAGAAGCCTTTTGACGGACGCGACCCGCGTTTTTATCAGAGCATCGCTTATCACGGAGGCGAATATCCTAACACCGACGGCTCGGGTTATCATGTGAATACGCTTGATCTGGCGCTCTACTACGAAGGCAAACAGAAAAGTGATTTTGCAAAAGGCAATACGGAGCCTACCTATACATCCAAGGCCAAGCATCTTTGGGCGGCCACCGGCGCCACCGGGCTTGAGATGATGAAGTGGTATATCCCTACTTCTCCTATAACCGAATCGGAGACGGGTTCGCTTCTTTATCCTTGGTTCAGATTGGCCGAGATGTATCTCAATTATGCTGAGTGTGCGTATATGACAGGTGACGAGGCTTTGTGCCGCCAGTATATCAACAAGATACGCGCACGTGCCGGTATGCCGGAAGTAACTGAAAGCGGCGAGTCTCTTTGGGACAGGCTTGTCAATGAACGCAGGGTGGAACTTGCATTCGAGACCTTCCGCTACTTCGATGTCCGCCGGTGGAAGACGGCTCCATTCTATGAGAATATCCCTATCATAGGTATGAGGACCATGATACTGCAGAACGGTTCATCTACGGAGACCATCTACCGTGTGGCGCGCACCTATGACGAGAGCCTGAACAATACCTGCTACTATTGGCTCAATTCCAAGGAAAGGACGGATTACATAACTGCCAACGGCAGGGACATGTTCGAGCAGGCGCAGATAGACTCCGAAGGTGCTGTTCAGATACAGGGCTCCTGCATCAAATACAGTTGGCTCGGGAAAGACTATTGGGTGGATTACGGCGACTGCTGCCTGAACATCCCTCCTACCCAGAAGCATTTTTACAAGAAAAATGGAGAATGGCCTAATTATCTTATGCCAATCCCTGCCAATGAGATGACCAAATCCAACGGTACTCTGGTTCAGAATCCCGGATACTAGACCTGTTTTTACTCGTAGAATATGAATTTTTTGAAAAATATAAAATATGTAGCTGTACTTTTCCTGGCGGTGGGATGCCAATCCTCCCGCCTGGAGATGAACTACCGGTCGTGTGACATCTCCACGACACTGGATGAGCACGTCGTGCTGGCTGGATTTGCGGCAAGACAGGGCCTTTCTGACGGACTGCATCAGAATCTGCGCTCTCACTGTCTTGTAATAAGGGACGCCGAAGGTCAGAAGGTGTGCATCATCTCCAATGATCTGATGGAGATATCACCTTCCATCTCGGATACCATAAGGACTATGATAGCCGAAAGGTCGGGCCTTGATCTGGGAAGGATATTGATGCATAACATCCACACGCACTCCGCTCCACGTAGCGGAGGCGCGTCCGTTACGGCCGGGGGGACCAATCTGGCGTGGAAGCTCCGTATGATGGAGACTTTGGTGGACAATGCCGTCAAGACCATCGTATCCGATGCTGAGTTCAAGCCTTTTACCCTGCAGACAGGGAAGGGGAGGACATTCATCAACGCGAACAGATGCGAAAAAGGCGGTCCTGTGGACCACGATGTGTATGTGGCACGGTTTATCCGCAAGGGTGCTCCTACGGTAAGCATAGTCAATCTTGCTTGTCATCCGGTATGTATGGGTCCTCGCAGCAAGGCCGTGTCTTCGGACTATCCCGGAGTATGCTCCGGCATTCTTTCCGAAAAATGGGGCGGTGAGGTGTTCTTCCTTACCGGTGCTGCCGGCAACATGGACCCTGCCCGCGGCCCGCAGGACGCAGCTTATGCCGAAACTTGCGGGCGTGAACTTGCCGATGACCTTTCCGGTGTGCAGTTCACTGCGGTCAAAAGCCGCGGACTGCTTCGTCTTATAAATGAAAAGGTGGATCTTCCTTATCAGAAAGATGAGATAACCGCTGCGGACGTGCGTCATCATGCCGATTCGCTTGCGCGCTGTTCTTCTGCCGTGTCGTCCACTTTCGGTGATGATGTACGCAGATGGGAAGGCGAAATCCTCGAACGCTTCAAAGCCGGACCAGTTCCTAGCAAGTTGCGCTACAGTCTGCACGTGGTGGATCTTGACGGTGTGCTGTTCTTTTTCTCGGACGGTGAGCCGTTCTGTGAATATCAGTCCGAGGCTCGTGAGGCTTTCCCGCAGAAGACCATATTTTTCGCCGGATATACTAACGGACAGAACTCATACCTGCCTTCGGAGCGTGCATATAAGGTACGCAAGGGCTATGAGTATGAGACTGAACAGATGCATATTTACATAAAGGCCCCTTATCCTATTTCTCCGGCGGCTCCGGCTGTCTATGCCGAAGGCGTGAAGAAGATACTCTCCGATGCGATCCGCTCGGAAAATGCTGAACCACAGAAGGATTGGCGTTGTTACGGGATAATTCCCGAGCCGGCCTCGCTGGAGCCCCTCCCCGGGGAATTTACTCTCAAATCCGGCTCTCACCTCAGTGTCGAAAGCGTTGAGCCTACCTTTGCTCAGGCTTCCGTCGTCTTCATGGAGAAAGTGCAGGCTTCCACCGGGATAGATCTTTCCAAAGGCCGCGGGTCAGATATTCTGCTGCGTCAGGTGGAAGGTCTCGGAGAGGAGGAGTACAGAATGGAAGTAAGCCCCAAGAGAGTGAAGATAGAGGCTTCGACTTCTGCAGGAGCATTCTATGGTCTGCAATCTCTTCTACAGCTGCTGCCGGCTCAGATTTATTCTCCGGACAGAGTTCACGGCGTGAAATGGAGCGCTCCATGCTGCCGTATCAGCGACCGCCCGGCACTGCCGTACCGCTCGATGATGCTTGACTGCGGAAGATATTTTTATTCCAAAGATTTTGTCAAGGAGTTCATAGACTATATGTCTATCCGTAAGCTGAACAAATTCCATTGGCATCTGACGGAAGATCAGGGCTGGAGAATAGAGATCAAGAAATATCCGCTTCTTACGGAGATAGGCTCGAAACGTCCGTTTACCTCCGATTATAACGGGAAAAATCCTGATGGAAAGCCTCACGGCGGATTCTATACGCAGGATGATGTGCGTGAGGTCGTGGAATATGCGCGTCTGCGTCAGATAGAGGTGGTTCCGGAGATAGAGATTCCGGGGCATTCAACGGCCGCTCTTGCCGCTTATCCGAGATTCTCCTGCGATACGACCAGGACTTATAGCGTATCTACCGACTGGGGAGTCAAGAAGGACGTGTATTGTCCGAGCGAAGCCACGCTCACTTTTCTCGAAGACGTCTTCGCGGAACTTCTTCCGCTTTTCCCGTCCAAATATTATCACATAGGAGGAGATGAATGTCCGCAGGATGCGTGGAGAAACAGCCCTTATTGCCGTAAGATAATGAGACAGCTCGGTCTCAAGAGTTACGACGAGGTTCAGTCCTATTTCGTGAACCGTATAAGTGAATATCTGCGTGCTCATGGCAAGCAGGTCATAGGCTGGGATGAGATCCTCGACGGTAAGGGAGTCAACGGACAGATGATAGCGCAGTCTTATCGCGGACACGGTCCTGCGGCCAAAGGCATACGTTCGGGACATAGAGTAATACTCTCGCCTGACCGCTGGTGCTATTTCAACTATTATCAGGAGGGGCCTCTGCGTGAGCCGGCCAATCAGCCGCGCTTCCTGCCTCTGAAAAAGATAGCCAATTACTATCCGGCGGTCGATTCTCTTCCGGAGCTCAGCAAGAAATACATCATAGGTGTAGAAGGCTGTCTGTGGGGAGAATATGCACCGGAAAGCGGTAAAGTGGAATATAATGCATTCCCTCGCACCTCGGCATTGGCAGAAAGCGGCTGGACGCTTCGCTCCAACAAGGACTGGTGGTCTTTCCGATGCAGAATGGAAAAGGAAATGCAGCGGATAGAGGCCGAAAGAGTAGGATATTCCAAGGCATATTGGAACGTGATTTTCGATTACGACAGCGTCAACCTCACGCGTCCGGAAGATGCGGATATGATGCTTGACTATCCGGAAGCGGCCATACACTATACTGTGGACGGCAGTATTCCTGAACTCTCATCTCCTATATTCACCCGTCCTTTCGTTCCTGAAAAGGGAACCGTCGTGAAAGCGCAGGGAATAAAATATAATGGAGAAAAGGTCGGTGAACTTGTAGAAATACCGTTTTAATGAGACGAGTGGTTAGTATAATTATAGTCCTCGCCCTGGTTCTCGGATGCAGACAGTCCGGGAACCGGGAGGCGGAGGCGATCTGCGTCATTCCTCAGCCTTCGCATGTGCAGCGCGGGGAAGGTTATTTCAGCATCACGAAGAATACCGTGATATATGCCGCCGGGGAGGAGATTCTGCGTACCGCAGGCTTTCTCAACGAGCGCCTGCAGACCGTATCAGGCTTCTCCCTCAAGATCGCAGATGTGGATTTCTCGCAGAATGAAGGTATCTTCTTTCTTGATGCGGGTTTTCCTTCCGAGGCTTATGCCCTGCATGTGGAGCCGGGCCGCATCGTCATCGAATATGGCGACGGTGCCGGAGCATTTTATGGGCTTCAGACACTGTTGCAGCTCTTGGATACGGATATTTTTTCTTCCGTGAGAAAGTCCGTCAGGGCTTGGACCGTGCCGTGCTGCACGATAGAAGACTCGCCGCGATTCGCTTATCGGGGAATGCATCTTGACTGTTGCCTGCACTTCTTCGATATTGATTTTTTGAAAAGGTATATAGACCTTATGGCTCTTCATAAGGTCAACAGGTTTCATTGGCATCTGACCGAAGACCAGGGGTGGCGATTGGAGATCAAGAAATACCCGCTTCTGACAGAAAAGGGCCAATGGCGTCGCGAGACCGTGATCGGTTCGCTCGCTTCCGGCATATATGACGGAAAGCCTTATGGAGGATATTATACGCAGGAGCAGGTCCGCTCACTTGTGGAATATGCCGCGCAGCGTTATGTGACCATTATCCCGGAGATAGAGATGCCGGGGCACGCCCTGGCTGCTATAGCCTGCTATCCGGAGCTCAGCTGCGGACTTGAGGACCATTACGAGACCGCCACCAAATGGGGCATTTTCCGTCAGGTATATTGTCCTAAGGAGGAGACATTTAAGTTTTTGGAAGATGTGCTGGACGAGGTGATGGAACTTTTCCCTTCCAAGGTGATTCATATCGGAGGGGACGAATGTCCCAAGGCCAGCTGGAAGAAATGCCCGCACTGTCAGGCTCTTATCCGCAGGCTTGGCCTTAAGGATGAGTTTGAATTGCAGAGTTGGTTCGTGCAGCGGATAGAAAAATACCTCAATTCCCGCGGCCGCGAGATCATAGGTTGGGACGAAATCCTTCAGGGAGGTCTTGCTCCTAATGCTCAGGTGATGTCCTGGCTTGGAGAGGAAGGCGGGATAAAGGCCGCCAAGATGCATCATTATGCAGTCATGGCGCCGTATCCGAAATATTATCTTGACTATTGGCAGGGAGACCCCGACAGCGAGCCTCTCGCTATGGGAGGACCGACGATGCTGCGCACCATGTATGAATATAATCCTGTGCCGGACGTATTGAGTGCTGAAGAGCAGAGGTATATACTCGGAGTTGAAGGCTGCGTGTGGACGGAATATATGCCTACTCCGGGTAGGGTCGAGTATATGGCATGGCCGAGAATGTGCGCCATCGCCGAGAGCGGATGGACGACGGCTCCCAAAGATTGGGACGGCTTCACGCGAAGACTCGAAACACATTTCGACAGGCTCGATGCTCTCGGAGTCGGGGCTTGCCGCAACTTCTTCAGCCCATATATAGAGTTTCACAAGGACACCGAATATGACAAGGTGGTTACCATCACGTCCGACCTTCCGGATTCTGAGATACGTTACACCCTCGACGGGAACATCCCGGGGCCCGAATCGGCGCTTTACACTCAGCCTTTCGTCATCAACCGCTCGCAGGAAGTGAAAGCGGTGCTTGTAAGGGGAGGCAAGCGGATAGGAGATATTAAAAGTAAAAGATTTTAAAATTAGATATTTATGGCATTAAGACTTACAGAACAGCCGTCATTGCACGACCATTTGGAGAAAAAAAGCGTAGCGGAACTGTTGCGCGAAATTAATGAGGAGGACAAGAAGGTCCCTCTTGCGATAGAGAAGGTGCTTCCGGAACTTGAAAAGCTGGTAAGCGCCATTGAAGGGCAGTTGCGCGAGGGAGGAAGAATGTTTTATTGCGGGGCCGGAACAGGCGGCAAGCTCGCCGTTCTGGATATGCTGGAGATTCCGAATACTTATGGTGTGTCTCCTGATATGATTCAGTGCATTCTTGCAGGCGGGGTGGAGAATCTGGTTCTCGACCTGGAAGAGATGGAAGATGATGTACAGGAAGGATGGAGGCTTCTGCAGGAGAAGAACATCTGTCCGAAAGATATCGTGGTGGGCATCTCCGCGAGCGGTAACACTCCTTATGTGCTGGCCACGCTCAAAGCATGTCGCGAACATGGTATTCCTACAGGCTCTTTCGTCAATAACCCGGGATCCCCCATTTCTGATTATTCCGATTATCCTGTAGAGGTCATCACCGGTCCTGAATTCATAACGGGAAGCACGCGAATGAAGTCCGGCACTTCACAGAAGCTTATCTGTGACATGATAAGCACCACCATAATGTGCCGCCTCGGCAGAGTCGAGGGCAACAGGATGGTTCACGCCCATCTTATCAACAACAAGGTCATCGACCGTCTTACACGTACTATGGTGGAGCGTAATCCGGCTCTTACCTACGAAGTGTGCGAAGCGGCGATAAAGAAATACGGCGGATTGACCGAGGCTGAAAAAGGGCTTCGCGAGGAAGGCGTCATAAAGGCTTAAGTTATGCGCAGGAACCTATCATATCTTCTCCCTGTACTTCTGCTTGCAGCCTGCGGTCAGGATTCGAAGAACGATATCGCCAAATGGGAGGGCCTGGTCATTAACGAGATAGCCGCCCATGACGAGATCACTGACGCCAACAGCTGGGTGGAACTTCTGAACTCCGGCTCCGGAAGCGTCGATCTGTCGGGGGTCGGACTATATCTCAGCGACCAGTATTTTTCACGCAAGTGCATTTATACCGCTCCGGAAGGCACATCCCTTGCCGCAGGAGAACGTCTGGTACTTTCTACTGAAGATGAGACGCTGCTTACCGGCATGTCATCGGACGCAGACTTTACGCTCAAACTCGCCGCAAGCGCTACGGGCAAGGCCATAGATGAATTCACGAGAGACGCAGAATTTACGAAAGCCCATGCGTTGACGGCACGTGGCAGTTATCAGAGAATTCCTGACGGCGGAGCGCAGTGGCGTGCTCTTACTTATTCCAGCAAAGCGGCTGAGAATGCCATATTCAGCCTTGAAGGTACTGTCCGTGCCGGCGTATGGACCTGGAGCAGTCATATCCCGAGCCTTATGGCGGATGATTGTGCAGAGCTGAAGTCTCTCAAGGCCAAAGGCTATGATCACATAATTCTCAATTATGCCGCTTTCAATCAGTCCTCAAAAAAGACTACGATAAAGTTTCTGGAGGCGGCTGAAAGAGAAGGCATTGCCGTGCATGCGTGGATACAATGCTTTTATAATGGAGGTTGGATCAATCCCATAGACGACGAGAACAACCGTTATAAAGAAGAGGTGTTCGAGAGGATAGTCTCCAATGCCCAATCTTATATCGAAGAATACGGCGTAAAGGGCCTTCATCTGGATTATATCCGTTTCGGAGGTACGGCTCCCAAGCATAACCCTTCTGCTGAAGTCAATGCAGTGGGTGCTGTAACGCGTTGCTGCAGGGAACTTCGTGAGCTTTGTGACAGTTATGACGAAGGGCTCGTTACTTCTGCCGCTCTTATGCCTGATGAGACTCCGAACGGCTATTATTATGGGCAGAACATAGATCAGATGACACGTTATATCCATATTATGATGCCTATGATCTATCGCTACTCTTACGGCTATAGCGATGAGGCTTGCCGGAACGTGGCGAACAGATTTGCCGATAATGCTCACGGAGCGGAATGTTGGGCCGGAACAACCACTTATAAAGGCACTGACGACGGCCTTACTCCTATGGATGCGGCAGGAATACTAAAGGACTGCAATGTCTATAAGGATTCGAAGGCTGCCGGGATAGTCCTTTTCCGCTACGGTCTCGGAGAGTTTCCCGATATCAAGGAATATTTCAATCAATAACCACTATTCACTAAAATGTTTTATTTATGAGAAAAATTTGGAATTATCTCATCGTGCTGGTTTCTGCAGTTGCTCTTTTTGCAGCCTGCGATAAAGAAAAGAAACCGGAATCTGATGTTAAACCTGTTGCCACCATCGCGCAGCAGACTCTGGTCGAAGCCTTTTCGACTATGTATTCTGAGTGGGAGACCACTACGGCCATCCCGTCTTCTCTTAATGTAGGGGATGTGACACTTACACAGCCTCAGTATCAGTATGCTCTGTGTAAGGTAGTATCCAATATTATCGCAGGAACGACTTCCGGCGACGTAGAAGTTTTCAATTACAAGGCTGCCGAACATCCTGACAGAGACAGTTATGAGGCTGAGACCATCGCCGTAACCGGAGATGAGAGTGTGCAGGCTATAGCCGCCAATATTCTTGCAGTCGTTAAAGAGAAAGGACAGATTCCTAACCAGACCGTGTTCTATAAGGACGGCTCCGCCATCGCTTTCTCTACCAACCGTGCTACCGTTACTCTTGCCCGTACTCTTGCTCTATATAAGAAAGACGGCAAACTTCCTGCGACGGTATCTACCGATTATCTGGGCTCAGCAGCTACGCTGAAGGGCTTCGCCGAGGCTCTGGTGTCTTATCTTGATATTTGGGAAAAGACTGTCGGTAATGTCAGCGCCGACGCCAGCCACTGTACTGACAATGGTGATGTATGGGAGAATGTCCATTTCATTCCTATTCCTCACAGCGGTGGAGCTTATGCTGACGGCAAGGATCAGTATGACGCCAAATATCAGCCATATCACACCATTACCGTGGCAGGTACCGAATATACTGCCGCAGAATGCTTCGTGGTGGCAGCCAAAGGCTTCCTTGATCTTGTAACACCTGAAGGATCTGTAACCAAGCAAGTGGAACGTAATACTCCTGTACATTCCCTCGGTAACGGAAAGGCGCTTAATGAAAAGATTCCTGCTACCGAAGAATGGGCTGTCTGGGGATTGTATCCTTGGTATGAAAGCACGAATGACGGAGAAATCGGGCCTATGAATTTCTCTGAAGAAAATCCGTGCGATATCGCGTTTATGGTACGTGCTATTCCTTGGTTCCTCAAGAGAGCTCCGGAACTGGGCAAGATAGGTAATTTCCTTAATTTTGAAAAAGATCCTGACAGCTCTGTCGTTATGGAACCTTACCACGGATATATCAGTTCTATGCGTGCGTTCCTCGTTCTCTGCCGTTTCTATGATTATCTTCTCAAGAACAATATCACGGAAAATGTCTATGACGCAGTCAAGAATCTTAAATTGGACTATGACCTCTATGGTGTTGAAATGCCGGATATAGAACTTCAGACCAAGACTCTTGAATTTTCGGCTGACGCCAAGAGCACGGACGCATCATTTATCGCCAAGAAAGCTTGGACAGCTGAAGCAAATGCAGACTGGATTACAGTTTCTCCTGTATCAGGCGAAGCTGCATCTCCTGCAAAAATCACTGTCAGCGTGAAGTCCAATACAGGAGAAGCTCGTGAAGGCAAGGTGATCATCAAGGGCGGAAATGTTACGGACGGTCTTGAAATAGTCGTTAAACAGGCAGAATATGTTGTGCCTTCCGAAGCTACCATCCGTGATTTCGCCATCGAATTCGTAAAGTGTCTTCCTCTTTGGGAAGAATGTATGGGTAAAGTGGATGCCGAAGGCGTTCATTGTACTGACAACAACAGCGCATGGGAGAATGTTCATTTCATTCCTATCGGCGAGCCGTCGGGGAACCCTTATGGTCATGACGGTAACCAGTATGACCCTAAGTGGGGCGTATGGTCAGTCAAGGTAGGCGATACGGAATATACCTCGGCACAGGCGTGGGAAATAGCGGTTCGCGCGTTCCTTAATCTTGTAACGGAAGAAGGTGAAGGTTTCATCGAGACCATGAAGAAACGTAACGATGAATTTACTTACGGTGACGGATGCAAGCTTAGCGACAAGATCCCTTCAGCTACGAAGGGATGTGATTGGGGTGTCACTCCGTGGTATGAATATGATAACAGCGGCAATTCTCTGGTTACATATAATGGAGAAGCTATCTCTACAGTAGGTCTTAAGTTCATCGTGAAGGCTACTTCCATACATCTTGGACGTGCGTTCGTGAAGAATGGCTGGTGTTCTTCTCCTCTCGGAAAGATAGGCAACTTCCAGCAGTTCGGTACCGATACGGGAAGTACCATAGTTCTTGACGGTTATGTGGGCCTCATCTCACCGGTACGTGAGCTTTACATTCTTGCAAGAGCTTACAAATACATCCTCGACAATGATATCACCGAGAATGTTTACACCGCGCTCAAGGATCAGCAGTTCGACTTCGACATGTATCATCAGGGAGAGACTTTCTGATAGTAAGAATCTATTGGACACGGGAGCCTGACCGCTCCCGTGTCTGCCAGAAAACCAACATCTAATAACCTTCAGTATGAATCATAGATTTTTTAATCCTGTATTTTGTGCCAATGCCATACTTATGACAGCCGTTTTGCTCTTGGCCGGTTGCGCATGCACTAAAAACAGCGGAAAAGGCAATGAACCGTCACCCCAAGAATTTACACCTTCTTCATGGAATGGAGAGTTCCTGCAGGCGGTATCGCAGGCTTATGAGACTTTTGTCGAGACGGATGAGATGCCCCTTTACGTCAATGTGGAGGGCGTAGATTATAGTCAGGCCAAGTATTTTTCAGCAGCCTGTTCCATAATCTCGCTGATAGAGCAGTATCCCGACAGCTGGCAGGAATGCAGTGATGTGGAGATTCCGAAATATTCTTCCGCCTCGTCCATGGCGTGGAATACTTTCGAACAGGACGAAATCTCTCTTCCGGCTCTGAAATGGGCCATTGAAAAGATGAATGCCTATGCCGCAAAGGTAGGAGCGTATCCTAATTATTGCTGTTTCGGCACGCGAACGTGGAAAGATGATCGTAGCGGAGATTCTTCAGTAGAGTACAATTACACTTCTGAAGGTGAGCAGTATGTGGGAAATCTTCTTTTTGCTCAGGCACTCGTCTGTGTGGCAAGAGTGATGGATCATTATCGTCATTATAGCGCTCTTCCTGAAAGCGTGAGCGTGTGGTGTTCAGATTATCTTCGAAGCGCCAAAAATTGCCCGATTGATGACGGGACGGTAGTTTCTGCCATGCAGGAGGCCATTTCCGGAAAGACTGCCGACAGAGAGAAGGCTGAAGCCATATTCGAATATGCCCGAGACAAATGGGAGTGGGAGAACTATTATAATACCAGGAAGGGCGCCGTGGGTACGATAAAGGACAAGGCGGGAAACTGTTGTGATATGGCCCATGCCGTGGTGGCCATGTGCCGCGCTGCCGGTATACCTGCCCGTTATGTTCACGGTCAGTGCTATTTCTCTTCATCAGTAATAGGGCATGTCATTCCGCACATTTATGTGGATGGGCAGTGGTATATATGTGACCCGACCAACGATAACGCTCTTTTCGGCACTCCTGTATGGAAAGGGATGCAGACTTTTAACGGCCTCTATGCCGAACTTCCGTTCTGACATGGCTTAATGTATTTGAATGATGAATAAACCCCATAATTATGCCCTTCCTCTCGCGATAATAGGTTCGATGTTCTTTATCGTGGGGTTTGCCCTTGGCATCAACAGTTATCTTATTCCGCTTCTCCAATCTACTCTCGAAGTGTCTTCGGGGATGTCGTATCTTCTGATAGCCTCCACTTTCTGCGCCTTTCTGCTGTTCAGTTATCCTGCGGCCAAGATTATAGGCAGGATAGGATACCGCCGGACCATGTCGCTCTCGTTCGCCCTTTTCGCCATCGCTTTCTGCCTGTTCATACCTTCGGCCAAAGGGGAAAGTCTTCCTCTTTTCATCTTCGCTTCGTTTCTTAGCGGAGTGGCCAATACTGTCCTGCAGACGGCCATCAATCCATATGTTACCATACTTGGACCTATGGAGAGCGGCGCCAGGAGGATGAGTCTGATGGGAATCTGCAATTCCATGGCTTGGGCTGCGGCACCTGTCTTTCTGGCGGCTGTCATAGGCAAGAGCATAGATGAAGCGGAGCTTGTCGATATCACCACGCCTTTCATAATAATAATCGGAATTTTCGTGGTTCTGGGCATTCTTACTCTTTTCGCGCCTCTCCAGGAGGTGAAGGCGGCCGGTGAAGATGAAAGCGAGACAGAGGATTGTCCTTACGCCGCCGGCAAGACGAGCATCTGGCAGTTCCCGCATCTTATTCTGGGGGCATTGGCCATGTTCTTCTATACCGGAGTCGAGACCCTTGCGCTGTCTTCTGTCGTGGATTATGCCGCTTGTCTGCATCTTCCTAATCCTCAGATATATGCATTGTGGCCAAGTATAGGCATGGCGGTAGGTTATGTGCTCGGAATTATTCTCATTCCACGCTTTATGTCACAGGTGAAGGCTCTGCGTATATGCTGCTGGCTTGCGGTGACAGGTACGCTGCTCATTGTCCTGACTCCGGCCCGGGTGTCCATCTGGTGCGTGGCTTTCATCGCACTGGCGTGTTCACTGATGAATCCTGCCATCTGGCCGTTGGCCATTACGGATCTCGGACGTTTTACAAAGGTGGGATCTTCGCTGGTGGTAGCATCATTCGGTGGAGGTGCGCTGATTCCGCTCGTTTTCGGGTTTCTTAAGGACGGGATAGGCAATCAGGCTGCCTACTGGATATGCTTGCCGTGCTATCTTTTTATTTTCTATTACGCCTACATCGGCTATAGAATAAGAAAATAAGTTTTGCAGGCACCTTTATTGTGCTACGGACAAGAATAATTAAAAATAATTTCAAAATGATACTGATTGCAGATTCCGGGTCCACCAAGACAGACTGGGCCTATATTCCGAAAGAAGGAGGCGTTCCGGCATATTTCAACAGCCTCGGCTATAATCCTAATTTTATTTCAGGTCCTGACATTCAAAGCGACATCCGTGCCAATCTTCCTGCCGGTTTCAATCCGGGGGAAGTAAAGGAAGTGTATTTTTATGGAGCCGGAGTAAGTGAACTCGACTATGATTTTATGCGCGAGACGCTCCTGGGTGTATTCCCTAATGCGGATACGGTGTTTGTAGCTATGGATTTACTGGCAGCGGCACGCGCCTTGCTTGGTGACAGCGCCGGTTTTGCAGCTATTCTTGGAACGGGTACCAACAGCTGCCTTTATGATGGAGCTCAGGTGACGCTCAATATCGATTCTCTGGGTTTCATCTTGGGAGACGAGGGCAGTGGAGGATATATAGGAAAAACTTTGCTGCGTGATTATGCGAGAAAAAACATGCCTTCGGATGTTTATGAAAAGGTCAAGGCTCTTGTCGGCAAGAACGCTGAAGAGATAATTGAGCAGGTGTATCGTAAACCTAAGGCTAACCGCTACTGCGCGCAGTTCTGCACATGGGTGGGACAAAATAGACATACTATCCCTTATTGCCACGATCTGATGGTAGGCGCTTTCAGGGATTTTTTCCGGAATATCGTAACTCTTTATCCTGATTACAGAAAGTATAGCCTCAATTGCGTAGGCTCCGTAGGCTATTGTCATAGGGACATTCTCGCCGAGGTAGCTTCAGAGTTCGGTATGAGTTTGGGTAATATCATCAAGTCTCCTATCGAAGGACTTGTGAAATATCACTCGCCTAGACCATAATTATCTGCACTCCGGCATTTTCAAACTGCTCTTTGGCTTCTCGCGGAAAGGAGGAGTCAGTGATAAGTATGTCTATGTCGGAGATGTCTGAGATTCGGGCAAACCCTCTTTTCCCGAGTTTGCTCGAATCGCACAGAACTATCTTTTTCTCTGCGGAGCGCATCATCTCTTGGGTTAGTTCAGCTTCTTCTCTGGTGGCGCAGGTGATGCCGTGTTCGAGTGACATACCATCGATACCGAAGTAAAGTTTCGAACAGAATACGTTTTTGACGGATTGAATGGCATCGCTTCCGTAGACGGAAAGGGTATTGCTGTAGAGCATCCCTCCCACCTGCATTACCGATATGCTGTCGTTCTCACCGAGCATCGTGGAGATGTTCACGGAGATGGTGACTACATTGAGACGGCCTTTAGGTTTGAGATTGTCCGCAAAGATGGCTATGGTGGAGCCGGAAGCTATGAATATGGAGTCGTTCTCTTCTATCAGTTCGGCGGCGGCTTTTGCGATGCGGAATTTGGCATTGAAGTTAATGAGCTTTTTCTTGCCGAGCGAGATATCCTTTACCGGAGCCGAGGCAGCCACTGCATTACCGTATGAGCGGTGCAGCAGTCCCTTTTTCTCCAGATAGTTAAGGTCTTTGCGTATCGTTGTCTGAGTGACATTGTACTTTTCGGCCAGAAGTGAGACTTTCACCACTCCCTGATTAAGTATAGTATTGATAATGTCCTGTCTTCTTTCGTTTATTACTTTCATAAACGCATTTTTATCGGTAAGTGGTGCAAAAATAGTGATAACTTGTGAAATTATGGCAATTCCCGCTTCAAATAAGAGTTTTTATGAATCGATGCATCTCATCTTCTTTGCTTAAAGCGCTTTGGAAGAGGGTTATCTGGTTGCGTGTGCGAACGAGATTGTGCTCGGGGTATTTGATTTTATAATAGGTGTCTCCGTTAATGTAGTCGGTGAGGAAACGAACGGCCTGCATGAAGGCGAACAACTGCACGGCGTAGGGGAGCATTTCTATCTCAAGCGGAGTGAGAAACTCCCCGGCCGTAGAAAGATACCCTTTCGTGAACGCTTTGAAAATGTCCATCTTAAACTCTATCTTGTCGTACTCAGGACTGTCTTCCGATACAGGATTGGCTGCGGTGCGCATGAAATCTCCGAAATCCGAGAATACGAATGACGGCATCACCGTGTCCAGGTCTATGACGCACAGTACTTTGCCGTCTTTGTCGAACAGGACGTTGCCGACCTTCGTGTCGCAGTGGCAGATGCGTTTGGGAAGTTTGCCTTCGGCGTGAAGTGTCTCGGCGGCGCACATCTTCTCGGCGTGCCTGTCTATTATGTCCAGAAGATCCCTTACTTCCCAGACCCGTCCTTTGGGGTTGTCTTTTACGGCCTGCCGGAGCTGCCGGAGACGGAGCGGCATATTATGGAAGTCCGGTATGGTTTCGCCTATTTCTTCGTGAAGGTCCGAAAGCTCCGCCTCAAACTGTCCGAAGGCCTGTCCGGCCAGACGGGACGATTCTTCATTTACTTCATCTATGTTACGGCTGCCTTCTATAAAGGCTGACATGCGCCAATATTTACCCTCCTGGTCTATGTGATATGTCTTTTTGCTTTCTTTAGAGCGAATGAAGGTAAGTACTTTGCGGTCTATGTCCGTCTCGCCACGGGCGGTGAGTTTCTCACGTATGTGAGCGGTCACGGCCTCTATATTGTGCTGAAGCAGTTCCACGTCCTGGAATATGGCGTTGTTGATGCGCTGCAGGGCGTAATGTCCGTGCGCGGTGCTGACCTTAAATGTGTCATTGATAAGCCCTTCTCCAAGCGGGCATATGTCCGTGATATCGGAATCTACTTCAAAAGCTGAAGCTATTTGCTTAAGGTAGTCTTTAGTGTACATGGTTATGTTTGATTTTTTCCTAGCGAATTTATGAAAAATGTTCGGATTTATGTCCGGCAGGAAGAAATAAAAAGAAGACACCCCGATACGAGGCGTCTTCTTAAATATATGAGGGCTGCGATTAGGCGGCTTTTCCGTCTGAACCGAGAACGTTCACGATCTTGTGGATGTAGAGTTTCTTCATCTCATCGCGAGCTGGTCCGAGATATTTACGAGGGTCGAATTCGCCCGGTTTCTCGTTGAATACCTTACGGACTGCGGCAGTCATGGCAAGACGTGAGTCTGAGTCGATGTTGATCTTGCAGACAGCGCTCTTGGCAGCTTCGCGGAGCTGTTCCTCAGGAATACCTACTGCATCTGGGAGTTTGCCTCCGTTAGCGTTGATAATATCTACATACTCCTGTGGAACTGATGAAGAACCGTGGAGAACGATAGGGAATCCTGGGAGTTTCTTCTCAACCTCGTGGAGAACGTCGAATGCAAGTGGAGGTGGAACGAGACGGCCTGTCTTAGGGTCACGTGTGCACTGCTCAGGCTTGAATTTGTATGCGCCGTGTGAAGTACCGATAGAGATGGCGAGTGAATCGCAACCTGTGCGTGTAGCGAAATCGATAACTTCCTCAGGCTTTGTGTAATGAGACTCTTCTGCAGCGACCTCATCCTCTACACCGGCGAGCACTCCGAGCTCAGCTTCTACGGTAACATCGTACTGGTGAGCATATTCTACGACTTTCTTGGTAAGAGCGATGTTGTCCTCGTATGGAAGTGCGGAACCGTCGATCATTACTGAAGAGAATCCCATATCCACGCAGCTCTTGCAGAGTTCGAAGCTGTCACCGTGATCGAGGTGAAGCACGATCTGAGGCTTCTCCCAGCCAAGTTCCTTGGCATAAGCTACTGCTCCCTCTGCCATATAGCGCAGAAGAGTCTGGTTAGCATAGTTGCGGGCTCCCTTGCTTACCTGAAGGATAACAGGGGATTTGGTTTCAGCTGCGGCCTGGATGATAGCCTGGAGCTGCTCCATATTGTTGAAGTTGAAAGCCGGAATGGCATAGCCGCCTTTCACTGCCTTGGCGAACATCTCGCGGGTGTTTACAAGGCCAAGTTCTTTGAATGATACCATAATAAATGTATGTATTTAGTATTCGTTAAAATTTCTTTTTTGGGGGCTTTTCAAAGCCGGCGCAAATTTAATAAAAATTTACGCAAATGCCAATCCTTCGTTTTGCGCTCAGAAACAGTCGGTGTGATGTAAAAATAGCGTCTGTCAGGCAAGATTGCGCTGTGAGGTGTATTTAATAAAGCGAGAGTACTCAAAAAGTAGTCGTGCAGGGCTTGAGAATGGACGCATCCTGAAGAATCGGCACATAATCTCAAAAATTTAATTTTGAAAATGAAGTCTTTAAAATTTGCAGCACTGGCTGCTTGTACAGCATTAGCATTGGCATCTTGCAACAAGAACAATGATACGACAACAAATATAACAACCCCAATATTCTTCCTTATATTTGTGCAAATGTAGGTGACGCTTCGAAATGAAGCCGCGCTACATTTGCACTTCATTATTTGGGAAGGGTGCGTGTTATTGTGAAATGAAATTTGGTTGGAATATGAAATATTTGAAAATGATGACATTGGCACTGATGACTGTTTTGATGGCAGCTTGTGCGTGTAACCACAGAAGGGATGTAATGGTGGGTGGATATGGAAAGGCAAGTAGATTGACTGCGCAGGAAGATTCGCTTTTCACCGCTGTCGTGCTGCAACGCGAGGGTTTGAAGCTGAAGCCTCTCAAGGTGGCGCGTCAGATCGTTGCAGGCACGAATTATCGCTTTGAGTGTGTCGATGCTAATAAAAAGAAGGTGGAGGTCGTCGTGTGTCAGCCTCTTCCGTGCTACGGAGAAGAAGCGCGCATAACGAGCATCAATGATAAACCTTATACGAAATAAGCCGCTTATCGGACTTGGCCTCGGAATATGACGGTGTGAAAAGGATGAATGGAGAAAAGATTGCTATATTTGCAGTGCATTTCACGGAAGTATCGTGAAAAGAGCAATTATAGATATGCAAGGAAAAACAGTCATCTTCTGCGCTCCGTCCGGAGCAGGTAAAAGTACTATAGTAAGACATATATTGGCGCATTATCCGGGGGTCTTCGAGTTCTCGATAAGCGCCACTTCGCGTTCTCCCCGTGGCAGCGAAAAAGACGGGGTGGATTATTATTTCATAGAGGCAGGGCGTTTTCGGGAACTTATCGCCCAGGATGCGTTCGTGGAGCACGAGGAAGTATATAAGGACCGCTTTTACGGTACTCTCAAATCAGAAGTTGAGCGTATCTGGAACGATGGCAAGACCATAATATTCGACGTGGACGTCAAAGGAGCGTATAATCTTAAAAAATATTTCGGCGCCAACGCCCTGTCGTTCCTGATTGTCCCTCCGAGCATGGGGATTCTTGAGAAGAGGCTTCGCGGCCGCGGAACGGACAGCGAGGAGGACATACGCACGCGTCTGGCCAAGGCCGAAAGCGAGATTTCTTATGGACGGGGAAAGTGTGACGTGGAGGTGGTCAACGACGATCTGGATACGGCGCTGGAGCAGACTTACGCTCAGATAGACTCTTTCCTATGCAGATAGCCGTTTATTCAGGAAGTTTCGACCCTCTGCACGAGGGGCATCTGGCGATACTTTCCTGCCTTAACAGATCTTATGATAAGGTCTTGCTGGTAGTCTCGCCTCAGAATCCTTTCAAGGAGCAGGCTAAGGCGTACAATGCCCGTTTGCGTTTGGAGCAGGCAGAAAAAGTCATATCCGAGAGTACGGATCTTGACCGGGTGGAGGTGTGCGATGTGGAGTTCTCCCTCAGTGCGCCCCAGTACACCTATAGAACACTCGGCATCTTGAAGGAGATATATCCGTCTGATTCTCTTACTCTTATAATGGGCGCTGATAATCTTAACGGCCTTTCACGCTGGCGCAACTATTCCGAAATCCTGCTTGATTATGGCGTGGAAGTGTTTCCGCGACGAGGGTTCGACATGCACTCGGACAGGGACGCCCTGCTGCGTGAAAACCCTCATTACCGCATTCGCCTCAGTGATATGCCTTTAGTGGACATTTCCTCCACGCAGATCCGCCAGGCTGAAGGGTAGTCTTAGAAAGGTTCGACGGAGATGTCGGATCGTTGCATTGAAGTGTCACCTCCATAGATCAGATGCAGTCTGGAAGCGTCTGTCCCGGAGAGTTTCGACCAATATTTAAGACCGTGGAGAAAAGATTCATTGAATGTTTCCGCGGATTTGATTTCATATGCATCAACCTTGTCGCCATCGCGACGGATAAGATCGACTTCATTCCCGACACTGTCCCTCCAGAATGATGCAGTCGGTTCCAGAATCCCTTTATTGAAGTCATTTTTGATGAAATCAGAGATAACCATATTTTCGAACAGGTTTCCTCGCAGATAATGCGTGTTCATCTGTATGGGCGTTTTTATCTCCAGAAGCGAACAAACAAGCCCCGTATCGTAGAAATACAGCTTTGGCGCTTTCACTATCCTTTTGGAATAGTTGTTATAGTCCGGTCTGAGAAAAAAAGTGATATAGCTGGACTCCAATATCGAAAGCCACGAGTCTACAGTCGGAACAGTTATTCCACAGTCATTGGCAAGAGAAGACTTGTTCAGCAGTTGTCCTACTCTTGCGGCGCATAGTTTCAGAAATCGCGAGAATCGTCCGAGATCGCTGATGTTTTTGAGATTGCGGACATCGCGTTCGATATATGTATTTATATAGTTGGGGTAGTAGTCAGCAGGAGATATGCCTTTGTCGTACAATCGGGGATAGCAGCCGCTAAGTATCCGTTCATCCGTATTTGATGGCAGTATGCTCCCTGAAAGCATCTCCGATTTGGAAAAAGGCAGAAGGTGAAGAATTCCGACTCTTCCGGCAAGACTCTGGTCCACCGCCTCCATCAACTGCAGGTCCTGTGAGCCGGTAAGGATATACATCCCATCTCTGCCAGCATCGTCGCAATGCGTCTGAAGGTATGACAGAAGTGACGGAACTCTTTGAACCTCATCTATAATAGTCTTGTCAGGATATGTGGAGATGAACCCGCGCGGATCCTCCCGGGCGAATTCCCTGTTGTCAAGATCTTCCAAAGATACTTTTCTGTAATCCGGGAATGTGCTTTTGGCCAATGTGGTCTTTCCTGACTGTCTGGGGCCTGTAATCACCACAAACGGGTATTGTTTTGAAAGCGCGATGGCCTTATCCTTCAGTTCACGTGCAATCATAAGTCTTAATTTTATGCAAATTTAAAATCTGATTTTATGATTTGCAAGGATTTCTTCGGTTATACTCTTATTTCGTGGGGAAATCTGGTTTTGAGGCAACCATTGTGGAAGAGTTTGCGAAGAATGAACATGAGTCATATATCCTTATAGATTTTAATAGAATGTCTACTTTGTAAAATAATAACATCTAAAAATTATTTTCCGCGTCTACTTTCTCCGTTCAGTTCACGTCCGGTACAAGGTTCGGGGTAAAATGTGCAAAATGCACCCAGAAAGCTATCGAAAAATGTGAAAATTTGCTTAATTTTACATCGAAAAATGTGAAATGTAAATGGAACTACTTGATAGAAAAATAGATAGTTTCCTTAAATCATGGAAGGGAAATTCAAAAAGGAAGCCGCTGATAGTCAAAGGGGCGAGGCAGATCGGGAAGACTCAATCCATACGTGCTTTCGGATTGGCCAATTATGAGTCTGTCATTGAGATTAACTTCGTGTTGCAGAAGAAATTTCGGGCTATATTCGATGACGGATACGATGTCGACACCATAGTTAAGAACATTTCACTTCTTGAACCGTCTTGGCATTTCATTCCCCAGAAGACGCTGATTTTCTTTGATGAACTTCAAAAATGTCCTGACTGCGCGACTTCTCTCAAATCATTCTGTCAGGACAGGCGATATGACGTTATCTGTTCAGGTTCATTAATGGGTATATATTACGAGGAAATCGAGTCCAATGCCGTCGGCTTCAAGGATGACTACGATATGTATTCGATGGATTTCGAGGAATTTCTTTGGGCAAAGGGGTATTCAGGTGAACAGGTGGATAGTCTGTATTCGAATATGCTTGCTCTCAAGCCGTTTACCAAAATTGAATTTGATACTATGATGGGCATTTTTCGAGATTATATGACGATTGGGGGAATGCCGGAGGTTGTCAAAATGTACGTAGACAACGGAAATTTCAGCGGTACTTTGGGGCTCCAGCGACAGCTTCTCAGAGACTATGCGGAAGACATTACAAAATACGCGAAAGAGACGGACAAGGCGAAGATTTTGGCTGTGTATAGCCACATATCCACATTTTTGGCCAAGGAGAATAAAAAATTCCAGATCACAAAGGTGGCGAAAAATGCACGGAGTCGGGACTATATCGGAAGCGTGGAGTGGCTTAAGGAAGCCGGAGTTATCAATGCGGCATATTGCCTGAGCAATGTGGAACTTCCGCTGAAGGGGAATTATGATGCGCTCAACTACAAACTTTATTACCATGATACAGGACTCTTGATTGCATCACTGGATGATGAAGCGCAGGAAGACCTTCGGGCAAACAGGAATTTCGGGACATATAAGGGCGCCATTTACGAAAATGTCGTGGGCGAAATGCTGATTAAATCCGGATATGCTCAGCTGTATTTCTATAGACACGATAATCCGTCCGTTGAAATGGACTTTTTCGTGCGGGATAGTGATTCTCTTGTCCCGGTTGAGGTGAAGGCAACTGACGGAGCGACAGCTTCGCTTAATAACTTGATAGATTGGAAATCTTATCCTGATGTTCATTATGGAATTAAGTTAGGTTATAAGAACATCGGATGGAACGGAAAGTTCTACACATTTCCTTACTTCCTGGCTCCATTTCTTAAACGATTTTTGCAAGATACCCAGACGCTGTAATCCTTTAACAAGTGTCTCATCTACTCCGCGCAGATCCGCCAGGCTGAAGGGTAGTGACTGCTGTCGCGAAAAGTCTCGTGCGTTATCTGCGGAAGCGGCCGCGCGCGAGGAGTTCCTTCTTCTTGGCACTTATGAGTTCTTCCTTGCTCGGAAGGTCTATCTTCTCCGCAGGCAGGACTCGCTTGTATCCGTCGGCCTCGAGAGCGGCGCAAGCATCTCTGTATCCTCTGTGGAAAAGATCCGTGATGCATGCGATGTCATAAACCCCGCAGCCGGAAGTGTCAAGCTCTATATAGGTATCTGCCAATTTGGAATCGGCCATGATATTGGACATGAACATCATGCTGTAAGCCCTGGTGGCAGTATGAAGCAGGGTGTTCTTATAGGTTTCCTTCTCCAGGCGCCTTACGCTGAAGGCTATGACCTTGTCACAGAGAGGCCTGATAGCAGGCACAGGAAGATTTTGGAACACGCCGCCGTCTATATAGTGCATCCCGTTTATAACCATTGGCTTGAAGACTATGGGTATGGAGCAGGAGGCCACCAGCCGCGGGGCCAATTTGCCCTTGGAGAACACTTTGACTTTGCCCTGGTCCATATCTGAAGCCACTATATATACGGGGATTGGCAGGTCTTCTATGTTCTCGTAAGGCATCTGCGTCTCAATTATCTTCATCAGCGGAGATGAGTCGAAAAGTCCGCCGCCCGGTTTGGATACCTCCACTATGTCCTTGAAGAAATTCATTTTGAGGAACATGCGAATCATCTGCACTGGCGTGAATCCTGCGGAGTAGAACGCCGCCACGAGCGATCCGGCGCTGGTTCCGCTTACCACGTCCGGTTTTATGCCGAATTCCTTAAGTGCTTGAAGTGCACCGCAATGCGCTCCGGCCTTCGCTCCGCCGCCGCCGAACGCTATTCCTAAAGAGTATTTTTTCCCTGTCATAATGTATCAAATGAAGATTTGCCAATTTTTAGCGGCTGTAGCCGCTTATCGAAGAAGACACAAAAATAAAAATTAATTGTTATATTGGCCAAGAATCCACTAACCTCTTATATTGACATGAAAGTTTTTTACAGATTTTTTGTGACTTTCTTAGCGGTCGGGGCTTTGGTAGTCTCATGCGCAAAGAAATCTGACATTGTAAATCTGCAAGAGCAGATTGATGCTATCAAATCTAATCAGATTCAACCTATTACAGCACAGATTGCAGCTATTCAGACATCTCTTGAGAAACTGCAGAATACAGATGCAGAGTTGTCGGGATACATAAATATGCTTATGACAGAGGCGGACAGGCTTGACGGTGTGGATAAGGAGCTCGCAGATGCTATCTCAAAACTAAGAGAAGAAATCAATGATGACATCAGTTCTGTAGAATCGGGTGCTCTTAAACAGTTGGAGACTTTTAAAGCATACGTTGACTCAGAGCTTGCGATTCTTAAGGACTCTATTGAAAAATTGCAGGCAAAAGATGCGGAACTTCAAACTCGTATAGACGAGCTTAAAGCCTACATCGACAGTGAACTTAAAGAAACTAAGGACTGGGCGAGCGCTACATTCGCGACTCTTGACCAGTATAACGCTACCGCTGCCGTTGTCGCAGGAATTCAGACTCAGATAAAGAGTATAAATGACGAGATGGCCGGAATCAGGACTTCAATAAATGACTTCAAGACCGAGATGAACAAGGCTCTCGAAGAGCTCGAAGCTGAACTGAAGGCAGAGATCAAGGAAGCTGCCGATGCCGCAGCGAATGCCCTCGAAGCAGCGACTGATGAGATTACGAAAGCCTACACCGCCGCCATCGCAGGAGCCATAAGCGCCTCCGAGAGTAGCATTAAGTCATGGGTGAACGAGCAGCTCACGGCCTACTACACTGCCGCCCAGATAGACAGCAGGCTCGAAGCCCTGCAGACCGCCCTCGAAGCCAAGATGGAAGCGCAGAACGAGAGCCTGACGAGACTCATCTCCGACCTCGAGAGCAGCGTGAACACCAAGATTGCGGACAACAAGACCCTCATCGACGGTCTCACCACCGTCCTCGCCGAAGCTACCGCCGAGATCCGCACCCTTGCGACAACGGTAACAAAAAACTCCGAGGACATCGCGGCGAACGCTGAGAAAATCTCTGAGAACACGGCCAAGATTCTTGAGAACGCCGGCGACATCGCAGCGGCCGAGGCCCTCATCGACGCCAACGCCGCACTCATAGAGAACAACAAGACGGCCATAGCGGCCAATGCCTCCGCGATCGC
>CAVKBL010000008.1:0-93031 GCA_963654805.1 Lachnospiraceae bacterium | reverse complement strand
TCGGGCCAAGACGGCCTGACGCCCGTGTCATGTGAACGGGAGGGGCCCACGAAGTGGGAGGGATAGCGCGAAGCGCGTATCGTCTTGGCCCGATATGTCCGTGGCTTGAAGATGCAACGCCAGAATGCAGAACCATGTCACAGACCTGGAGCGCGAAACCAAAATGCCTAACAGAAAAACCGAACTAGACCGCGGAACCGGAATGCATAATCCGTCCGCTGAATAAGAGCGCTGAACCGAGCCGCCGGTATGCTATCACATACACTGTCGAGTAGTGGTATAAAATCCCGTTTTTCGTCCACTATTAAACATGAAAAGCTATGGAAACTGTACTTTAGATGTCGAGAAGTGGTATAAAAACGTAGTTTTATTCCACTTCTTAACATGAAATGCCTGAAAACTGTACTTTGCATGTCGAGTAGTGGAATAAAAACGCGAAAATCTACCACTACTCAACAGGAAATGCCCAAAATAGTTCGCTCGGGATGCCAGTAGTGGAATAAAAGCCCTGTTTTCTACCACTACTCGACAGGAAATAATTAGAACAGATAGTTCGGGATACCTGTAGTATCTAAAGTATTTTTATTATCTTGGCAAAGTCTTTTGTGCGGTTCGTAAGTGCAGGATACGGATTTAGAAGGACATGGTATTGATAGTATATCCCGTTTACGGAGGAGGGCCGGAAGATTATTTAAAAGATGTTAACTTTATGAAAATCAAAATGTTCGTTGTGCCGGTAGTGGCGATGATATTGGCATGTGGATGCCAAACGGGAAAGGAAGGCAGAGAAGTTCGTGCTGCATTGGATGCCATCTATTCCGAGGTGATTGGCGAATATAATGCAGGTAAGGAAGAAAAAAATTACGAGAAGAGATTCTGCTCGAAGGAATATAATGAAATTTATGCTCAGACGATTAAGAAGGATGATGCTCTTGCAGAGCAGGGGTGTATAGGCTTCTTTGACGCGGACCATTGGCTGAATGCACAGGATTGGGGGAATGTGTCCTATTCGATACGGGGAGTTAAACTTATTTCGCAGGACAAGGCGAGTGCCAAGGTTGTGATAAGAAACCTGGGGCAGTGTAAGGAAGTTGAAATTGGCCTTGTCAGGGAAGATGGGAAGTGGAAGATAGACGATCTGGGGGATAAGGAGAGGATGAGGGAGTATCTGAGTGAAAATAGGTAAGGCGAGATAATTTTAGTATCTTCGCGGCGTTAAATCTAAACGTAATGGAAAAGAAGAACATAAACATCGGTTTATTTAATGAGTGTTTCCCTCCGGTGATGGACGGCGTGTCGGTATGCGTGTATAACTATGCTTATTGGATGCAGAAGAAGGTGGGGGGTGTATCTGTCATCACTCCAAATGTCCCCGGAACTGATTATTCCAAATATGATTTCGAGGTGTTGGATTATTTTTCCATGCCCGTGCCTTTCAGAAAGCCGTATGTTACGGGAATTGCCGATATAGACCCGTCTTATCTTTCGAAAATATCTAAACGCCAATTCAAAATAGTGCATGCGCATAGTCCTTTTGTGTCAGGACGTGCCGCACAAAAGATAGCAAAGAATCAGAATATTCCTTGCGTGGCGACCTTCCATTCAAAATACAAGGACGATTTTGCGCGTATCTTGCCGGATCCTATGGTGAAGATGATAGTGAAAAACATAGTCAGTTTCTATGAAAATGCAGACTATGTGTGGGTGCCGCAGGAATCGGTCAAGGAAGTGCTTCGCGAATACGGATATAAAGGAGCGATAGATGTGGTGGATAACGGAAGCGATTTGTGTGCTGAGTATCCTGAGCAATATTTCGTGGATGCCAGAAAGTCGCTGGGAATAGCCCCGGACGAATTCGTGCTTTTGTTTGTGGGACAGCATATCTGGGAGAAGAACGTGTGCTTCATCATAGACGCGCTTGAAGGTATCAAGGATCAGAAATTCAGAATGTTCTTCGTGGGCACCGGGTATGCCGCCGAGGCCATGAAGAATCTCGTATCTGAAAAGGGGTTGGATAGCAGGACTACGTTTGTGGGCTGCGTAACGGACAGGGAGACTATAAAGACTTACTATGCGGCGGCAGACTTGTTCCTCTTTCCTTCACTTTATGACAATGCTCCTCTGGTAGTACGTGAGGCGGCCGCTCTTCACACGCCTGCGGTCATGGTAAAAGGCGCTACTGCCGCTACCGTTCTTACAGACGACGTGAACGGCTTCTTGATAGATAATTCATTGAAGTCTTTCGAGGACAAACTTCGTGAGCTCATTGCCGATCCTCAGAGGGTCAAAAGGGTGGGGGCGCAGGCTTCAAGAAGCATCGTGAGAAGTTGGGAAGATGTTGTGAGCGAGGTCCTTGACAGGTATAACAGCATCATCTCTTCACGTGCGATGATAAATAAATTATGACCTTGACGCAGACGTATGCGCAGCGTCAGTTCGACTATTTCAATCTTCTGATATGGAACGGCGCGCTTCCGCGTATCCCTTTGGTGATAGTAAGGGCGCGTTCCTTTTTGGGCAAATGTTGCTATGTCCGCACGAAGTCGTTTTTCTCAAAAGGACAGGCCAGGGATTTTTCAATCCGTTTGTCAAGTCTTTACGATCTTGACGAGCGGACACTTCAGGATGTCATCATCCACGAGATGATACATTATTATATAGCTTGGTCAGGGATAAAAGACACGTCGGCCCATGGGGAGCAGTTTCGCGCCATTATGCGGGAGCTCAATGCCAAATACGGCAGGAATATCAGCATACGATATAAAAAGGCCCCGAACGAAGATCATTCGGGGACCCAAAAACAAAACCTTAAAAAAACACACTACGTATGTGTATCTGTATTATCCGACGCTCGCATGGGTATTACCGTATGTAATGAAAGCATGTATCCAAGGATACGGGATGGCTTGAAACGTTGCTATCCTATAAGGGAGAGCAGGTGGTATGTGACGTGCGACCCTTATTTTAACCGCTTCCCGCATAGCCGCAAGCCCCGGATTTATCTGGTGAAGGACATGTCCACTCTTATGCCGAAATTAAGCGAGCAGTTAAATGGACGTGAGTGATAGATGCTTTGTATCTTAGTTCCGTCATCGAAATAGTATCCTCCTTCAAATTCAGCGTACAGGCCGGTTCTTCTCCACAATTTATATTCCGCCCCCACTGCTATATGAGTGGAGAATTGAAGAGGGTGCTCATCTATGCGAACAGATTCTTTTTTGTTGGATGTCCCTTCGATGACATAATTCTTGTCAATGGTTCCGCTGATGCATTTCTGTAGACGGACTCCGGTTTTAGTATAGACGTTAAAGTTATCGGCGCGCAGAAAATCCCAGCGCAGGTTGACTGGAATGGCCAGATATTGCAGCCTTTGTGAACTGGAAACATAATTCTGTGTAGTCCCGTCCGTGAAATCCGATATCAGAACGCTCCCTTCCAACCCGGTATCCAAGCTGAGGTTTTTGGCGAAATAATATGAAATGCCTGCTCCAATTCTTATCGGAAGATGGTGGTAAGTCGTAGATTTGGTGTCGGATCCTTGATTATAGAGAGCAATTCCGATCTCCGGGTCTCCGAGCCATTCACTTCCGTCTGAGCCTAGAGCCATAACGCCGGAGCTCTTTCTGGTAGTGCTGCTCATATCTCCGGTGGAACTGCTGCCATAAAGGTTCAGGGCTAAAAGTTTATGCGCCTTTGACGTGGAGGGTGCCTGCGTTTTTTCCCATTCGTTTATGTCGATGGTATCATCGTCGTGGCTTTTATGGAATTCATTATGATTGCCTTCGGGAGTATCCTTTCTGACCGCATCGGTGTCAGCTCCGTCTTGATTGATGAATGTTTTGCCTTCGGTTTTCTGAATCTCGGGCTCTGAAGGCTGAACTGTATCAATGCGATGATGGTCGTGCTTGTCACCCCGTGCGATATATCGCGCTCTGTCTTCAGCAACTTTTGTAATGTCGTTATCTGCAGTCCTGCAATTATCCGGCACCGTCGATTGGAAATTCTCCGCCAGAACAGGGACGGCAGACGGCGTCACGAGGTCTGTCTTCGCATCTTCGGGTTTCAGAATCATGAAAAGCGTAATTGCCGCTGCGAAGGCTAATGCTGCCGTTGGCAGGGCCCATATCCATCTGTGTGGCTTAGGCGATTTCTGCTCATTGTCCTTGGGGGAAATGGTCTCAGAGAGACAATCCCACAAGCCTTGAGGCGCATCGCACTCATAGTCCTTCAGACGTGACTTTATGTCTTCTGTCCAATTATCTTTTCTCATAATTCCTGATTTTTTCCGCCATCATGGCTTTAGCCTTGAATAGCTGTGATGCGGAGGTATTTTCTTTGATTCCAAGCAGTTTGGCTATCTCTTTGTGGCTTTGTCCCTCGATGACGAACAGGTTGAATACTGTTCTATATCCGTCCGGCATTTCCTGAATGAAGCGCATCAGGACGTCCGTGGGAATTCGTTGCGTGTCTATATCGGTATCGGGAATATCTTCCTTCAAGGAACTTATGTCTTCGCATCGCAGTTTGCCGCTGTCCTTGAGATATTTTAGAGAAAGGTTAACGGTGATTTTACTCATCCAAGCCTTTAGAGATCCTTCGCCACGGTAATTGAATCTTTTTATAGAAGACCATGTCTTCAGAAAGGCTTCTTGCAATATGTCCTTACGGTCGTCCTCGTGGGGAATGTATCTTGAGCAGATGGCACTGAGGTATTTCACATAAAGGAGATACAACTGCCTGAATGCCGACGTATCTCCTTTACGGATATCATCCACCAGTTTCCTTTCTGTAGGCATCACTTAATCTTTGTGCATCTTGAGAGTGAATTCCGTATTTTTCTCTCCTGAGAAAGAAGTCCATTTGACCTTGACTTTCACCTCGTCAGCTTCGTGCGGCAGGTCATTGAGGTTGAAGGCCACTATGCCGTCTGCCATGTTCAGCATTGTGCTCGTAGAGCATTTGTGCTTGAGTGTTAACTCGAAAGGATCGCCCGGGTTAGTGCCTGTCACAAGATTGATGATATGTTTTGTGCCAGGGGCTCCTGCCGCGGTTCTTATGCGAAGTGTAAGAAATCCGTCTTCGGCTACCGTGCACCAGTCTTTGATAATCTCTATCGGGGCTGTCCCATACAGCTCGTCATCTTTGTCTCCTTGTGTCAGGACCGGTTTTTTGGTCAGGATGCTGTCGAGCCAATGGAGTTTTATGTTCTTTGTCACCAGACTCTCGTCGGCAAGGACAGTCTCGCTTTTTGTCTCTTCTTCAGTATATTGGGCAAAAGCTCTTACCACTTTGTCTTTGAATGGAGAAGTGGTTCTGTTAGTAGGAATGAGGACGGTATTGTCGTCAAGTTGCAATTTGAAGGAGTCTGTTCCGGGCCATACCGTCACCAAGCCTGTTGGAACAGTGTCTATTACATCATTGTTCTTGTTAAGGCAAGAGCTAATTGTCAGTGTACAAAGTGCTGTCAGCGCCAGTTTAAGTAATGTCTTTTTCATAATCGTAATGATTTTTACTTATTAAATACGCATATTGCTGTAATCTTGCCTGACAACTTGAAAAAATACTATAGGGGCGGGGGAGTGTTTTAACGTTTTCTGAGCGCGGGATCATTCCTTATAAGGTATTCCGCTATCTGCACTGCGTTAAGAGCCGCTCCTTTTCTAATCTGATCTGATACGACCCAGAATGTGAGACCGTTTTCGTCTGAAAGGTCCTTTCTTATGCGTCCTACATATACGTCATCTTTTCCCTGCAGGAAAAGAGGCATAGGATATACTTTTTCTGCGGGGTTGTCCATTAAAGTGAGCCCAGGGGCGTGGGAAAAGGCTTCGCGGGCTTCCTCTATCGTGAGGGGCCTTTGAGTGCGAAGCCAGATGCTTTCGCTATGGCATCTAAGTGACGGCACTCTTACGCAAGTGGCACTCGTGCAGACATCGCTGTGCATGATTTTGCGCGTCTCATCGAACATTTTCATCTCTTCTTTCGTATATCCGTTGTCGGTGAATACATCTATATGAGGAATAAGATTGAATGCCAATTGATATGCGAATTTCTCCACTTTGACTTCCTGACCGCCCAGATACTGCCTGTACTGCTCAATGAGTTCGCTCATGGCTCTGGCCCCGGCTCCGCTTGCCGCCTGGTATGTGGAGACATGCACCTTTTCGATATGCGAGATTCTCTCTATGGACTGTAGAGCCACGACCATTATGATAGTGGAGCAGTTAGGATTGGCAATAATGCCTTTAGGCCGGAACAGAGCATCGTTGGGGTTCACTTCCGGTACTACCAGAGGTACGTCCTTATCCATGCGGAAGGCGCTGGAGTTGTCAATCATCACTGCACCGAACCGTGTGATGTCAGGGGCATACTCTTTGGATGTGCTCCCACCGGCGGATACGAACGCTATGTCTATCCCTTTGAAATCGTCGTTATGACGAAGTTCTTTTATGGTGTATTCCTTGCCTTTGAATGTGCATGTGTTTCCTGCGCTTCTGCTTGACGCGAAAAGTGTAAGGTTATCTATAGGAAAGTTTCTTTGTTCGAGCACTTTGAGAAATTCCTGCCCTACAGCGCCGCTGGCTCCGACTATTGCTATGTTCATCTTGTCAAAAAATTAAATTTTATGCTAAGATACTCTTTTTATTAGTATTTTTGTCTCCGTCTTTTAAAACGCGCATGCCTTGCGGCGTGATTGTACGTAAAACTGAACTGAACATGAAATCGAGATTGATTTTTGCCTTGAGCTTTTCCGTCCTGCTGGGACTTTTTTCTTGTAAACGAGTTGACCACGAAGGTGTAAGGACATATTGTAATCCATTGGATTTGGACTATACATATATGGTTTATAATTCAGATCAGAATCTTTCATATCGGTCAGGTGCCGATCCGGCCGTGGTGGAGTTCAGGGGAGAGTATTACATGTTCGTGACCAGAAGTCTTGGATATTGGCACTCCAAGGATTTGACCACGTGGAAATTCGTGAAACCTCGCAGTATATGGTATCCGCAGGGATGCAATGCACCGGCAGCGCGCAACTATAAGGATTCAGTACTTTTCGTGTGTGGCGATCCGTCAGGGGAGATGAGTGTCATTTACTCTGATGACCCGGCTTCCGGAGAGTGGAAAGCGGTTCCTTCCATTCTGCATAATCTGCAGGATCCGGATCTTTTCCTTGATGATGATGGCCGGGCTTTTATTTATTGGGGTTCATCCAATGTGTTTCCGATAAAAGGCCGGGAACTTGATTTTAAGAACAGATTTCTTCCTGTGGGAGACCCTGTCGAGTTGATCTATGCGGATGGGGAAAGACACGGATGGGAGAGATTTGGAGAGAATCATTCCGACACCCGTATCCCTGCTTATATAGAGGGCCCGTGGATGACGAAGCATGACGGAAAGTATTATATGCAGTATGCCGCTCCAGGAACTGAATTCAATGTCTACGGCGACGGCGTCTATGTAGGAGAAAGCCCCTTGGGACCATTTGAGTATCAGGCACATAACCCATTCTGTTATAAGCCTGGAGGATTCGTTAACGGTGCGGGGCACGGCAGTACTGTCGAAGGCCCCGGGCAGCAGTGGTGGCATTTCGCGACCATGTCTATCTCGTGCGTAGTCAATTGGGAGAGAAGACTGTGCATGTATCCAACTTTCTTTGACAAGGATGGCATAATGTACTCGGATACCCGATTTGGCGATTATCCTCATTTCGCGCCAAGCAAGGGGAATTCAAAAGGGGAGTTTGCCGGGTGGATGCTCCTTTCTTTGGGGTGTCCGGTAAGCGTGTCTTCTTATGAAGGAGAGTTCGTCCCGTCTAACCTTACGGATGAGAACTGTAAGACTTATTGGCTTGCGTCATCAAATTCTGAAGGGGAGTGGGTGGTAATAGATCTTCAGAAGGAGTCTTCGATATATGCTCTGCAGATTAATTATTATGACCATGACGCTGACCTGTATGGCCGTCCTGACGGATTGTCTCATAAGTACAGAATTCAAGTCAGTGCAGATGGAAAGAATTGGCATACTGCAGTGGACAGAAGCCGCAGTGAAAAGGATACGCCTAATGCCTATATTCAACTGGAAAAGCCTGAGAAGGCCAGGTATGTCAGGTATTGTAATGTGAAAGTTCCGACCGACTATCTGGCGATTTCGGAGATCAGAGTGTTTGGCCTCTCGGACGGGCAGGCGCCAGGAGTGCCTTCGCATTTCTGCGCTACCCGGTGTGGCGATCGCAGGCAAGCAGTTCTGAGTTGGGATGCCGTCCCACAGGCACAGGGATACAATATTTATTGGGGGATAGCGCCGGATAAACTTTATTCTTCTTGGATGCTGTATGCCAAGGATTTGCCGGAAAACCCTGAATTCCTGCTGCCGTCACTTTCTGCTGACCAGTCTTACTGGTTTGCCATAGAAAGTTTCAATACCAGCGGAGTCTCGGCTATTTCAAATCCATCAGAAACGAAGATAGACTGATGTTTGACGGTAGCGCCAGTTTTTTACGTATCCGATAACGGGCGGCTTCCACTCCCTTCAGGGAGATATTCATCATCGAAGCTATCTCTTTAGAGGATAAATTCATACATAGATAGGAGCAGAATCTAAGGTCTGAATCGGTAAGGCTTGGATATCTGCTCTTCAATATTTTGAAGAAGTCCCCGTGCACTCTGTCGAAATTTTTTTGAAACAGCAGCCAATCTTCCTCGCTTGAGATCTGCGAGTCTATCTCAGAGATGATTTTTCGGTAGTATTTGTCAGGGTAGAGGCTGCCCATCGCGTTTTTTTGCACTTCTATTTCTTCTTTCAGATCCGAGAGAATTTTGTTCTTGTTGATGAGATTCATCGTGGTGGAGGCTATCTCCCGGCTTTGTGCGTCCAATTCCGCCTCGAGACGTCTGTTCTCCAGTTCCTTCTTCTCCGCTTTTATTTTGTGCTTTACGGAGAATCCTATGAGACCGATGAACGACACGCTCAGCATAACATATATGATATAGGCCAATGGAGTCTTGTAGAATGGCGGCAGAATCTTGAATTCCGTCTGTGTTTGGGCAAGTATCTGGCCAGAATTGTTGATTACCCTGACCAGAAGAAGATATCTCCCTTCGCTCAGGTGGCTCAGGTCAAGCTGCTCACCTATCATATTCCGGTATAGGTCATCGCGTCCTTCCAGTTTATATTGAAACTTTTTATTGCCAATTTCGTTGAAGTTAGGATAGGTGTAACAGAACTGAACGAGACGCGATGTGTAATCCCATTTCAATGGAGTACTCAGGTCGAGAATTCTTCTGTGGCTTCCGTCATTATGGCTTACTGTCACATTATCAAGTCTCAACTCCGGAGTAAATTTCGTCGAACTGCTCTTCGAACGGCCTCTCGGGATAAATGCCAATGCGTTGTTCAGCGTCATTATGGAATATTGCCCGGGACCCGCCTTTATCTCTTTGAGCTGATCTACAGAGTTGGAATTGAATATGTTATAGGATATCTCTTCAATGGGGGTATTGTCTGAGTACGGGTCTATGAGAGTTGCCTCATCCGAATTTAACAGCCACAATTCGCGGGAATTGTTCTCACAGATGTTCACTACATTTTTCAGACTCTTGAATTTCTCGCACAGGGCGGGGTACAGAGTTATGCTGTCTTCCACATCATTATAGGTGAAATACCCGTCTCCGTCATAAAAAACAGTCCTGCCGCCTATTCTTTTGACTCTGATTTTGTTCCTGCCATCCGTAAGCGAAGGGTAGCACTTTTGAAAGGTTACATTTTTTATGTCGGAATCGACATTTATCCTGTAAAGACCTCGATTATTGTGCCCCGCCCAAATGTTTCCCATAAAATCGATGTCTATGGTGTTGACCGGTTGTATGAATCCGTCTATTTTGTTGGAAAAGACCCAGCGGCCGTTGTTTTTACGGTATACGCATAGTTGGGAGTATGTCCCTTCGACCAGCACTTCCTGCCCGTGTATTATTCCTTTCGCGATGCAGCTGCCTCCGGCATTGCTATTTGAAAGCCGTTGTATCTTTTCTCCCTCTATGGAATATGTGTCTTCATTAGAACCGCAAAGAATCTGCGAATCATACTGTTTAAGGTATAGTACCGGTCCCTTGACTTCTTTAATCTGACGTATGTCACGGACCATAAGATTAATGTTGTCCAGTCTGCTGGCATATAATCCCTGGTTGCTTCCTATGTATAGATAGGGAGCCTTATACTGTATGCAATAGATTGTTCCGACGTTGGTTTCCAGATTGGAGATGTAACGTATTCCGTTGTTGTTGTCCACTAACGCTATTCCTGAATCAAGGCACAGAAAGATATCTCCTTCAAGATTTTCGCATATTCCCAGAACCGTGTTGCAGTTAAGTACGTTCGACCCGTCCACCTTCCAGAGACTCTGCCCGTTTTTATCCACGGCTATGGCTCCGTAAAGACTGCTTCCCAGTATTATGTCGCCGTCAGAGGTAATGGCAGCACGGTTTATTAGGGCATCTGACAGGTTGTTCCTGCAGTTCGTATTCCACCTGTGAAGCATGTCGTCTTTCCATAGGTAGATACCCTCGTCGCGTGTTACTATAAGATCACCTTCATCTCCTCTGCGGATTACGGCAACCATCCTTCCTCGCCAAGGATGAGGCAGTTCGGTGCAGGTTTTAGCGTTAATGTCCAACTGGGAAAACCCGTGTGCGCTTGATAGGATCCTACCCTTTGAATCTACACCTACATTCTCATTAAACTCTTGTGTATTAAACGATGTAACGCTGTTGTTTTTTGTGTCATATATGAATAAAGTTATAAAGGAATGGAATATAATCCGGTCATCGAGTCGAAAAATACTCCAAATTTCATCGTTCGACATGGTGTAGTCCGTAACCTTGTCCGACAGAGATATATATTCCCATTGGTTGTTGCCAAGTTTCTGATAGTAACCGAATTCTTCGAATGAACCGGCGTATATGCGCTTGTTGTCATAGAACACGGAGCGGACTATACCTCCTCCTGGCATAGGATAAATCCGCCATTGCTGAGCATCGTAGCTTATCATTCCCGATGCGTTTCCAAAGTACATGACTCCTTGTTCGTCGCAGGTTGAAGACCATATCTGGTTCGCGAAATGGTGGTCTTTTTTATCCCATATATGTACTACAGGAGTCGATTCCTGGGCTCTAAGTGTAATGCAAAGCAGCGCCCATATTATAGTTTGAAATAGCCGTTTCGTGCTCATTAGTAACTAATTTTCTTACAAATATAATTAAATATTTTTAAAGGTAGTGGGAAAATAGGGTCTGTGATTTGCCCCTATTTTCTGTGTGGGTGCGTTTATAGGGGAGTTTGTTGGACAGGCGTTGCCCATTCTTTATATATTTGTCGAAAATTTTACACAAAAAACTAGTAATTGATATGAAAATCCATACTCTCCCCTTTGTTTCTGCTTTGGTTTTGCTTGTCACTGCTTCTTGTGGCAGAGCTGATAAGGTGTCTGTTTTCAAATCTCCATCTGATTTGGAGGTAAAAGGTGAACTGTCCCATGTGGAATTCAGTTGGAATGATGCTCAAGGAGAGCAGTATGATATCTATCTGAAGGGTCCCCGCAAATTGACCAAGGTAGCGACCGTCAGTTCTTCTCCATATCTGGACTGGAACGTCGAATATTCTTCTCCTTCAAAAGAGTATACATATTATGTGTTGCCTCACTCGGTTAAGCCGAAGCAGTTGTCAAAAGAGAATCTTGATAATCTTTGTGTGAAGGCCACCGTGGGTTGTGACAATGACCCTGAGGAGGCTCTACTGGATATGGTGCAACGGTATACGACCCGTTATTTTGTCGATTTTGCTGATCCTTATACCGGAATGACCTATGAGCGCAGCAATTCCAGAATCGGCAACCCTGTAACAACCGGTGGCACCGGATTTGGTATAATGGCTATAGTCGCAGGCGTTGAAAGAGGATATGTCTCGCAGAAAGAAGCTCTTGGCATATTTGAAAAGATGCTTTCGTTTCTTGAGGGTGTCGAGCGTTTTCATGGTGCGTGGGCGCATTGGTATAATCCGGTGACGGGAAAAGTTCATCCGTTCGGCAAATATGACGACGGCGGTGATCTGGTGGAAACCGCTTATCTGGTTGAAGGACTTATAGTTCTCAGACAATGGGTAAAGTTCATTCGTCCTGACCTGTGCGTGCGTGCTGATCGTCTGATTAAAGGTGTGGAGTGGAATTGGTACACCCGAGGGGAAAAGGACAAACTGTATTGGCATTGGTCCAAGAATTACGGATGGAAGATGAATCACAAGATAAAGGGATTCGATGAGACTTTCATAACATATGTCCTGGCCGCCGCCTCGGAGGATTATCCCATAGAGCGAAGCGTATACGAAGGATGCTACAAGCAGTCGGACTATTATTATAACGGAAAGACATATTATGGTCTGACGCTTCCTCTGGGAATGGAATATGGCGGACCTTTGTTCTTTACCCATTATTCGTGGTTGGGGCTCAGGGCAAAGGGCCTTACAGACGGCAAGGTGGATTATTTTGAACAGATGCGTACGCATGCTTTGATACAGTATAATTATGCAGTGGCAAATCCTTCCCGTCATGCAGGATATTCAGAGAACTTGTGGGGCTTCACTTCGTCTGATGATATGCTCTCAGGTTATACGAGCCATCAGATAGGAACAGACTCGGAAAACGGTACCGTTTCTCCTACGGCTGCGATTTCTTCCATCAATTATACTCCCGAGCAGTCTTTGAAATGTTTGAAGCATCTGTATTTCGATTTGGGAGATAAAGTGTTCGGCCCGATGGGTTTTTATGATTCTTACAATCCTTCTCTTCCGCAGGGACAGCAGGTTGTGAAGAGCTATCTGGCGATAGACCAGGGCCCGATCGCCGTGATGATAGAAAATTACCGTTCTTCTATGGTATGGGATCTTTTCATGAGCTATCCTCCAATCGAAAAAGGACTTGAAATACTTGGATTATATTACGAAAACTAAACAATAGCATTTATGAAACGTTTGACTGTATTCTTTACTATGCTTTTCGCCTCTGCCTCGCTTTGGGCGCAGAATGTAAAGGTGGAAGGTACGGTACTTGACAACGAAGGTTATCCGCTTGTACAGGCAGCCGTGTTCGAGAAGGGCGGTACCAATGGAGTGGTGACCGATATCGACGGACATTACAGTATAAGTGTACCGAAGGATGCCATTCTCGTATTCTCTTTTCAGGGATTTACTGAAGAACAGCAGAAGGTGGACGGCAGAAGCCGGATCGATGTCGTACTTTCGCTTGACAACACCCTTCTGGAAGAGAGTGTCGTAGTGGGTTACGGTACACAGAAAGCTAAGGACCTCACGGCGCCTATTGTTACCGTCAAGGGCGGTGAACTTAATAAACAGGCGACATCGAGCCCTATGGCGGCTCTTCAAGGTATGGTAAGCGGTGTGCAGGTTATCAACAGCGGTGCACCTGGTGCTTCTCCTACCGTCAAGGTCCGCGGTGTAGGGTCCATCAGTGACTACGCTACGCCTCTTTATGTGGTGGACGGTGTGTTCCAGGACAATATCGATTTCCTGTCAAGCAGTGATATTGAATCCCTTACAGTGCTTAAAGATGCGTCTGCAGCAGCCATTTATGGTGTGCGCGCCGCGAACGGCGTCATTATAGTGACCACCAAGAAGGGGACCAAGGATCATCTGAGCATCAATTATGAAGGTTATGCCGGAGTGCAGGTCCCTACCCACATAATGGCTCTTGCCAATAAGGCCCAGTATGTGGAACTCCGTAACGAGGCCAATATCAATACCACAGGCTGGACTCCTATCGGCGCTGATTCTTTCCCCGGTGACACTGATTGGTATGCGGAACTGGTAAAGCCCGCTTTCACCACTAACCATTCGGTTGATTTTTCCGGAGCTTCGGACAATACGAATTATTCTGTCGGTCTGAGCTATTTCTATCAGGACGGTATAATGAATCATGCCAATAATGACTATGACCGTATCAACATCCGTGCACGTCTGGACCAGAAGATGACCTCATGGCTCAAGATGGGAGTAAACTCGGTACTGTCCCGTTATACCAGGAACAATTATAACTCCAACGCATTCTATCAGGCTTATCTGAATCCGCCTGTATATAATGTCTATAATGAGGACAATACGGATGCATATCCGGTCGCATTCGATTCTCCGCAGCTATACGGCTTTGGTAATGCATACGGCAACCCTATTGCCAATGCATACTATTATAATTCGGCTGACAAGGGCGTGAAGGAAGTGCTTTCCGCTTATGCCGAGTTTACGATTATCCCTCAGGCCTTGACATTCAAGACTTCATATAATCTTGATTTCTATTTCGACGATAAGTACACATATACTCCTGAGTATAATGTGGGTGGCTCCCAGAGCGTAGGCACATCGTCACTTTCCAAGACCTTCCAGTATGCTTTTAATCAGATCATAGACAATGTCCTGACTTATAACGGTTCAAAGGATGCGCACAGTTACTCTTTTATGCTCGGTAATTCCGTACGTATGCAGAACAGCCGCTATCTTACAGGTACCCGCAATGCCGTTCCGAATTATGATTCCGCTTCGCTCTATCTTGTGAACGGATCGTCAAGGAATCAGCTCGCAACAGACGGAGGAAGCCGTTATAATGGAGTATCTTTCTTTGCCCGCGGTACTTATAACTACAGTGAGAAATATCTGGCTACATTCACTCTTCGTGCTGACGGCTCATCGAAATACCAGCAGAAATGGGGAGTATTCCCTTCTGCCGGACTCGCATGGAACGTGTCAAACGAAGATTTCATGAGCGGGCAGCATTTCTTCGATTACCTTAAGGTCCGTGCTTCCTGGGGTATGCTCGGTAACGATAATGTTCCCGCCAATTCTTCTACCATACTTGGTACATCCGGAATGGGGGCATCTGCGGTATTCGGAGACAACGTGGTGGATGGTGTCGGTGCCCAGACGGTGGTAAACAATTACCTTAAATGGGAGGTGGTCACAGAGACCAATATCGGTGTTGATTTTTCTACTCTCCGCAATCGTCTCCGTGCAGAAATCGATGCATATAACCGTGTGACGGATAATGTGGTATTCTATACTCCTGTGGCTGCCGGAGGCGGCACTGCAAGCCTTCTTTCGAACAACGGAACGGTACGTAATCTCGGACTTGAACTTTCGCTTAACTGGAATGACTCCGTAGGGGAAGATTTCTCGTATTCGCTTGGTCTGAATGCAACGCTCAACAATAATAAGGTGACTAAACTCTCCGGACTTGAACTTAGCAACTATGATTATGTCCCGGGAACATCCGTGAACGGTAATTATGCTACGCGTGCTGCTGTAGGTTATCCTATCGGCGGATTCTGGGGATATAAGATAGCCGGAGTCTATGCTTCCGAGAAGGAGGCCCTTCAGGATCCTACCTCGCAGATCATAAAGGATGCCGGATATTTCAAATATGTGGATGTAACAGGTGACGGAACAGTCAACAAAGACGATATTACCTATCTGGGAAGCCCTCTTCCTTGGCTTATCCTCGGATTCAATGTCGGTGCGTCATATAAGAACTGGGATTTCAGCATGCTGATGGCCGCGCAGGTGGGCAATAAGATACTTAACCTCAAGCGTATGCAGCGCGGTACTTTCTCCGAGGCCAATTATGACCTTGATTTCTACAAGAACCGCTGGACTAAGGATAATCATTCTTCAAAGTATCCTTCTGCCGAGGCTGCAGGCACTTCGTTTATCCAGACCTGTAACGAGTTCTATCTTGAGGACGGCTCGTCGTTCAATATCAACAATATTCAGGTAGGCTACACTTTCACAGGCATGAAGTGGGCTCGAAGCATCAGGGCATATATCTCTGCGCAGAGACCTCTCAGTCTGTTCGGTTATAACGGATTCACCACTGAAATCGGAGGCTCTCCTATCAGTTCGGGAATAGACAGCAGTGTATATCCTATGCAGTCTATCTATACTGCCGGGGTAAGCGTTAATTTTTAATCGTGCGGATATATGAAAAGAATACTAAACATAATAGGAAGCGCTGCGGTGATGATGACCGCGGTATCGTGCTCTGACTTTTTGAATATCAGAGTAGAAGGCACTATTCCTTCCACCGGGACGGACTATACCAAGGCTGAGAACATATTCCAGCCTGTCAGTGCCGCTTATGCCCAGATGCGCAGCGACATATGGTTTCCTTATATAGGAGTAGGCGATATCACATCCGATGATTCGGACAAGGGCTCGACAGCCGATGACAATGCTTATGCCAAGGAGATGGATGATTTCACATACACTCCGGGTAACTATATGTTCAATTCGCTTTGGACCGGTTACTATAATATCGTATCTGCGGCAAATAACGCCATCTATCAGGAAGGACGTTATGCTGAAGCCATGAAGACGGACGAGAACAAACTCTACGCACGTCAGTGTGCCAATGAGGCCAAGGTGATTCGCGCATTCGCCTATACCTGGCTTTATAGAACTTTCGGGGCCGTGCCAATCGTCAGGTACGGAATGTCTTCGGATGAACTGGCCAATAACCCGGCAGTAAGCAAGGAAGAACTTTACAAATATATCCTCAATGATCTCGACGAGGCTATAGATACACTTCCGTCTTCTTATGCCAAGACCTGGGGTACGCGTTACACGAAATATACGGCTCTTGCCCTCAAGGCCAAGGCAGCAATGTATTTTGAAGATTGGCAAAGTGCTGCCGATGCTGCGGGTGAAATCATCGCTTCAGGCAATTTCTCACTTCAGAGCGATTACCGCTATCTTTTCTCTGTAGAAGGGGAAGGATGCTCCGAGTCGCTGATGGAGATAGAGGGCTCTGACCTTGGCCAGAACAGCGGAGAAGCGCCATATCTTCTATATGCCTATTATCAGGGGCCGCGCAACAATTCTCCTTCGAATATGCAGGGCTGGGGATTCAATGTCCCGAATTCCAACCTGCTTTCTTTCCTTCAGGGAAGGGGCGAAAGCAAGAGAATAGAGATTACTTTCCTTCAGAGGGGAACTACAACTCCGGAAGGGGATTATATCTCGGAAAAATGTCCTAACGAATATTATAATGGAAAGGTCTACACGCCAAGTGCTTACAATACTTATAACACCAATGCTTACGGATATGACCATAACATAAGGCTTATCCGCTATGCCGAGGTGTTGCTTATTTATGCCGAGGCTCTCGCTAACGGCGTGTCGACTTCCGCTTGTACATATTCTGCTGATCAGGCATTGGCTGAAGTTCAGACAAGGGCCGGTATCGCTACGAGCACGGCTACTCTTCAGAACATCTACGATGAGCGCAGGGCAGAACTTGCATTGGAGAACAACCGCATATTCGATCTTATCCGTCTCGGTAAAGTCGCTGAGGTGATAGGGGAGACGAAGAGCGGAGCGAAGACCAATTTCTTCTCGCATTTCCCTATTCCTTCAGAACAAATTACTCTTAATAAGGCCCTTAATCCTTCAGAGGGGTATCAATATTAGAAAATAATTACTAACAACCATTTAAATTATCATTATGAAAAAGTTTACATTGATTTGTGCATCAGCACTTGCACTTTGTGCCATGTCATGTACTAAGAAAAACAGTACTCCTGACACACCTAACGGAAAACCTGAGATTACCGTAGCTAAGGAGAACCTCGTTCTCTATCTGCCATTCGAATCTGAGGCAATCGGTGCCGGAGACGTTACTCTTAACACCAAGGCTGCTACTACGGAGGCAAACTTCAAGGAAGGTCGTACAGGAAAGGCTTTTACCGGCGGTGAGAACCAGTATCTTCTTTACGATATTCCTGCAGAAAGCCCTCTTCGCAGCATCAAGGGTTATACTCTTTCAGCTTGGATCAAGCAGAATGAGATCCCACAGGATCAGGTTGCCGTTCCTATGTTCTTCCAGATAGCTCAGCTTGACAAAGAGGATCCTGATTATTTCTGGGGAAATCTTACACTAGCTATTGACCGTACAGCTGCCGGTGCCGGCTATCTTACATACAAGACCGTAGGCCGCTTCGACGGAGGCAATCTCTGGAAAACTTGGAACGGAGATTACGGCGAGTGCTATCCTGCAGGACGCTGGAACCATCTTATCTTCATCTATGACAACACCGTTTCAGAATATCACGTATATGTGAACGGTACGGACATCACTCCTGAATCAGCAGTTGCATGCAAGAATGGAGAAAACCCTGTAGGAGATCTCGTTTTCAAGGGCGCTGACCAGTTGGTAGTAGGTGCTTGGATGACTCGTATTGCCAATGGCGCTGACGATGCCTGGATGGGCTGGCTTGACGGTGGTGCTATCGATGAGCTTCGTCTTTACAACCGCGCTCTCACAACAGCTGAGGCAGCTGAACTTTACAGATGCGAAATCGCTAACATTAACGAATAATTTTACTCCGCAGGTGAGTTCGATCGGACTCGGGCTCACCTGTATTTTTAAAGAAAATGAAAAAGATTTATTTCCTTCTTCCGCTGTTGGCTTTTTTTACTTCCTGCGGTAAGTCTTCTGAGAATACTTCCGCTCCTAACGCGGAGGTGATGTCGCTCAGTTATAACGGAAAATATATCTCTATCAATAAGGTTCTTACTGGAGTGGGTGCTGATGCGGAATTCGTATTCAACTTCACAAAGGATCTGAATATAGACAAGCTTGATCTTAATCAGATAACCTGCAACGGCACATCCATTTCGGACTTTGATTTCAGTGTGGAAGGAAAGGATTTGCACGTTAAAGCCAATACGACACTTCCGTATCTTAAGAAAATCACCCTGCGTCTGTATGCGGGGAAGAATCTCGGCGTAAATCTGGTCGAGGATTACAAGTTCGCATTTATCACTTCATATGATCCGTCCGACAAATTCGAAAGAATAAGTGATGATGAACTTTTTGAAAAGGTCCAGAAACGCACCTTTTCTTACTTTTGGGATTACGCTCATCCTGTAAGCGGACTTGCAAGGGAGCGTCTGGGCTCGGAAAATACCGTAACCACAGGCGGTTCAGGTTTAGGTATAATGTGTATTCCGGTTGGAATAGAGAGGGGTTGGATAACTCGGGAAGAGGGAGCCGCACAAGTTCTGAAGATGGTGACATTTCTGGGAGAAAAGGCCGAGCGTTTTCATGGCGCGTGGTCACATTGGTTAAACGGACAGACAGGAGAGGCCATAGCCTTCAGCACCTATGACAATGGTGCCGATCTGGTGGAGACCTCCTTTATGATACAGGGATTGCTTGCCGTAAAGGAATACTTTACGCGTGACGATGCCACTGAAAATGAAATTCGCACACGTGTCCAGACTCTCTGGAAAGAGGTGGAGTGGACCTGGTTTCAAAATGGAGGGCAGGACAAGCTTTATTGGCACTGGTCTCCGGATTACGGTTGGAAGATGAATATGCCCATTACGGGCTGGAACGAAGCTCTCATAGTTTATGTACTGGCGGCTTCGTCTCCTACTTATCCTATTGATAAAAAGGTTTATGATTCCGGCTGGGCAAGAAACGGAGCCATCAGCTTCAATACGAAATCTCCTATGTTCTTCGCGCATTATTCTTTTATGGGACTAGACCCGCGTAATCTTTCAGATGCGTATGGTTCCTATTGGGATGTAAATGTCGCGCATGCAACTGCCAATTATGAATATTGTGCCAATCATACCGGCTCTTACGGATATAGCGCGCAGTGCTGGGGACTTACGGCATCGGATTATTATGACGGTTACACGGCTTCGTCCCCGTCTAATGACACCGGAACTGTCGCTCCTACTGCGGCGCTCGCTTCTTTCCCTTATCTGCCGGAGCATGCCAAGGATGCCATGGAGTTCTTCTATTATACTCTTGGTGACCGTCTATGGGGAACGTATGGTTTCAAGGATGCTTTTGCGCTGAAGGAGTGTTGGTTCGCATCGTCTTATATAGCTATAGACCAGGCCCCTATAGTGGTGATGATGGAAAATTACAGGACTGGGCTTCTGTGGAATTGCTTCATGAAGAACACGGATGTCCGCAAGGGCCTTGACAGACTAGGATTTAAATATTGATAAATATGAAAAAAGTACTGAAACTTTCGCTCCTTGTGCTGCTTTGCGCTTCGTGTGCACAAAATGGCAGTAAGGACAGTGAGATGGACTCTTTCGTCGATTCTTTGCTCGGGAAGATGACCGTCGAGGAAAAGATAGGCCAGCTTAATCTTCCTGTAGCCGGGACTATCGTTACAGGTGAAGGTAAAAGCGTCAATGTCGATGAACGTATAGCCTCCGGAGAAGTGGGCGGTTTATTTAATGTGAAAGGAGCTGCGGAGATACGTAAATATCAGAAGATAGCCGTAGAAAAATCCCGTCTGGGGATTCCTCTTATTTTCGGTATGGATGTGATTCACGGATATGAGACCGTATTCCCTATTCCTCTCGGTCTGGCTTGTTCTTTTGATATGGATGCAGTAGAGGAGTCTGCCCGCATAGCTGCCGCAGAAGCGTCTGCTGACGGTATAGCCTGGACATACAGTCCGATGGTGGATCTGAGCCGTGATCCGAGGTGGGGCAGGGTAAGTGAGGGTAATGGCGAAGATGCTTACCTCAACGCCCGCATAGCTGAAGCTATGGTTTATGGCTATCAGGGGCGTCCCGGTGCACAATATACCCGTAATGACCAAATTATGGCGTGCGTGAAGCATTTCGCTCTTTATGGAGCCTCTGAAGCAGGTCTTGACTATAATACCGTGGATATGTCCCACCAAAGGATGTTCAATGAATATTTTACCGGATATAAGGCCGCTGCAGATGCCGGTGCCGGAAGTTTTATGGCGTCTTTCAATGTGGTTGACGATGTGCCGGCCAGCGTGAACAAATGGCTTCTTACCGATGTCCTTCGTGACCAGTGGGGATGGGACGGATTCGTGGTGTCCGATTATACTGGTGTTTATGAGTGCATAGCTCATGGAGTGGGAGACAGTCACGAGGTGGGCGTAAAAGCTCTTAAGGCAGGAATGGATATGGATATGGTATCGGAGATCTTCCTTTCGCAGACCAAGTCGGCGATTGAGGCGGGCGAACTCTCCATAAAGGACCTTGATAAGGCGTGCAGGCGTATACTTGAGGCGAAATATAAGCTTGGCCTGTTTGCTGACCCATATAAATTCTGCCGTGAGCAGCAGGCAGCAAGTCTGGTACGTTGCGATGAATTCCGCGCCGCCGCGCGCCGCATCTCATCAGAGTCTTACGTGCTTCTGAAAAACGATGGTGTACTTCCTCTCAAGAGAAAAGGTACGGTGGCGGTCATAGGACCATTGGCCAATACCGCTGAAAATATGGCCGGTACGTGGAGCGTGGCAGCCCGTCATTCGGAGTGTGCTACTCTTCTTGAGGGAATAAAGGAGGTCGCCGGAAAGGATGTGAATGTGCTTTATGCCAAGGGTAGCAATCTTTGTGAAGATCCCGTTCTGGAGGCTAATTCCACTATGTTCGGACGCTCTTTGCATAGAGATTCCAGAAGCGATGCACAGCTTCTTAATGAGGCTCTCAGGGTGGCACGTCGCAGCGATGTGATAGTGGCTGCGCTTGGCGAGGCTTCAGAGATGTCGGGAGAAAGTTCCTGCAGAACTGATCTTGATATTCCTGATGTTCAGAAGGCTCTTCTCAAAGAACTTATCAAGTTAGGCAAGCCGGTAGTCCTGGTTCTTTTCGACGGACGTCCTCTCACGATAGAGTGGGAGTCTGAGAATGTCCCTGCCATCTTGAACGTATGGTTTGGGGGAAGTGAGGCGGCATATTCCATAGCGGACGTGCTTTTCGGTGATGTCAACCCTTCAGGAAAATTGGCTATGACTTTCCCTAAGAACATAGGACAGATACCTCTTTATTATGCACATAAGAATACCGGACGTCCTCTCGAAGGAGCCGACGGACAGGGAAAATGGTTCATCAAGTTCCGCTCGAATTATCTGGATGTGGACAATGACCCTGTATATCCGTTCGGATATGGCCTGAGCTATACTTCTTTCGCATATTCACCTATGACTCTTTCTTCGGACACTCTTTCTGAAGGCGGGAGCATCAAGGCCAGCGTGAAGGTTACAAATACCGGCAAAGTCGGCGGAAAGGAAGTGGTCCAGATGTATCTGCAGGATGTGAAGGGAAGCGTATCACGTCCTGTACGTGAGCTAAAGGGATTCGAAAAGATATATCTTGCTCCGGGAGAAAGCCGTGTCGTTACATTTGAGATTGCCCCGGATGCTCTCAAATTCTGGAATCAACAGATGGAATATGGAGCAGAGAAAGGTGAATTCAAAGTCTTTATAGGCACAGATTCTACTACTAAAAATGAAGCAGTGTTTACATTGATATAGAAAAAAGTTTTGTTGGTTTGAAGCCGCGGGTGTTGGTCCTGCGGCTTTTTTCGTGGCTAACAGCTGCGGTATATAGGATTTTAGAGCAGAGTTGTATAATTTTGTGAAGTATAACCGTTAAATGTATGAATTATGCCTGACAGTTTGCAGATATCCTTCCGTGGCCTTCAGATGCCGTCGTCTCCTATAAGAAAATTGGCCCCATCGGCAGAAAAAGCTGAAAGGGAAGGGGTGAAGCTCTATAAGTTGAATATAGGGCAGCCTGATATCCCCACACCGCAGAAGGCTCTGGATGCGCTGAAGAAGATAGACCGCAAGGTGCTGGAGTATAGCCCGTCTCAAGGCTTCTTGTCTTTGCGGGAGGCTCTTGTCGGCTATTATGACCGCTTCGGAATTGGCCTGAGCCCGGAAGATATAATCATTACTTCAGGCGGTTCTGAGGCAGTGCTGTTCGCTTTCATGAGCTGTCTTAATCCAGGAGATGAGATTATCATTCCTGAGCCTGCCTATGCGAATTATATGTCTTTCGCCGTATCTGCCGGAGCCGTGATACGTACGGTGGCTTCTTCCATAGAAAACGGATTCGCTCTTCCGCCTATGGAAGAGTTCGAAAAGCTTATCAATGAGCGGACCAAGGCTATCCTGATCTGTAATCCCAATAATCCTACCGGTTATCTTTACACCCGGCAGGAGATGTTGCAGATTCGCGATCTGGTTCGGAAATATAATCTTTTCCTGTTTTCGGACGAGGTATATCGCGAATTCATCTATTCGGGTGAGCCTTATGTGTCGGCCATGCATCTGGAGGGGATAGAGCAGAATGTGATATTGATTGATTCCGTTTCGAAGCGTTATTCCGAGTGCGGGATAAGGATAGGGGCTCTGGTAACGAAAAACACGCAGGTCCGTGCGGCGGTCATGAAGTTCTGTCAGGCCCGCCTTTCGCCTCCGCTTTTGGGGCAGATAGTGGCAGAGGCTTCCATCGACGGTACGGAAGAATACTCGCGCATAGTTTACGAGGAATATGCCAGGCGTCGTCTGTGTCTTATAGAAGGGATCAACCGCATCCCCGGATGTTATTCTCCTATGCCTACGGGGGCTTTCTATACTTTGGCGCAACTCCCTGTTGACGACGCAGACAGGTTCTGTGCGTGGTGTCTTGACGAGTTCAGGTATCGCGATGAGTTTACTCCTGAGTCCTGCACAGCCGAGAGCGTGATGATGGCCCCGGCATCCGGATTTTATACCGAGCCTTCGCTAGGCCGCAGTCAGGTGCGCCTGGCCTATGTGCTGAAGGAGGAGGACCTCAAACGCGCCCTGTTTGTGCTCGAAAAGGCGCTTGAGAAATACAATTCTCTTTAATTTAATGTTTTAACGTCTTTTAAAGAAGGATCTTGAGACATGTCCTGAGGGTTGGTGCCGTCAAGCCCCTGTGGAATGTCCGTGCCAAGAGAGTAAAATAGTTCTGTCCAGTAGGGGTCTATACTGCCGTCTTCGCGACGAAAGTTCATAGGTTTGGCCCTAAAGATATGTACTCCGTCAGTGTTGAGATAGGTTTCGTAGACCAGTTCGCTGCAGTATAGTGCATCGCACCCGGGAAGAAATGCAAAATCATACGGCCGTCCGATAAGAGATTTTGCACGAAGTATGCACTCCTGTGCAGAGCTTAGGCTTTTCACCCTTTTTGCATCCACCCTATAGCCTTCGGCTTTTTGTGAGGTAAGCCAATTCTCATCTATCCTGCTTCTATGTACGCCAAGTTTCGGTGTGGCCTCTATAATCCAGGCCTTTCCGTCTTTATCAATTTCCACTATTCCTACATGCGTGTATCCTCCGCCTGTCGCTCCGCTTATGGCGCCGTCCATTGAATCCGCATTCTCCTGGCCGGAAGGCATAAAAAACAGAAGGTCAGCATTTTGAAGCCGTTGCCTGCTGCAGGAGCTGAATGCCAATAGGCCAAGAAGCAGAAGATGTATATGGCTCAGTCTCATAGTAATGAAGTCTTGAGCTGAGAAAAAACAGTCTCAGCCATGAGTGCGGCTCCTGTGCGGTTAGGGTGTATGCCGTCATTGAAAAGCGAGATGTCATCCACTACGCTGTGAAGGTCTATTACCGGAAGCGAGAGGGTGGATGCAATGTCCTTGATTACGGGTATTACGCTACCAGTGAGCGTAGTCTCGTCTAAGGCCAGGAATTTGGGCTCGAGCCTGCCGATCTGCACACCCTGTTTGATTTCTATACGGTTAAGTACGGCTGGAGGCAGAAGAAGGTAAGGCTTGGCTCCCATATCCATAAACTTTTCAAGTATGAAAAGGTATCCCTCGCGAAAGTTTTTCTCGTTCCAGTTGATTTTTTTTGAGTCGTTCGAGCCCAGCATCATGAGAACCATGTCCGGATGAAAGTCAAGAGCCTTTTTGAATGTGGATCTTCGGGCATAAGGCATCTCGCTGTCAAGGCTTGCCGTAGCGTCGTTAAGCCCGAAATTGCCCACTTCCGCCTTATCTTCAAGAAGACTCTGAAGAACAGAAGGGTAGCTGTATTTCGAACGCCTCAATATAGTGAATCCCCAAGTTATGCTGTCGCCTACGCAAGCTATTTTGTTCATATTCCGATCTTTTTTGCGCTGCAAAGATAGCTACTTTTAACTATAAATCGGTATGCCCTGAGTGGCACTAACTATTTTTAGTGATTGCTCTGTGCAGGCTGTGATTCTATTTTTGCACCCGAAATGAAAAAGTTAGTAGCAACAGGTTTGATATCTGCCCTTTCCGTGGCTTTTCTCGCCGGAGAGGTTCACGCCCAAAGCATCGCTTCTCTTGCCCCCGGCCTTAGTGTCGGAGGCTATGGTGAAGCGGCGTATTCACGTAATTTCTACAGTGATAATGTATATCGTTATTCCGATCCCTCGACTTACAAAAATGATCCAAGTCACGGTCGCTTCGATATTCCGCACGCCGTAGTGTATCTGGGTTATGATTTCGGTCATGGCTGGAAAATGCAGTCCGAGATAGAATTTGAGCATACAGGCACGGGCACGGCTATGGAAAAGGAATTCACCGAGGCCGGAGAGTGGGAGAGCGAAATCGAAAAGGGCGGCGAGGTGGAACTCGAGCAGTTCTGGCTCCAGAAGACTTTCTGTCCTGCGCTCAATGTTAGAATTGGCCATATAATTGTTCCTGTGGGAGGGCTCAACAATGCTCACGAACCGCTTAATTTCTTTACCGTCTATCGTCCGGAAGGGGAGTATACCATTCTTCCGTCGACTTGGCATGATACAGGGTTCAGCATCTGGGGAGAGGCAGGAAAGTGGAAATATGAAGTTCTAATGGTGGCAGGTCTTGACGCCTTTATGTTCGACAGAGACAATTTCATCGCCAACGGTGCCGGTTCTCCTTACGAATATAAAGTCGCTAACAATTATGGCTTTGCCGCTCGCGTGGATAATCACAGCATAGAAGGCCTGAGACTTAGTCTCAGCGGATATTATGGCCAATCGATGCATAACTCATTCCCTAATGACATGCACAATACCCGTTATGCCGATGTCAAGGGGCATACGCTCATAGGCGCATTTGACTTCCTGTACAAGAGTCGAGACGAGAATCTCATAATCAGGGGGAATGCCGATTATGGCTATCTTTCAGACGCTTCAACCATCAGTCTTATAAAGCGTAATCTTTCATCCAATAACGCCCCATATAAGAAAAACCCGGTCGCACAGAATGCCTGCGCTTTCGGAACAGAGGCCGGTTATGATATTCTGCATCTTTTCAGAAATGTTCCACGGGAGAAAAAACTCTATGTTTTCGGAAGATATGAGTTCTATGATTCATATATCCCGGCTTCTGACCAACAGGATTACACATATACTGACAAACATCGCATAGCCTTGGGTATCAACTATATGCCAATCCCCCAGATAGCCATTAAGATGGAGTACTCCGAAAGATTCCTCAAATCGGAATATAATAATGAGCCAAGCATATCGCTGGGTATAGCATATATGGCATTCTTCAACAGAAAATAAATTACTTAAATAAATAATGAAAAAGTTTCTTTATGGTGCCGGTGCCGCACTTATCGCGATGAGCCTTTTGAGCTCATGCCAGGGCACAAAGAATGATGGAGCGCTTACTGCAGACGAGCAGGAGATGCAGTCTATCGCATCAGGGTACGTTAACAAGGTCATTTACCCTATCTATGGAGAACTTGCAAATGCTACAAGTGATCTTTATGAGAAACTTGCTGATCTTACAGACAAATTTGAGAGTGATGCCAATTCGGTTTCTCAGAGCGAAATAGATGAGATCTGCAATGTTTTCCTTACTGCCAGAAGTTACTGGGAGAAGTCAGAGGCCTTCCTTTTCGGTGCCGCTACATTCTTCTCTATTGATCCGCACATCGACACATGGCCACTTGACCGCAAAGCGCTTGCTACTTCACTTTCAAATGCCAAGCAGGTAGAGGAACTTCGTGGTGAGGACGGAATCGCTTACGCAGGCGGTAAACTCGGTGAGGAACTTCTTGGATTCCATGGCGTGGAATTCATCCTTTTCCGTGACGGAAAGAACAGAACAGTCGCTCAGCTTAAGGCTAAGGAGGATAATGAGGATTTTGCCGGAGTCAACGTAACCGGTCTTCAGGAACTTATCTATGCTACGGCAGTAGCAGGTGACCTCCGCAACAAATGCTACCAGCTTGAAGTTTCATGGAATGCAAATGCTCCTAGGGAACATATAGAGGTGTGCGAGGACTGTGAATATAACACCACAATAGGGGACAAGAGCTTCGGTGAGGATATGCTTTCTGCAACCAAGGCCGGAAGCACATACGCTACCATGCAGAGCGTGATGACCACCATCCTGGTTTCAGGTTGCTCAAATATCGCCAATGAGGTGGCTAACACCAAGATGGGTTCAGCTCATACAGGTGAGGATGTCAACTATATAGAAAGTCCTTACTCAAAGAACTCTTTCGTGGATTTTGAGAACAACATTCATTCTATCGAGTATTCACTCTATGGTGCTGAAAACGCTACAGAGCCTACGGCTCATTCTCTTATGAAATATTTTAACGATAACTATTCCGGAGCTTCCGCTCTTAAGAGCGCTCTCGATGACAGTATCGCTAAACTCAAGGTTTGCCAGAGCAAGGGACATTTCGTAGACATCTATACCGATGCTTGTGTACAGGATGCTATGGATGCCATCAATGAACTTGATGCTCAGCTTAATAAGGCTTCCGCTTGGATTGCGTTAAGATAAAATTAATGATATGAACAGATTTCAAGTAAATCTTTTTATCGGAGTCAGCATTATTGCTCTGGCGTCATGCCAGGGCAATAGTGGTAATGAGACCTCTGAAATAACAGTTCCTGATGCAAAATATGTGGGACAGGCTGTTGGTAATTTTACTGCCGATGAATGGTACCCGGGAGGTCTTCTAGGTACGACACTTAATGTTACGGCAGGGTGTTATGAAGATGAGACTCCAGCCACTACCGAGCAGGGTCTTACAACTGCTTTCAATCACGGAGAGCAGCTTTTTGAGCGTACATATACTCTTACGACCAAGCCTTTCTGGGGACTTGGCCCGGCGTCTGTCCGTAAATCCTGTCTGCATTGCCATCCGGCTTACGGACATGGAAAACGTCAGGACGAATATAAGGCATCTACCGTGGGTAACGGCTACTTGCTTGTGATTTATACTCCTGTGGATGGAGCGAACAGTGATGACGGCAAATATATCACCAATGTTACAGGTATGCCTCAGACTCAGGCGGTAAGTCCTTTCCTTCCTCCTATAGATGAGAGTCAGATTACTATGCCGTGGAATACCGTCGCTTGCATGGAGAGCGGACTTCCTATGAAATTCAAGGATGGACAGGAATACAGTCTTATTTATCCGGTAGTTACCATCCCGCAGAGTGCATTTAATACGGACCCTGTTCCTTCGAACTATGCCGTTCGTCTTGAGAGTACGCTTGGTGTCATAGGCACAGGACTTCTGGACGCCATTCCTACGGACTCTATCCGCGTACAGTACCAGAGGGAGGCGCCTTATGTGGAGCTTAACCCTTCTTTCTGGGATAAGGATGCCAATGATTTCGCCTCAGGCGCGTGGTATACTCTCGCCCAAGGGTACCTTGCAGACGGAACCCCTTATGGAGGCGCTGCCGCTCAGACTACTGAGTTGAAGCGATTCACTTATGCTATGACTCGTGCTTCTCTTCAGGATGGCCCGGGTGCCAATGCCATATGGAACATTACAAATGTTTCACGTTCGGATCGTCCTTATCTTTATACTACTTCAGCGTGGGCCAAGAAGATGTCACAGACCCCTTCTGTAATTGAGGCCATCAAGGCTGACCCTTTTTCACCTTATTATGCTGATGGAACGGATGAGGGCATAGCTGAGGCTGTGTTGAATCTTTTGGACCCGGGAACCAATCAGTTTGCCAACGAATGGAATAATTTCACTCCGGAGATGACTGATTCCGATTTTTATGATTTCCTCGTATGGCAGAGAGGTCTTGCCATTCCAAGAGCCCGCAATCTTAATGATGCTACGGTTCAGAAGGGTAAGGAACTTTTCAATCAGATAGGTTGTGCCAATTGTCATCGCGCCCAGTGGCATACGACTACGGACAATTATTGGTCTCCGGCGATTCTCGACGGTAAGCCGCTTCCTCGCTATGCGGATCAGACTATCTATCCGTATACGGATATGATTCATCATCGTCTGTATATGAAAGAAGGTATACACGGTACATGGTGCAGAACTACTCCGCTTTGGGGCAGGGGACTGCATAAGGTCAATACCGGTTCTGCCGACCGTCTTCACGACTGTCGTGCGCGCAATACTCTCGAGGCCATAATGTGGCACGGATACAGTGAAAAGAGTGATGCATTTGAGAGCACCGAGAAATTCTATAACCTTTCAAGAGAAGAAAGGGATGCTGTAATCAAATTCGTTGATTCTATTTAATGAATAAAGATAAAGTATTGAAATATCTGTCGTTTGGTACATTGGCCCTTATCGTCCTGGCGATGATGGGGGCCACTGTGCTTGAAAAAGTGAAGGGTACGGATGTGGCTTTGAGTGCGGTATATCATAGCCCAGCGGTAATCTGCTTGTGGATAGTATGCTGCGTTTCTGCCATAGTGTTGTTATTGTCGCGCCGCATTCGCAGTGTTTCACTTCTTTTCCTTCACTTTTCTTTCGCCGTGATACTCGCAGGAGCACTTATTTCGTTTTGCACTGGCACCTCATATATGCTGAGTCTCAGGGAGGGGGAGAGTGATGACAGCACGCTTCCATTCACAGTTACTCTCGATACTTTCGATGTGGAGTATTACCCTCTCTCCACAGCCCCCTCTGATTATAAAAGTTCTTTGACTATCCGTGACGATGGTAAGAAAGTCGGTGTGGAAGTCTCCATGAATCATATAGGCCGTTATAAAGGTTATAGATTCTATCAGAGCGGGACAGACGGCAAGACCGGAAGCTACTTAACAGTAAGCCGTGATGTAGCAGGTACAGCTGTCACCTATGCGGGTTTTATCCTATTGCTTGTAGGAATGCTGCTTCAATTCTTCAGAAAGGGCAGTTCTTTTCGTCGGGCTATCGCGAGATTGTCTGGGGTTGCTACCGTTTTGCTTTGTTTTCTTTTTGTTTGCCCCCAGACATCTGCCCGCGAAAGACATCCTCTGGTCCTTCCGGACGATGTCGCCGACGCTTTTGAAGAGTTGTATATCTATCATAACGATAGAGTCACTTCATTTTCTACTTTTGCCAGGGACTATTGCCTGAAAGCTTATGGGAAATCTTCATATAAGGGAGCATCTGCCACTCAGGTGGTTACAGGATGGCTCTTTTATTATGGCCAATGGGAAAATGTTCCTTTTAAACTGAAATCAAAAGACAGAGGCGGTGTCGTGGAGATGGAAAAGGAGTTTCTATTTTCGTCCGTGGCCTCGGGGGCGGCTTTCAAAGTCTTTCCTTACAGGGACAATGGCACAGTCAAGTGGTATTCGTGTGAGGACCTGCTTCCTGTGGATATAAGCCAGGATAATTGGCTTTTCATAAAGAAAGCTATGGACCTGGTGGCTGATTGCATCAGAGAAGAAAATTGGGAGGATGCGAAGTACTGTCTTTCGAAAATAAAGGCCTATCAGCAAAAGGTCTGTGCGGAGGAACTTCCGTCCGAAAGGCAAATTGCACTTGAAAAGACTTATAATGCGATATTTCTACCCAAGATAGCCGCTATGCTTAGCCTGACGCTTGGAATACTTCTTTTCATATCTTTCGTAGTTAAGATCCGTCGTCGCAAGCCTCTTGAGCAGAGTCCGGTTTCATGGTGGATTTCGCAGGGGATACTTTGCGCACTTTCTTTGTATGTGCTGCTGATTTTGGTGCTTCGCGGCCTTGTGAGCGGACACCTTCCTATGTCCAACGGCTTTGAGACTATGCTCGTGCTCTCGTGGATTACGCTGATGACGGGCATTCTTTTGTCCGGCAAGCTGCATATGATGCACGCTTTTGCCTTCATTCTGAGCGGTTTTGCTCTTCTGGTAAGTTCGCTTGGACAGAGCAATCCGCAGATTACACATATGGCACCGGTGCTTAATTCGCCGCTTCTTTCCGTGCATGTGGCCAGTATGATGATATCATATTCCCTTTTGGGAATTTCCGCGCTGAGTTCTCTGGCCGGACTCCTTTCCGTCGGGAAAGAATCGTCCCGGCTCAGGGATATAAGCATAGTGGTCATCTATCCTGCACTTTTTACCCTTATGGGAGGAACTGTTCTCGGCTCCATCTGGGCCAATCAAAGCTGGGGATGTTATTGGAGCTGGGACCCTAAGGAGGTATGGTCACTGGTTACCATCATCGTCTATTCCATTCTGCTTCATACGCGTGTTATTAAAGGACTTGACAACGACAGACGTTTTCATCTTTATACGGTTCTGTCTTTCCTCTGTGTGATTATTACTTATTTCGGAGTCAATTTCTTTTTGGGCGGTATGCACAGCTATGCCTGAGTCTTGGTGTTTTATTGAGAAATTTTGATTAAGTTTGCCTGAACGGATGAATATGATTATGGTCATTAACCCTAATATGAAATTGGCAGATCTGATAGATATCAATCATAATCTGCTGGCAGTTCTTTCGCGTCTGGATGTAAGTCTTGGCTTCGGAGAGCATACTATAGAGCAAGCTTGCAAATTGCATAATGTCAATACTGAAGCTTTTCTGCTCATCTGCAATGTATACAATTTTGAAGGTTATGTCCCTTCACAGTCTCTTCTGGACAAGGCAGATGTGCGGGATATACTGAAATATCTGCATAATTCCCACGTGGATTATATGTCGTCGTCTCTAAGGCAGTTAGAGATTCTTACCGCTCAGATGATTCATAATTGTCCTGATTCTCAGAAGAATATGATAGAACGGTTTTTCCAGGACTATCACGATGAGGTGAAGAATCATTTTGATTATGAGGAAAGCGTGGTGATGCCTTATGTTGACGCCCTTCTTCGCGGAGAGAAACAGCAGGGTTATTCAATAGATACTTTCGAAGAGAACCACGGCAATATAGAAGAAAAATTATGCGACTTGAAGAATATCGTAATGAAGTATCTTCCACAGTCATGTGACCAGGCTCTCCGTTACGATGTTCTGCACCAGATTTATCACCTTGAAAAAGATCTCAGACGTCACACTTTGATAGAAGACAATGTGCTGACACCTATAGTGTCCAGAATGGAGTCTCGCCTATGAAAACTCGTAATGTCATAATAGTCAGCCCTTCGCAGATTATTTCAAAAGGACTTGAGAAAGTTTTTATGGAGCATAGCGAATTCAGGGTTGCCAATATCCTTACGGAGATTCCGCGAAGTCTGGATATGCTCCGCTCAACAAACGCAGATCTGATAATAATAGACCCGTCCGTAATTGATTACGTATCACGCTCAAGTGCGCATACGCTTATCAATTCTTCTCTTGATATCCCTGTAATTGCGCTCTATACTGTCTTCTTGGAAGAAGATTTTTATCGCCAATTCGATGCGGTGATCAGTCTGTACGATCTGCCTGCAGTGATAATCAGCAAGTGCCGTAAGGCTTTGGAAGTGGAGCTTGATTCTTCCAAGGGGGATGGAGGTGAACTTTCCGCCAGGGAAAAGGAAATTCTCGTGAGCGTGGCAAAGGGTAAGCTGAACAAGGAGATAGCCGATGAATTCAATATCTCGGTGTATACGGTTATGACTCATCGTAAGAATATTACCCGCAAGACGGGGATAAAGACCGTAGCCGGACTTACGGTGTATGCGATGCTCAATAATCTGATAGATCCTTCGTCTCTGGAATAGATCAGAGGTCTTCTACGCGAAGTATTCCGTTGCGGTTCAGCACGATGCGCAAGTGTCTGTATTCTGTTTGATCGAGGTGTTTGAGCTGGCAGATTACATGCATGCAATAGACTCTCTGTACACGCACTGTGGTGATTTCACCGTTTTCGTCTATCATGTTTACCGGCACTTCCGGGTTATCCATCTTCTGCATGAAGCGGTTTAGATGCAGACGCATTATCTCGTTGATTCCGCGCAGAGGATATTGATTTTCGGCCATGAGGGCGTCGTTGTCCAGTACCAGATGCTTGCGGTAGAGAAGGACTTTTTCCTCGAATATATGTGATTCGTCATCCATTGAGGCTTTTTCCTTTCTGAGCTCTGTCACTTCCTCCGGGATCTTGCTTCCGGACACGAAGTCCGCTGCTTCTTTCAGCATTCCCACTTTGCGGCTTCCTATGGTGATGCCTGCCTTCTTGTCGTAGTATTTGTTAACCAGCTTATGGGCGAACCAGTATCGCATCAGGTCCTTGATGCGGTCCTTCATCATGTAGCTGATTACGAGAACTACGAAAAGCGGTCCGGTTATGTTACCGAACTTTACCTGTGTGGCCCAGCCTATGGCTGTCGCGAATATCATGGCCACGCCCGCAGCTATGCTGTAGTAGAGCTGTTCAACTGCTACACCGTCCTTGCGCTTGGCCAGGTTGATATAAAGGTCACTTTCTATGTATTTTTTCTGTATGCTTTGATTGTATAGCAGTTCGCGGTTATGGACGGGGTCGTTGTCGAGAGCGTCAAACCCCTTGAAGGTGGCGTAACGTTTCTCTTCGAGGATGAATTCGACCATGGCTTGGCGTGTCGAGGAAAGGTCTGCGCCAGTACGGCTGTCAATGCTCTTTACTATGTTCGTGGCTTGTGTCGTAATTATGTAACTCATATATTCGTCCACGACAGCGAAGTGTTGCTTTTCTCTGTCCGCGATTGTCTCAACAAGAGGGTAGAGAGAACGGAAATGATGCAGTATAGAACTCAGAAGGTCGCGGTATTGCGTGCAGGCGGCGTCAATCTTGGAGCTGTTCTGTGTACCGCGTATGCTGTTGGTGCTGTTTCTCAGCGCGCTTTTGAAGATGGCGGCATACATCTTCAGATGGTATTCGAAGTCTTCCGTCTTGTCTTCGCCTCGTGTGAGTGAGACTATGGAGTCCTTGAGCCGGGCGAACGGCAGGGACGTCTCTTCTGCCAGCTCGCTCAGGGAAAAAACAGGCGTGATCAGTCGCACGTTCGATTTGATGTCGCGATAGAACTGGTCTTTTCCGTAAGTCTGGGAGCTGATGCCCATACTGTTAGGAATGAAAAGCCAGGTATTGACAGCGAAATCGTTGATCTTCTCCGTCTCGTCGGAGACGAAGCCGAACTTGAATTCAACAGAGAAGTTGTCGTGTTTTTTAGCCTGAAGATTAATCATTATCTTAAATATAGCAAGAAATATCGTCAGAACAGCAGAGGGGTGTATCCGAGCCAATGCAGAACTGTCTCGCCCCATAGCAATATCAGAAGCCAGGAGATGACCATCATCGTGATGCCGAAGCGGAATGTATCGCTCCAGCTGTACTGGTTCGTGTTGTAGAGCAAGGCGGCCGGTTTGCTGTTGAAAGGAAGCACATAGACGTGTTCGATGAGCATGGCCACCGGGAATGCGAGGCTGAGCTGCGGAAGTCCGAATTTTTGTTCCACTCCCAGTGCGATGGGAACGAATATGAGCGTTCGCATGGTCTTCGATTCGAAGATAAGTCCGCTGAACATCATCATGAAAGTAAGAACCACATAGAGCAGCCAGAACGGTGCGTCAGCGCCTATTCCCAGGCTGTTGAAGCACACGTCGACCAGTGTTCCGGGGAGTTTGGTCGCGTCGAGCCCTGCCCCCAGCGTGTACGCGCCTGCAGAGAAGAGCATCAGATGCCAAGGAATGTCGACATCGTTCCATTTCACGACGCCTATTCCAGGCATGAGGGCGATCACGGCACCTATGAATGCCACGGTGGTGGCGTCAAGTCCGTGAAGCTTGTCCGTGGACCAGAGTATCAGCACTCCCAGAAATATAGCTATGGCCTTATATTCTTCCGCGCTCATTTTTCCCATGCTCTCCAATTCAGTGCGAAGTCTTTGAAGTCCGCCTTCGATCTGTGGTTTCTGCTCCTCTTTTTTCATAGGAAAGATGAGTTTGGTGCCTATGAGCCATCCCAGCAGCACCATTATTATTGTGAGCGGGAAGCAAGCTATGAACCAGTCGCTATAGCCTATCGTGGAGCCGTATGCTCCCATGAAAAGCGATATCGCAAGCAGGTGCGCTCCGCTTCCCGTAAGGAAGCCGGTGGCGCAGATGTTTATCTGGAAAAGGTTTTGCAGTACGAGGTTACGCCCGAAGTTGTTGCGGTTTCCGTCGGAGGCTCCGTATATGGCGCATACAACCATAAATATTGGCAGCAGTATGGTTGCTTTCGCCGTGGTGGCAGAGATGAATGCCGAAAGTACGAGATTGATGATGATGAAGCTGAAAAAGATTCCTTTCGCACTATGTCCGAACTTGAGCACGAACCACAGGGCGAACCTTTTGGCCACGCGAGTTTTTACCAGCATGGATGCCAATACGAAAGACAGTATGTTCAGCCACATCACCGGGTGCCCGAGCTGTGCGAATGCCGTTTTCTGCGGTACGACTTCGGTAAGCACTATCGCTAGAATTATTATCAGCGAGGTGAGGTAATTCGGGATGGCTTCCGTCATCCAAAGCACGAGTCCGGCGATGAATATCGCCAGCATGGACTTCTCGGCCGGGGTCTGGAGAAAACTTACATCCAGCACCCAGTTGAAAAGTATGAAGAGGATTATGGCCAGAGGCCCACCTGCACGGGCCATGCCTTTTTCAAATCCGGATTTCTGCATTTTAGGCAGTTTCTCGATCCTGTAGTTGTTCATATCGAGCGGATCGAAACTGTGTATGTGGGTCTCTGACATAATCTTCTGAGAGTTAAATTATTTCCAATTCTTGTACGGGTTCTTCATGAGCATCGAGTTATAGTATTTCTTGTCTCCTGTAACTTCTGTAGAGAGCCAAGAAGGATGCTCGAATGCTTCATTTTCTTCGCCAAGTTCAACCTCGGCTACCATAAGGCCTTCGTTGTCACCGTAGAATTCATCGACTTCGAAGGTGTGGTTTCCCTTTGGAACGAGGTAGCGGGTCTTGTCTATCACGCCCGGTTCGCATATTTTGAGCAGTTCGCGCACGTCTTCGACAGGGATTTCTTTCTCCCACTCGAAACGGCTGGCACCGCTGTCGTTGCCTATGCCTTTGACTGTGATGTAGCCTTTGTCGCCTTTAACTCTTACTCTGACAGTTCTTTCAGGAACTGAACTGAGATAGCCCTGCGTAATGCGGGTAGCTTTTGTGGCCTCGGCCTTGAAATCGCCGCAGACCAGAAATTTCTTTTCTATTTCTTGTGCCATAATTTTATTCGTTAGCAAGCGGTTTATCTGACATTCCTATGACTCTCTTGATGGCCTGGAGGTAGTTTATATTCTCCACGCCTTCAAGTCCGCAGTCGATGACTGTCTTGCGTATGTCTTCTATTTCTGTAGATTCGGAGTTGATGGTTACGACCTTGGCTCCGTTGATGAGCACGTTGCCGACTTCGCAGATGGTGTCGTTGACCATATATCCGAAGCGCTGCTTGTGGACTCTCACTGCCGCGAGGTCAGGATTGGCCTTGACCATGGCGATGAACTCATCGTAGGTGTATGTGTCTTTGGTAAGCTCCGGCATCTTCACCATGAATGCCGGGAACACTTCTTTCTCGAGCACTTCACGTGAGATGGGGAATTCGCCTTTCATCAGAGGATTCCACTGTTCGAAGCCGTCCACTGTCTGCACATAGGTCTTGATGTCCATCTTGCCGTTACGGATCTTGGTGTTGTTGATATCATTGGCACGTGAGATGATGTACACCTCGTCGCTTTCTCTCTCCCATACCTTTTCAGGAACCGGTGCTGAAAGACGTGCCATACGATACTGTGCGGCGCTGAAGTCCTGTCCGAATGAACGGAACTCGAAACGAGGTTTGGACTGTTCGCCGATCTTTAATTCTTCTTTTGCCATAATTATTTAATTTAAAGTCTATTATTCTCCTAAATCAAGCGCTTCTTCTCCGTCCACGTTGGCTGCTCCAGGTGTCACAGTGGTCTGGTGATACCATTTTCCGTCAGTGTTGCGTCCGTAAGAGCCGGCGAATTTGGTGCCCGGATGTTTCGCGAAGTTGAAATCGTCCAGGATGGTGGCTCCGTCCGGTTTGGTCAGATATACGCGGACAGCTTTCTTGGCAGAGAGCCCGCTGTGGAATACGAGGGCTTCGTCGTAGCCTTCCTGAGCTTCACCCGCTACGGTTACATCCTCGCTGTAAAGAAGCAGATATTCTCCAGCCGCAAGGCTTCTTTCGTCACAGGTCCATACGGATTTGCCGTCCTTGAATATCTGGATGCCAGTGATGTTTATTTCAGCTTTCGCACCATTGTAGAGCTCAATGAATTTGTCGTTGCCGTTGAGCTCGTTGAGAACGAGTCCGGTGTAGTCAATAGGATTCTCTCCCACGGTGTAGGTGAATTGGCCTGAAGTTCCCTTTTCTCCGCTTTCAGCCTCAGCTTCGATGAAATATGTCACTTTTACTCCCATTTCGAATGCCGGGATGGTGGCTGCCCATGAAATGCCGTTGGACGGCTTCATATCTATGGTCTTGCTTTCCGCTTCCGCTGCCGTATAGGTAAGAGTGGCGGCGGTGATCTCGCCTGCGAGCGAGGTTATGTCGGCCGTTACGGTTACGGTGCTTTCGGCGGTGAGTGCCACCGTGTTCTGTACATTGGCTATTACCGGCACGCCATAGACTTCGTCCTTGACGCAGGATGCGCTAAGCAGCATGAGAGCCGCAGCCGACAGTATATATAATGATTTTTTCATTGCTTTTTTGTTTTATTTTAGATAAATCTATTGAATGCCAATGCCTTGGTAAAATGCTATTGGCCCGAAAAGTAAATTAGAACGCTATCTGGAAACGGAGGGCGAGCATGTTGTAGTCCACGCCGGCCTTGCCGCTCTTTTCCGTTACCTTGGTGTAGTCCTTGGTAGGGTTGCCGTCCGCGTCATGTCCTACGTAGAGCTTGCCTTTGCCGTTGGCATAGCGGTCGTTGTTGTTGAACTGGTAGTTCAGCATGATCTTCACGTTCTTGGTAGGGTAGTAGTTGAGTCCCACTGAATAGCCTTCGGCGCTGCCTCCGTAGTAGTCGGCGGTGTTGAAGTCGCAGTATTCGTAACGAAGCGCGAGCTCAAGGTCTCCCCAGTTGCGTCCGCTGTTCACGCGGGTGTATTTGGCACCGTCAGCGTCGTAGTTCTGGTGTCCTCCGAAGAGAAGGTAGCTTGCCTGTGCGTACCAGCCGTCCGCCGTCTGATGGCCCTTGTCGTTGATGCTCCGGTCCAGAATGGCGGTGCGTGCAATATAGGCGCCTTCGTAGCGCAGCCCCTTATAGTGGCCGGCCAATTCGAAAGTGTATGCTATCTCGTGGTCAAGCCCTGCGATGGCGTCCGTGTCGAGATATTTCTTACGGTTGATGCTCGTGGTGTTGCGTGAACTGTAGCGTGCCACCTTGTAGCCGTCTCCCGATGTAAGTTTAGGTTCGCGCCAAGAGAATGCCGCGCCTATATGAAGAGACGAATTCTGCTGCTTGTAAAGCGGACGGAGAACGAGTTTGCCTGTATATGAGAGACCCTCGTTGTAACCGAAGTCCTTGTTGTTGTCTTCCATGAGGGTCTGCTCTTCGGAGCTTTTGAGCTCCGGTCCGAATACGCCTGCACTTGCCCAGAGCCAATCCTTGGCATAGGTGGCGTTGATACCCAGATGGCGCGACGGGGCGAGAGCCGTTACCATAGGACGTTCCATGAACATGAGGTAACGTGAAGTGGTGTTTCTCTGGATGGAGAAGTTCTCCTTGAAGTTGCCGACCTTGATGGAGGTGTAAGGAATGCCGTTGTAGCCTATTATGGCGTCTTTGAGCTCCGGCGTTCCGCTGGTCCAGTCGGTGTCTATCTCTCCGTACCAGTTCTTGTCAAGCTGAGCCTTGATGGCAAATCTCGAACGGCGGATATTCATGCCGTTGCCTATGGCATCGTAGTCGTCGTCATTGCCGAAAAATACGGCTGCGTCGCTCTGGACACGGATGTCGAACCAGAGTTTGTATCCGGCTTTTTCGTTCTTGAACACGAGGATACCGTCCTGCATCTCAGGCTTCACCTTGTAGATTTTGACGGTCTGTCCGTACTCGTTGACGTCTGTTTTCACATCTTCTTCTTCCTGTGCAAAGGCTGGGAGCGATGCGGCGGCTGCCAGCAGGAACAATAAAAATCTTTTCATTTTGTAGGGTTATTAGTTATTCTATATTGATTTAATGAATTCTACCAGATTGTCCCCCTTCCCCAGGCCAAGCTTCTGACGTAGTCTGTAGCGTCCTATCTCTACGCTCTTCGTGTTGATCTTCATGAGGGTCGCTATGTATTTGGACGAAAATCCCAATCTCAAAAGTGTGGCCAGCCTCTTTTCCTGTAAAGTGAGATTTGGAAAGGCGTTTTCCAGCCTTAAGTTGAAATCCTTATGTAGCACTTCGGCCTGTGTGTAGAAATATGATGAGTCCACTTCCTGCTCGAAGGAAAGCCTGTGTTTTATAGAGTTGCTCAGTTCAGCGATGATCTCCGCTTTTCTGTCCTCGCTTTCTGTTTTCGACAGTTCTTTTACCAGAGAGTCCAGACTTTCGAGATATTCCTTCTGTTCATAGAGGCTGAGAGCTACGTTCATGGTCTCTTTTCTCTTCATTTCCAGCGCGTCATGGAGCGCCTGGTTTTCGCTTACCATGCTTTTTATTTCCAGGTCGCCGATTGCCTTGCGGTTCTCATAGAGCTGTTGCTGCTGTGTGGCCATTATTCGCGACATCTCTGTTTTCTGACGACGCTGTGAAGCTATATAATTGGCAGACAATGCACAGAATACGAGCATAAGCAGTATGGTCATTATCGTGAAATACAGCAGACTGCCATCGTGCGAAGTGCTGCCGGATGCTATCTTCCCCAACAGGTAGGTGCATACGAGGGCGATTAAAGGAGCCGATATCATACCGATAAGGCTGCGGCTTATGTTGTCGCTTTCCGTGAGCGGCCGTCTTCTGACAGTCTCTACCGCGAATATCCCGGCGTAGATTAGAGGAAGCGGGGAAAGGGAGATCGGTCTGAAGGGTGAGACAGGAAGAGCGAAAAGCAGCAGCGTCAGGCTTACGCCCAGCGTTATGGCAAATACAGTCCGTATGCTCCATTCCATGCAGTGTTCAGCACGTTCATCGCTTCTTGACCTCACTGCGGCTCTGAATATGAGCAGCGTGGCCGTGATGATGCCGATGACGGATATCCAGGCGGCTTTGCCGTCCAATGCACTTGTCGCGATGCCACCAAACAGGCCCGTGAGAAGCATCCCGGTAGCTGATGCCGAAAGCATGATGATAAGAATGATGCCGTATCTGAAGTAGGCGGCCAGTTTAAAAAGATGTATTCGACTGCGTCTGAAATATGTGCGCAGGAGGAAGTAAACTATGGCCGAAACGACGCCGCAGAATGCAGCTGCCGACAACGTCTCGATAAAAGGCGTACCCGAAGGTTTCAATGTGTTCTCCGTAGCCATCTTCATCCCTTCCATGGCTCCGAGAACGGCGAGAATTATGGAGGAGGGCGTATGAAGATAATCGAGCACGATCACCGTCGAAAGTGCGGCGGAAGTCAGTATGAGCGTTTTTCCAGCGTTGAGGCTGTCCGTAAGATATGTCTGACGTATGTTCAGTGCCAGACTTCCATCCATGGACAGGATGGCGGCAAGTATGGCCACCGTGAAAAAGAGCAGGTCAAGCGTTTTCCTTTTCAGTGCACAGGTCGGGATGAGAAGCCCCTCCATATATGGGAATTCTTTAAGGAAGAACCATATGCAGATGACAAGCATCAGAAGTATGATCGCCGCCTCATTCATTTTCTACATGGTGCTTCTTATGGACATGACTGCCAATTGATCGGCGAGGCTGTCTGCGGCTTTGGAGAGGTTCTCTATGTGCAGGGCGAAATAGCGGAGATGGAATTTTTCACTGAGCTTGAGCTTGTCCATTTTGTGGAATACCGTCCGCTTTATCTCCTGTGCGCATTTGCCGGCTTCCTTTTCATAGTAGTATGCACGGCTGATTTTGTCAGGAATACTTTTGGGGTCGCGGAAATATGATTTGGCTGCGGGAATGGCGGTTTCAAGTGCGAGGACGGAGAATTCCGTCAGGCGAATGAAATCGGCGTTGAGTTCCTGGGGGATGAACGGCATCTCTATTTCGAACTGTGACAGTGAGTCGCTAAGCATGTCCATTACGTTACGTGTCTTTTCGAGAAGCCGCATTATGTCTCCCCGTGAGCGGACAAGAGCGGTTTTAGTGTAGAGTGCGTTTTCTATTTCTCTTCTGAGCGCTGAAGATTGTGATTCAAGTTCGGAAAGACTGCGGAGGTTCTCTTCGAATTCTTTCCTGTCCTGAGCATAGAGATAGTTCCTTATACCGTCTTTATACACTATCAGCGCGTGGTCTATAGTGTCAAAGTATTGGTCAATATTATCTATGAGTGCATCTATCTTTTTCTTCCAAAACATCTCTGCAAATTTTTCTGCAATTTACTATAAAAAATCTACATGTATAGTATTGCTGTTTGTCTGCTTTGGGAGATGTATAGATTTGCCTATTTTGTAACTAATTGTTAATTAATAGACTATATTGTTGAATATGGAATAGTAGAACCGCCCATATAGAGTTATTGTAGAGTTTTTTGTGGGTTAATTCTTGTCTGTTACCATGAAGGTGACTGCACTTACGCAGATGAATATACCCGTTATGATGCCCACTGTAAGCGTCTCTCCGAAAGCGAGCAGTCCTATCATGATGGCCGTTATAGGCTCGAACACTCCCAGCACTGCTGTCTTTGTCGGCCCTATCAGACGTGTGGATATGGCCAGCGACAGCATGGAGATGGTCGTAGGTATTACAGAGAGACCGAATATGCAGCTCCACTGTTCTATGCCGTGTATGGCTCCTATTACAGGCTCACCCTTCACGGCTGTGATTAACATGAAGAATATGGCTCCCGCTATAAGCCCGTATAAGGTCAGGCAGTGCGCAGAAAGTGTCTTTAGTTTTTTGTCGTGATTTACTATGACCAGGTAGACTGAATAGCAGAGAGCGGACAGCACTGAAAGTAGAACCCCGGCGACTTTTATAGTCATTCCTCCTGACGGCATGCAGATTAGAACTACCCCCAGCAGAGTAGCCACGATGCTGGCCCAGGTTCTCGGCGAAGGTTTCTGGTGCAGGAAAATCATAGCCAAGGCCGTAAAGACAGGGTAGAGGTAGACTATGGTTGTTGCCAATCCTGCAGGAATGAAATTATATGCTTCAAACAGTCCTATGCTGCTGCAGGCGAATATGATGCCCAAGAAAATGACAAGACCGGTCTGCTTTCGCTCTATTTTTAAATTCTCTCTTTTGATCAGCATCCACAGCAGCATTATTGCGGCTGCGAAGGTGTATCTGTAGAACAGCATGGTGTAGACCGGAACTTGGTCTACAAGCAACTGTTTTGCGAACAGGGGATTGAATCCGTAAGAAACACCGGCAATTATACCGGCGGTGTAGCCGGCAATGTTATTTCTTGAATTCATTATACTTTTTACTTAGTTCAGGCTTCGTATCGATTTGGCCACATTGATAAGGTGGTCGGCTATACGTTCAGAATTGGATGAAAGTTCAAGATAGTGCGCTCCGACGTTAGGGGTGCATACACCGGCACTGAGGCGTGATATGTGATTGTCCTCCATCATCTTCGTGAAGTCGTCGATCTGTTCCTCTATTACATTGGCCTCTGCCATTATGGTGAGATCTTCTTTCTTGTATGCTTCTATGGCCTTATCATAAAGATTATGTATCAGGGTTTTGAGTTGTGCGATTTCGTTTAGCGCTTCAGAAGAGAAAGTGTCACCGGTTTTCTGCAGATCATCGGCGTATTCCACTATGTTCTCGGCGTAGTCACCGATTCTTTCTATGTCTCTTATGGAACGGAAAGTGGTGGACAGGTAAATGTGGTCGTGTTCGTTGAGACCGGTCTTATCGGTGAGCTGTACCACGAAATCCACAAGCGCGCGGTTTATGTAGTTGATTTCGCCTTCCACTTTGTCGAACAGATCGCGCTCTTTGAAATCCATCGTCGTTATGATGTTTATGGCGCGGTCAAAGTTCTGCATGGCGAGTTCGGACATCCATATGATCTCCTTTTTAGTCTGGCTGACGGCAAGAGGCGGAGTACGAAGCATGTTCTCGTCCACGAATTTCAATTTGTACGAACTCTTGTCCCGGATATCTACGCTGTCAGGTATGATCTTGCATACCAGTTTGACCATTAAGTTGTTCATAGGGAGGATGATACATACGGTCATCACGTTGAAGAACGTATGGAACATCGCGAGCTGTGTCTGAGGAACGCCCGGGAACAGACCTTCAAAGAGAGTTCCGAAACTGAGGGTGCCTCCGCTTACAATGTTCATTACCAGGCCTGCCAGAAGGAATATGACGACACCGGAACAGTTGAACAGAAGGTGAATCAGGGCAGTACGCTTGGCGTTGCGGCCGCTGGTCAGACCGGCTATTATGGCCACTACGCAAGAACCTATGTTGGAACCCATGGTGAGAAATATGCCTTGATCCAGGTGGATAAGCCCTGTAACGACCATAGCCAGGGCTATGGAGGTCATCACCGATGAACTCTGGATGATGGCGGTGAGTATGGCGCCGATCAATACCAGAAGTATTGGATTGCTTATGCTTGCAAGAAAATTCTTCACTCCGTCAAGTGCGGCAAAATCTTCCATCGAATGGCTCATTAGCGAGAGTCCCACGAAGAGCATACCGAAGCCAGTGAGTATTCCGCCTATGTTTTTCCATTTGTTGGTCTTGGCAAACAGACAGATGAATGCGCCTATTCCTGCAAATGCGGAGAATATGACCGTGGTGGAAAGCGCGTTGCTTCCGAACATTCCGAGCGCCACAATCTGCGCAGTGACTGTAGTTCCTATATTTGCTCCGTAAATTATGGTGGCTGCCTGAGAGAGGGATATTATGCCGGCGTTCACGAATCCTATGGTCATGACGGAGGTGGCTCCGGAACTCTGTATGGCGGCAGTTCCTATGGTACCTATTCCTACACCGAGCATTTTGCTTCGGGAAGCTTTTTCGAACAGTTTTTTTAATTTTTTGGAACTTGCGGATTCGAGATTGGAACTCATCATCTGACAAGCGATAAGGAAGATACCTATACCTGCGAGAAGAGTAAGTATGGCTGAAATTGCAGTCGTTGTATCCATTAAGAATGATTTTGCTTTTGGAGCGCAAATTTAATTAAATTGCCTTTTATTCCCAAGAAAAATAATGGAGGCTGAAGTTTTTCGCTTTTTGTAATATTATTTTCGTATTTTTGCGTTAAATAGTGATTGATTAAGATTATTATTGCACTCGCAGGCTTATGTGGGCTTGTGTATATAAATAATAGTAACACGATGAATAACCGTTTTTATCTCAGTCTGGCGGCAATTGTTTGCCTGCTTGGCGCTTGTAACAAAAATGATGATGGTTCAAAGAGTGCGTCTGTCCTTCTCTCACCTACGGATGTGAAAGTAAAACAGGTGGATGAGACTACGCTTAATGTTTCATGGAAGGATAACAGTTCCTCTGAAACAGGCTATGAGATTTACCTAATCGAGCCCGATGATATAGAAAATCACCGTCTTCACGGCAGTGTAGGTGCTGACGTCACTTCTTATGAATTGGTGGAAAAGGATCTTATAGCTGACCATAGCTATTATATAGGTGTGAGGGCTGTAGCTTCAGATGCTCAGTATAATTCACGTCTGAGGAAGGTGCTTTTCAAGACAAAGGCTCCGATAGATCCAGACGCTCCGGCAGTCGCCATTAAAACTCTTCAGGCGTCCGCTTCCTGTGTGAAAGTGGAATATACCCTTTCCAACGTGGATAAGAGTGCGGAAGTGGGTGTATGTTGGAGTTCCGATGACGACCCTGTCGTAGGTGACGTTCATCAGAGCGGGGCGCCCCTTACCGATAACGACAAATCTGAAAGGCTTCAGGTCATCTCCAATGTTCTGCTTGATTATGGCACGACATATAATTTCAGGGCATATGCCAAGGTTGGAAGCGAGATTTATTATAGTGAGACCTCACAGGGTGCTCTTTCGCAGGAGACGGAAGCCATTACTTTTGAATGGACAAAACTTGAATTCTCTTCTCTTCCTTCCAGCGTGCAGGTCTACAGTTACGACGGTCTTCTGAACGGACGCAAGTGCAAGGCGTGGTATGCAAGCGCAGACCTCACTGCGGGCGATGTGGAGTTCAAGGTCAATATCCCATCTGAAGCTACTACCATAGATGATCAGGCCAAGGCTGCCGGCAATTGTCTGGTGATGGTCAATGGAGGTTATTTCTATAATGGTAAAAATACCGGTCTCGGATGTGTGGACGGTGTCATCTCCGGAGGTGTCTCTGCTGTGAGAGGTTCATTGAAGACCGAAGACGAAGAGTATGGCGTATTGTATAATGTTACTCGAGGCGTGTTCGGTGTGGATGCTGAAGGCACTCCTGCCGTTTATTGGACCGGAGCGGATGCCGCAGGCAAGAGCTGGTTCTTCGATCGTCCTCTTCCTTCAGTCAAGGGTGAAGCCAAGTATTCCGCTGCAGGTCAGACTAATCCGACCGGATGTGTGTCTTGGACTCCGCAGTATGCGCAGAGCGCCGGCCCTCTTCTTCTTATGAATGGCAAATGTCCTTTCGATTTTGAGAATACTTCCCGCGGAGACGACTATTATTATACCAATTATGAAATTATCCCTTATGATATATGGGGAGCGAGCGTAAAACCTGACCGCACAGCTGCCGGGTATACGGCAGACGGTAAAGTCATCTTCCTGATTGTTGACGGCCGTATAGAGGAAAGCGACGGTGCCACGCTAGTTGAACTCTCTCAGATAATGAAGGGTCTGGGATGTAAAGGCGCTGTTAATTTCGACGGCGGTGGCTCTACCGGAATGGTCGTAGAGGGAACTCACCTCAATGACCTGACTGGAGGTAATCGTCCAGTAATGTCTACTCTGGGCATATATAAGAAATAATATAGATTATGATAAGGGTCATTCTTATGATGGATGCATCCAGCGAATTTGACCGCTGTCTTCTTCGCGGAATGATGCGTTACTCCCGTGAGAATGGCCCTTGGTCTTTTTATCGCCTGTCTTCCGAATATCAGGCAGGTGGAAAAAGTCATGGCGAAGTGGTGAATCTGGCACGCCAATGGGGCGTAGATGCGATAATCGGCCGCTGCGATGACGAGGACCTTAAGAATCTGGACGGCCTCAATATCCCGATAGTCCTTCAGAATTATAGAAATCGCTCTACCGTATATTCCAATATTACAGGAGATTATAAGGGAACGGGTGTTATGGCGGCGAAGTTCTTGTATGGTAAAAGATGCACGGACTTCGCTTTCTTCGGAATCCGCGGCGTATTATGGTCCGATGAGAGACTATATGGTTTCAAAACGGAAATTGAAAAATGCGGTGGGCGTCTTTTTGTTTATGACTCCCTGGAGCCGGGTAAAGAGAACAGGGCGGAAATAGCTTCATGGCTGAAAAGTCTTCCTGTGGGCACGGCGATATTCTGTTGCGATGACGAGCGTGCGCTCATAATTACAGAGGTGTGTAAGATAGAAGGCTTGTCCATACCGTCGCGTCTTTCAGTTCTGGGTGTAGATAATGATGATTTGATGTGCTGTATTTCTGACCCTCCCATTTCATCTGTTCAACTTGATGTTGAGCAGGGGGGCTATATGATATGCAAATATCTTGACCGTCAGATTCAAAATCCTGCTTTTGGGCATTTCAATGTGTCCATTTCGCCTGTCGGAATAGTGGAACGTTCATCTACGGGGATATGTTGTGCGGATTCAGTGGTCATGCAGCTTATCTTCAAAATTGAGTCTCATTATATGGAAGACCTGTCTATTGAGAGCCTTCTTTCAGATGTGCCTCTTTCCCGCCGTTGCATAGAGTACCGCTTTAAAAAGGAGATAGGCATGGGCATATACCAATATATAATCGAATGCCGTGTCAACAGAGTTGCTCAACTTCTGTCTACGACTTCACGTACTCTCTTGGATATCGCTATGGAGGCTGGTATCCAGGATTATAATACTCTTTGCCGTCTCTTCAAGAAAAAGAAGGGGTGTTCTCCTAACGAATACAGAAAGAAACTCTAAAATAATCTGCGTTTTTTAACTATATTTTTTCGCTTATTTGCGTTAATTTAAGAATAAGTGATTTTATATTTGTGTGTAAAACCGCAAATTGATAATTTTAATTATTAATCAAAATGAATTCTAACGCTAAATGTAAAGCCGTTAAGACATTTTTTGCAGGTAGATATTTGTTTACTGTTTTGGTGTTGAGTTGCTTGACAGCATTCACATCATTCGCTCAAAATGTGGTAACAGGTAAAGTTACTGATGAAAATGGTGAACCTCTTCCGGGTGTCAGCATTTACATCAAGGGCACCGTCAATGGTGTGATCAGCGAACTGGATGGTACTTACTCCATCTCGGTCAAAAAATCTGACGTCTTGGTTTTCAGCTCCATGAGCTACCTGACCGAAGAAAGGAAAATCACTTCGCAGAAAGTGATAGATATCGTTCTTCGCGAAGATAACAGTGCTTTGGAAGAAGCCGTCGTCATCGGTTATGGTACACAGAAGAAAGCGCACTTGACCGGTTCAGTCGCCGCTGTCACCCAAGAGGAGATTCTTAAAACTACCGCAAGTAACGTTTCCCAGGCTCTCGTAGGAAAGCTCCCGGGTATCGTGTCACAGCAGTCTCTTGGACAGCCTGGTTCGGATGATGTGACGATGCTCGTCCGTGGTTATTCTTCGTATCAGGGTACATCTCCTCTGGTTCTTGTCGACGGAGTAAAACGTACCATGAGAAGTGTAGATGCCCACGATATCGCGTCCATTTCCGTGCTTAAGGATGCGGCAGCTTGTGCCGTTTACGGTATGGATGGCGGTTCAGGTGTCATCCTCATCACGACCAAGAGCGGCTCTGAAGGAAAATCGACCGTCAATTACAGCGGAAGTATGACATTCTCTCACGCCACCGCTCTCCCTAAGATGATGAACGGTACGCAGTATATGCAGTATTATAATCTGGGACGTGTCCTTGACGGTAACGACCCGTACTTCACGGATGAGCAGATAGCCATGACTTCCAACGGCGATACGTCCGACGGACTTGAGAACACCGACTGGACGGCACCTCTTTACAAGACCACCACTATGCATCAGCACAGTGTGTCCGTCAACGGAGGTAACCGCAAAGTGAAGTACTTCATAAGCGGCGGTTATCTTTCTCAAAACGGTATCATAGAGAACCATAAATATCAGAAGACTTCCTTCCGTTCCAATGTTGAGTCCACTCCTGTGGACAATGTCAAGATTAACCTCAATCTCGGCGGTTATGTCACAGATAATTATGTGCCTGGTACTTATACTTATGAGAACCAGAAGTCATATAACATCTTCCACCTGATGCTTTATTCTCTTCCGTTTGTCCCTCAGGAGATTAACGGACAGCCTGTTTCCGGTTACCGTACCATGAGCAATGCGGCGAATGCCGTTTACGGTTCGGCCAATTCCGGATTCCAGTCCAATAAGGTCTACAAATTTGAAACTTCTGCGCGTGCGGAGTATTCTTTCCCTTTCCTCAAACAGTTAAAGGCTTCCATGTTCTTCAGCTGGGACTGGAAAGACTCTGAATCCAGGACATTCTCTTATACATATAAGGTATTGGCGCCGGATTCATTCGGAAGCACTTCATATTCACTTGTCAATGCCGCCAATCTTCTCGACGGCGGAAACCTGTATCGTGGAGAACAGAAGAGCCAGCAGGTTGTACTTCGTCCGCAGATCGCTTATAATGACAAATTCGACAAACATACTGTAGGTGTGCTCTTCCTTTATGAGCAGATGACCAGCAACAGCAGCGTATTCAGCGGTTCGAGAAGGAATTTCGCATTCTACGATCTTCCTTATCTTAACTTCGGCGACAGCTCTACAGCACAGAATACAGACAGTTACGGTCATACCGCCCAGGCAGGTTATGTAGGAAGACTTAACTACGTATATGATGACAAATATCTGGTCGAGGCTTCCGCACGTTATGATGGATCTTATCTTTTCCACAAGGATCACCGCTGGGGATTTTTCCCTTCAGCTTCGCTCGGTTGGGTGATGTCTAAGGAAGATTTCTTCAAGCGAGCCCTTCCCGAGGTTGACATGTTCAAGCTTCGTGCTTCCATCGGTACGCTCGGTTCGAAGAATGTGAGCGCCTTCCAGTACCGTAAAAGCTATAGCTGGTCAGCTAACAGTGTGGCATTCGGCACGAATCCAACTGCTCAGAATACTCTTTATAACGCCGTATCTTATCCGTTTGAGGAACTTACATGGGAGAGAATGCGTTCTTCCAATGTAGGTTTTGATTTCAGTGCATGGAAAGGCAAGCTCAGTATAGAGGCAGATTATTTCTATAAGTATACTTATAATATTCTCAACTCGATCAGCAGCGTGTTCCCGCCTTCTCTTGGCGGACACTATCCGTCACAGGAGAACTCGGGCGCATTCGATAATCAGGGATTCGATCTTATCATACGTCACCGTAACCGTGTGAACAAATTCAATTACGGTCTTACCGGTACCCTCACTTACGCACATAACCGTATCCTCAGCAAACAGCAGAGTGACAATATCCTGCCTTGGCAGAGCGTGCTCGGTTCGTCCGTAGGCTCTATCTGGGGATACAAGTCAGACGGACTTTATCAGAGCCAGGACGAGATAGACAATTCTCCTAAGCCTGCAAGCGTAACGCCTCGTATAGGTGACATCAAGTATGTGGATATCAACGGAGACGGTCAGATCAATTCTGAAGATATGGTAAAGATCGCCCGCAGCACCATGCCTGAAATGATGTTCTCATTCCAGTTTGATGCAGATTATGCAGGATTCGACTTCTCGCTCCAGTTCCAGGGCGCCGCACTTTGCGACAAGATGCTCATGGGTTCGTGGTCAAATTATTCCGGTGTAGTCGATCTTACACCTCTCACAGTTCCTTGGTATGCCAATTATGACAATGCTCCTCTCTACCTCGTAGAGGGCAGCTGGACTCCGGAAAATACCAATGCCGAGTTCCCAAGACTTTCAGTGGACAAATCTTCTTATGCAAACAACGGTCTTCTTTCGGACTTCTGGAAAAGAGACGGCGCTTATCTGCGTCTGAAGAATGCAACCATCGGATATACATTCCCTGCCAAGTTGCTCAATAAGATAAATGTAGACAGACTCCGCATCTATCTTACGGGAACCAACCTTCTCACATTTACACAGTTCAAATACATCGACCCGGAAAGTACCAATGTCGTGACGGGATATTATCCTCAGCAGAGGACTGTCAGCTTCGGTGTGGATCTATCATTCTAAAGAGAAGTAAAAGCGATGAAAAAATTTATAAATAAAGCTATTATAGGTGTTGCAGCGGGAGCTCTGATGGTTTCTTCCTGCGATGTTTTGGACCTTGATCCTACAGGATGGTATTCGGAGACGGTGCCTTATTCTTCTGTGGAAAAGCTTGACTACTATGTCAAGGGATTCTACTCTACGCTCTATACCAATGCGGAGATATCTATGGGATATTCTCTCACTGACGGAATGTCGGAGCTGTTGAAGTATTCTTGGTATGGAGACAAGGGTGAGTATAACAAGGTTTTTTATCTTGACAATTATGTTACGGTAGAAAGCAATTTCCTCTCCAACTGGTCTTCCATGTATACTTACATCCGCAGACTCAACGAGTATTTCTATGACCTCAGCAACGGACGTGCAGAATCTCTGGACGCAGACGAGGTGAAAATCAGAACTGCCGAAGTTCGTTTCCTCAGAGCATTTGCTTATCAGGAGCTTGTACTTCGTCATGGTGGAGTGATTCTCAGAGTGTCTGAAGACTATGTTGACGGCCCTAACGAGAGAGCGAAGGCCCGCTCAAGCAAGCAGGAATGCTACGATTTCATTCTCAGCGAATACAAAAAAGCTGCGGAAGATCTTCCTGAGTCGTGGGATTCAGCCAATACCGGACGTGTAACAAAAGGTTCCGCTTACGGTATGATAGCCCGTGCGGCTCTTTATAGCGGAGACTATGATAAAGCCATCGAAGCTTGTGATAAAGTATTCGAACTGGGTTATGATATGCTTCCTGTATCAAAAGTTGAAGACTATAACAAGATATTCAATACCGTAGGCAACAAGGAGCTTCTTCTGGCCGTTTATTTCCAGCAGGGTACAGGCGGTGCGAATGCCAGACAGCATAATTTCAATACCTATTTCTGCGCTCCGGGAGATGACACCGTGCTTGGAGTTCCTAATGCAGGTGTAGGATGCTGCGCTACTCCTACAGACGAGTACGCTTCTTCTTTCGATATCAAGGTGGGAGACAATTGGGAGACATTCTCTTGGGACAATATTGCCTCTTACTCAAACAAGCCTTTCGAGAATCGTGACATACGTTTCTATGCTTCCATTCTTTATGATGGAGCCACTTGGCTTGGCAGAACCCTTAACCTTAAGAAGGACAGCGGCAATTATATGACATTTGCCACCAGCGGCCAGGATAACGTTCATAAGACCACTACGGGATATGTCATCCGTAAGTTCTTGTCCGACAGTAAGAATATTAATTTCACCAGCATCCTCAGCGGCCAGTATTGGATAGAGCAGAGGGCAGCCGAGATTTATCTTATCCGCTCTGAAGCCTATGCCCGTAAGGGTGATTTCGCCTCAGCTTACGCAGACCTCAATAAAGTGCGTGCGCGTGTCGGTCTTCCGGAGAAGAGCCAGACGTCAAGCTGGGATGAGTATCTTCCCGACTTGGATAAGGAGAGAATCTGCGAGCTTGGTCTTGAAGGTCAGAGATATTTCGACCTCATAAGATGGGGCAAGTCTGTAGAGACTCTTAATGGCAAGAGACTTCATGGTGTGGAAATCACTACTAACACTGACGGCTCTCTTAAATATGAAAGAGTCGAAGTAGACACTCAGGACCGTAAATTCGCTTCCCGCATGAACATCTTCCCTATCCCTAAGGGAGAGTTGAGAAACAACAGCCTCTGCGTTCAGAATGACGAATGGTTATAGTTAACTGTTAAGAGATAATGCATATGAAATTCAATAAAATATTTTGTTGCGCTCTCGCTCTTGCTTCTGTCCTGTCCGCTTGTCACAAGCCGGATGAGCTGGTAAGGGAAAATAATGAGAACGTTATGAACCTCAGCGTCAGAGCTACTCTCGTGCAGAACGGGGTGGACTATGACGCCACGGTAGATGAAGAGAACGGAATCATCAGTTTGAACATTCCGTATTACATAAGCGATACGGAAGAGATCATGTCCGATCTTTCAGAGATAAAGATTCGCGCAACTATGCCTCTCGGAGCCAAGTTCGTTCCCGGTATCAGCGGAATCCATGACCTCAGTGAGGGCAAGACTTTCAAGAGTACGCTTGTTCACGAAGACGGCACTTCGACAAATTATACCTTCAAAGCCCAGAGGGAAAAGTCCAACGCTTCCACCATTACGGGCGTGACTCTGGCAGATGAGGATATCCGCGTGGTATTCAACGTGACCGCACCTGCAGAGGAAGGCGGAAAAGGAAAGCTCACCGTGCTCAAGACGTCAGGTTCAGTGGAAGCCGCTCTTAAGGAGGTTAAACTCAGTGTTTCTCCTTGGGCAAGTTTTGTTGCATACGGCTATGATAAGAACACCGGATATATTAATCTCAACAATACTTCGGAGATTAAGGTCATTTCTCAGAACGGTGTTGACTATACCGTTTATGAGGTATCTATCGAAACTCCTTCTCTGGTTCCTTCCGGACAGGTGGGCTATGTATCAGCGCTTTTCGGAATTCAGTGTACCGCTGCCAATCCTCTTGGCTTCGAGCCTGATGCCAACTGCGCTATAGCTGCCGTCGATAAATATCTTATCGTCAGCAACAAGAACGACTTCAACAATATGGCTGTCTTCAGCCGTTTCTCCGGTCGTCAGATTACAGATGTTACCATCAACACCTCCGGAATCGATGCTACAAGACAGCTTCGTGCCATAGGTTCTGATGACGACGGGCATCTCGTGGCTGCCACTTATACTTGTACCAAGGAGCCGACAGAGACCACTATTGCCAATGGCTGGGATTATCTTCTTACCGATCCTGCCATAAAGATCTATGTATGGCTTGGCGGGCTTCAAGCTGCCCCTACCTGTGTCATGGATCTGGATATCAAGAGCGCTGAGATGAATGCTCTGCCTTCGAAAGCTACAGAACTTTTCAATGTTCTGGGCGTGAAGGGCAGCTTCTCTTCAGGAAGTGCAGTTGTTACTTCTACCGATGCCGGCGTGGCACGTGTATTTGCTTTCTATTTTGAGAACGGTACTTTCACTAAGGTTAAACAGTTCTGCCCGTTCAGTGACGGTAAGGCTTTCTGGCTTTCTACAAAGAACTCTTCAAAGGCCGATCCTCTCAATACCTCTGACCCTCTCACATTTGTGATGAACGGTGACTTCCGTCCGCAGGTGGCATTCTATGACGGAACGGCAGGCGGTTCTTGCGTGTTCGACCAGCCGACGTCGCACTGGTGGATGTCCAACGGCAATTACGATTATACCAGAAATCTTCGTGGCGTGGCCGGTGCTTTCTTCAACGGCACGTACATCATAGCTGTAGCTAACGGTCAGCTTTCAAACGGCATATGGGGACACAGGCTTTATTTTTCAAATATCGGTCCTGTCCCGTCTGCTTCTTCATTCAAGAACGGATTCCTTTTCGATTCACGTGAAGGTGATGCAGATCACGGGGTTGAGAAAGATGGCGGTCCTACCGGTACCGGATATTGTGCATCAGGTATGACTTCTACCTATCCTTATGTGTCGTCGGACGGCAAGTTCGGAGGAGATAACCTCACCAAGCGCGGCGATGTGATCTGTGTGGAGAGTGAGGACGGCAATTCACTGCAGTTCTATATGTTCACTTGCAATGCCGGTATCCTCGCATACGAAATTACCCGCTATGATATGTAAGCACATATAAACACTAAACAATAATTAAAATGAAAAAGTTATTTTATCTGGCTACGCTCGGTCTGCTTGCACTTTCGTGCCAGCAGTACGATGACACAGCCATCACTAAAAGAGTCGATGAACTCGAGGATAGGGTTACAGCCCTTGAAAAATTACAGACCCAGGTAAATGATCTTCAGAATCTGGTAAAGGCTCTGGAGGCCAAGGATTATGTAACGGCCGTTCAACCTATAGTGGAAGGCGGAGTTACGGTCGGTTACGCTATCATGTTCTCACAGAGCGATCCTATTGAACTCCGTAATGGACAGAACGGAGCGGACGGAAAAGATGGCGCTGACGGAACAGCCGGTAAGGATGGCTCTGTAGTCAGCATCAAACAGGATACGGACGGTATTTACTATTGGACAATAGACGGAGAATTTACAGACCCTAAACTTAGAGTCGACGGAGTAACTCCTGCATTCAAGATAGACGACGAAGGATATCTGTGCGTATCTTATGATGGAAGCACCACTTGGACACGTCTTGGAAAGACAGCCGCTGATGTCGTAGCTAATTACGAGGTGGAATATGATGACGATTATGTCTATATTACATTCCTCGACGATGACAACTATAAAGTTACAATCCCTCGTTATAAGGAGTTTGCACTTTCTATCGCTAAGGCTGGCGGAATCGGCATCAAGGCCGGAGCTACGTTAAGCATTCCTTATGTTGTTACTAACGGAGACGATGCTACCGTAGTGGAGACTATCAGCGAGAACGGTTTCAGCGCAGTGGTTGAGAAGACTTCCGCTACTCAGGGCAATATCAAAGTCACCGCACCTGATCCATTCGTGGCTGGTAAAGTGCTTGTATTCGCTTCCAAGGGCGACAAGACTTGCATGAAGGCTCTTTATTTTGAAGCAGAGGAGTTCAAGATCAGCACTACCGCATACAAGGTCGGCCAATATTCCGAGACAGTGGATGTCAAGTTCTTTGCCAATATAGAATTCAGCGTGGAGATTCCTGCTGAGGCCGCTTCTTGGATTTCTCTTGTTCAGACCAAATCCACTGAGCATACCGTAACTCTTAAGGTAGAGGATAATACGGGTGAGGCTCGTAGCGCTCTGGTTGATATCAAGAATGCAGAAGGAGCTACCCTTCAAAGCATAACCATAGAGCAGGATGCCTATAAGGAAGAGGTTATCGAGTGCCTGTTCGGCTATCAGATATATACTGACGATACACACGGATTCACTCAGGATGCTAACTTCACTATGGCTGTGATTGGGGATTATCTTATCCTTTCCAACAGCAAGAACATAGATGAGATGCCTGTATATGACCGTTTCACAGGAGAACTTCTTTCTGATGTCAAGGTTAATACGGATGGAATCACCTGTAAGGACCGTGAATTCCGCGCTATCGCTTCCGACGATGCAGGACATCTTTTCGCTGTAGCGTATACTTCTACCATAGATGACACTACTACCGATACGGAGAAGAAAAATAATACCGTTCGTGCTTATGTATGGAAAAACGGAATAGACCAGAAGCCTACTTCCTTTATCTGGGCTGATCTGGCCGGCGGAACATATACAAATGCCCCTTATGGAATCAACGGTGTCACCGCTTGCGATATCTATAACACAGTTCATGTCTATGGAGATCTTACTGGAGATGCCGTAATAGCTACTTCTTCCGATAAAAACTATCGTCCTGTGTTCCAGTTTGTAAAAGACGGTAAACTTCAGAGCAAAGCTTACGTTTACTGGCCTGGCGATAAGGCTGTTGTGTCTTTTGGCAAGATGACAAATGTCGTACCTGTCGCCTTCCCTAACGATCTTACCGCTCCTACAAATATGGAGTTCTTCTATAATACCGGTAATCACAATCAGCAGATTATATCTGTTAGCAATTCCAATACTGCATTCCCTTATGACAGGCCTACGTCACACTGGTGGCCATACCAGGAATCTGTTAAGTATCAGAGACCTTGTCTTGGTCTTGACGCCATAAAGATTAACGGCACCATAATAGTGGCTGCTCATAATGCCACTTATGCAGGTTCATCTTCTGAAGCCGGCACTTTCAGGTATAATTCAAGACTTTATGTTGCCAATGTAGGTCTTGCTTCTACAGCATCTTCGCTTAAGGACGGCTTTATCTTTGATTCGCGTGAAGGTGACAAGAACGGTGACGAATCCAAGGGTGGTCCAAAGGGAACAGGATATGCCGTTACCGGTATGATGTCTCCAGTTTCTTTAGTAACAGGAAAAACAGTGCTTGCGGAGAACGATAACGCGGCATTCTATGTGCTTCTTGCTCCAGGAAAAGACGGACGCAGCGTTCAGGCATATATGCTTGCACAGAACAACGGATTGTTCGCATACAACATTCCTTTCAGTAAATTTTAGTTGTTTGCCGGCAGGAGGGTGATACTTCCTGCCGGTCCCATCTTAGTAATTCATTGATCATATGAGAAACATATTTAGAATATTCCTTACAGGCGCAGTTCTCTGCACTTCGCTTCTTTCCTGCTCGAAAGATGAAGCGCGTGTGGATGTGATACCTTATCCTAATAATGTACAGGTCAGCTCTTCCACAGTGGATTTTTCCAAGATTGAGCGCATAGTCTATTCCGAGGGTCTTTCTTCTGATGCTCTATTTCTTCAGAACTCTCTTAAGCAGAGAGGTTTCAATATTACAATAGAAGAAGGTGCAGCGTCTAAGAAGAACGCCGTTGTTCTCGTACTGGATTCCGACAAGCAGAAGGAAGCCTATCTTCTCAAGAGCTCCAGGGCTTCTGTGCAGATAATTGGCGGACAAGACGGTGTGTTTTGGGGAATTCAGACTCTTCTTCAGCAGCTTGATAACGCGGGAACCGTCAGAATAGGCGAGATAGAGGATGCTCCCCGTTATGCGTGGAGAGGGTTCATGCTCGATGAGGCCAGGCATTTTTTCGGAGAGCAGACCGTGAAAGACCTTCTGGATATAATGTCTTATTATAAGATTAACAAGTTCCATTGGCATCTGACCGATGCCCAGGGCTGGAGAATAGAGATAAAGTCTTATCCTAAGCTTGCTACGGTCGGTGGAATCGGTACGCACAGTGATCCTGATACTCCGGCTCAGTTCTATACGCAGGAGCAGATTCGAAGGATTGTCGCTTATGCCACAGAACGGCACATAGAAGTTATTCCTGAAATAGATATGCCCGGACACGCATCGGCTGCCAATCGTGCTTATCCTCAGTTCAACGGCGGCGGCACTCCGCAGTTCGCCGATTTCACTTTCAATGTAGGCAAGGAAGCTACATATGCATTCCTTACTTCTGTTCTTCGTGAAGTAGGGGATCTGTTCCCTTCGAAGTATATTCACATAGGAGGTGATGAGGTGTTCTACGGAAGCGATGCATGGAACCGCGATCCTTATGTGCAGAAGATGATGCGCCGCGAGGGCCTTGCCACTATTCAGGATGCTGAAGGCTATTTTATCCGCCGCATGACGGATTCCCTCAAGGTTATGGGCAAGAAGGCCATAGCCTGGGATGATGTGCTTGATTTCGAATTGGACAAGGAGAATAATGTAATCTGCTGGTGGCGTCATGACCGTCCGCAGTCTCTTCGCAAGAGCCTGTCCAAAGGATATACCACTATCATGTGTCCGCGTAAGCCTATGTATTACGATTTCGTACAGGATTCCACTCATACCTGCGGTCGTATCTGGGATGGTTTCTGTCCTCTTGAAGACGTATACGCATTCCCTGACGCGTGGTATGAAGGATGGGGCTTGACAGAAGGTGATATGGGTAATGTAATTGGAATACAGTCCAATCTATGGACCGAACTCGTACATAACAAGGACCGTTTTGATTTCATGATTTTCCCTCGCATATGCGCTCTTGCCGAATCGGGATGGACCCTCGCGCAGAATAAGGATTATGCCGATTTCACGCGCAGAATGGAATCTGCTTACAAGATGTTTGATGCCAAGGGCATATATTATTTCGATGACCGCTCGCCGTCTCATCACAGTGAGCCGGAAGGGCCTGTCATCAGGAAGAAGGATGCTCCGAAGCCTAAGATGGACTACAGGGACTAAGTGAAAGTGAGAAAAGTCAGGTTCAATATAGTTCTGTTTTTTGCCCTTCTTATGAATTGGGCCGGGGGCGCTTCTCTTATGGGAGCGGGGCTCTTCGATGATGTGGTGTTGGAAAACGCCACCATGCGTCTGTGCCTGTCTTCAGAGGGCTATGCCGTGAGCCTTAAAGACAAAATCTCTGGACAGGAGTGCCTGGACACTATCTCTGCACACCTTCCGCTGTGCACTCTTACGCAGAACAGGCCCTATGATAACGAGAATTTTCTGATGTTCCCTGCGAGGCCTACGGTGTTTGCGTCGAACAGGATTTCATATGACGGAACCTCCCTTTATGTGGAGTTTGAAAATACGGCGGACATCGCCGTCATAGGCCTCGATATAAAAGACGATTATATAGCTTTCTCTCTGGATAGGATAGATTATCGCATGGAGAAAATAGGAGTCAAGCGCAGAACGGAAATCGACGCTCTTACTTTTCTCCAATTGCCTGTCCGTCGCAGGGAGCATTTCGGTGAGTGGCTTAATACTACCTGGGATTCCCAGAGCGGAGTGTGTCTTATGGGTGTCAACCCTCAGACCAGGATAGATTCTTATACGGACAGGGCAGGACTTGTCCTGTGGGCCGGGTCAGACGTGAATGTTTCGCTTACAGGCACGACTGCGGCTCTTTTGGTCGCATCTGGAAGTGATATGCTGTCACGGATAGATAAGGTAGAGAACGATTATGACCTTCCGCGCGGAGTGCAGAGCCGTCGCCGTGAAAAGTACCGCTGCTCATATTATGAACTTCGTGATGTTACGACCTCCAACATTGATGAGCATATCAAGAACGCTCTTGCGGGCGGATTCAAGACTATAGTCATATATTATCCTGATTTTGCTTATACCTGCGGCCAATTTTTATGGAATGAAAATTTCCCGGGCGAAATAGAGGATCTTAAAACAATTACGTCTAAAATCAGGTGTGCTGGACTGGTCCCGGGATTCCACATACACTATTCAAAGGTATCCATAGACGATCCGTACATCTGTTCGGGAGTGCCTGATTCCAGAATGAATTATCCCGTGACTCTGCTTCTTCGCTCGGACATATCTTCTGAGGATACGCAGATAGAAGTTGACGGCTTCGTTCAGGGGCTTTATACTGAAGATGAGAGGCGTATCGTCCGTATAGGTAATGAACTTATAGAGTACGGCTCATTTACGACACAGCGCCCGTTTCTTCTTAAGGACTGCAAAAGGGCGGCGCTCGGAACTTCGGCCTCAGAGCATAAGGCAGGCTCGGATGTTAGGCTTCTTGACGTGGATACTTGGCCGAGATTCGTCAGAATAGATCAGAACACTACGCTGCAGGATGAGATAGCCGCTAATCTGGCGCAGTTATATAATCAGTCTGGCTTTGAATTTGTGTATTTCGACGGCGCGGAGGATGTGCCTCAACCATATTGGTATAATGTCTCAAGGGCGCAGATGAGCGTGTATGAGAAGTTGTCGCCTGCACCACTTTTCAGTGAGGGCGCACTGAAATCACATTTCGGCTGGCATATCCTTTCTCGAGGCAATGCTTTTGACCTTTTCCGTCCTGAAGACATTCGCACAGCCATGAAAAGATATACTCTTGCCTGTGCCGGCAGGATAGCGGACGATTTCACTTCCGTCAATTTCGGATGGGCGGATTATCTCGCGCCATGCGAGAGTACGATTGGCATGCAGCCTGATATGTACGAATATATATTCAGTAAGGCTCTTGCGTGGGACAGCCCTGTATCCGTCATGGGTAAATTGGACCAGATACGCTCCCATCCGCGCACAAAGGATAATTTCGAAGTGATGAGGCGTTGGGAGACGGCAAAACTTCAGAACGCGTTTACCGCTGAGCAAAAACAGATATTGAAGGATCCTGACAGAGAGTATATTTTACTTTATGAAAAGGGTAAGCCTTGTCTTTATGAATATGAGAAAGCCGTGGAGAGTGATTCCATCAGGGCGTTCTTATTTACAAGAAATGGCAAGAATTGTCTGGTTTATTGGGCTCCAGGTCGCTCTGACAAGTGCGAGGTCCTGCTGCCTTATGAATTGGCACGAAAGGATATACGTCTGACTGACATTAGCGGAAAGCCTTTAAAGATGTCAAAGAAGGGGGACAAAGCAGTAGTACCGCTGGGGGAGAGAAGAATCATCGAGACGGATCTAAGTAAAGAAGAATTGATTAAATTGCTTACAGAATAAACAAAACTATCGACTATAATGAAAAAAATCGCATCATTCGTATTGGCCATTGCGCTCGCAAGCGTGTTCGCGCTTAAAGCTCAACCGCTTGCAGATGACATAGTGATTAAGAACGATCACGTGGAGTTAAGGTGGGGAGGCTCGCCTAAGAATTATTTCTTCCGTTATTTCTATTTTGACGGTGTGAATATTCTGCCAAGCTCGGGAAGCACAGCTCATCCTTGGGAGGTCACCCTTCTCGGTCCAAAAGGCGAAACCCCTGTACTTCAGCCTAAGTTCACAGATTACCTGGGCGGACATATGGAAGTAAAGGATGGTAAGCAGGTAGCTTCTTTCTCATGGAATCTCGTGCTGGAGGACAGCCGTTGGCCGTTGACCATTCATATTGAGCTCGGAGAGGACGATGAAATGCCGCGCTGGACTATGGAAGCGGAACTTCCTGAGGGCTGGATTCTTACTCAGGCAGATTATCCACGCATCACGGTAAAGCGTCTTGAGGGCGAGACAAAGGGTATACTCCCATTCGGATATGGTATAGAATACGATATGCCTAAATCTGATCAGTTGCGTTCCTGCTATCCTTCGGCCACAGGTATGATGCAGATGGTAATGATGCATAACGGACAGTCTACCGTTTATTTCGCCGCAGATGACCGCGAAGGCTGCAATAAGTATCTCGGAATGCGTGGAAGCAACGATCAGGTTACATTCTATCAGGAAGTTACCACCTCTTATGAGTGGAGCAAGGACGGGCATTTTTCGATTCCTTGGGGTGTTGAGATGGGATACAATCCGCAGAATTGGCAGAAAACGGTTACCAAATGGTATCGTCCGTTCTCGTTTACCTGTAAGTGGGGAGAGAAGACCCTAGCACAGAGGAAGATAGCTCCGTGGATAAAGAACGCTGACCTTTGGCTTCGTCCTATTGACGTTACTCCGGATATGCTTTCATCTCTGGACAAGGCATTGGATTATTATGGCAAGGGTGTGGGACTTCATTGGTATTTCTGGCAGCATCTGCCGTATGACACCAACTATCCTGATTATTTCCCTGCCAAGGACGGCTTTAAAGAGGCTATAGAGAATGCTCAGAAGAAAGGTGCCAGAGTTACTCCTTATATCAATGGACGTCTGTGGGACCCTGCCAATCATACTTATGATGAACTGAACGGAAAAGACGCTTCTTGCCGTCAGAAGGATGGCTCGCTTTATACTGAAGTATACAGCTCTAAGGTAGCCAATACCGTGACCTGTCCTTCATCGCCTATCTGGCAGAAAATAATGTATGATACGAATGCTAGAATCCTTTCTGAATTGAAAACTGACGGCGTGTATATGGATCAGATAGGATGTGCCGCCAGCCAGCCTTGCTATGCGAAGAATCATCCTCACGCCCTGGGTGGCGGTTCTTGGTGGCCTGCATCATACCGTGAGATGCTCACCGATATCCGTGAAGGTCTTTATAAGGGCAAAAACCTGTCTTTGAGCACGGAAGAGAACGTGGAGTGTTATATGGATCTGTTCGATATGATGCTGGTTGTGAATTCTCCTCATAATCCTGCCACTCATATGATTCCACTTTTCCCTGTAGTTTATTCTGACAGATGCGTTTACAGCGGATTCACTTACGTGCCATGGAAGCTTAACGACGGTTCGTTCAATTATATCACTATGAAGTCTCTGTTGTGGGGCTCACAGCTCGGATGGGTAAGTCCTGAACTTCTTATGAGGGATGCTAACAAGAACGAACAGGAGTTCCTGAAGAATCTTGCAGAATTCAGAAAGAAGAACCACGACATCTTCTTCGGTGGCAATTTTATGGATGAATTCGCGCCTCAGGGTGACAATCCTGTTATAGACATTCCTAATTATCAGAAGACTAATGTGGTGATGGGTGCCGAGTGGAAGAGCGTGAAGGGCAAGACAGCGTATGTCCTGGCCAATATGAGTACACAGGACAGGGTGGTCCTCACTCCTGACGGAAAGAATATAACTGTACCGGCACTTGGTGCTGTCAGGGTTAATGTTAAATAGGATGAAAAATTTAAGACTTCTTTTTACAGTTATATTTTCTGCATTTCTGTTTGCCGGGTGTGCTGAAAAAGCGCACGAGGTGCCGGATTGGAGAAAATATATAGATGACGGAGATAAAGTGGAACCGCCATCCGGTGAGAGCATTCCTTCGGATATGGTTCTGCTTTATGGCGGCAGTCATCATCGCTCTCCATATAAATGGAGCGGAAAATATCTGCAGGATTATGTCCTTTATAAGGACGCGTCTGGAGATTATCATTATCTTTTCGACGGCTTCCTGTTCCTGGAATTCATGAATGTGGAGAACGGGACGGCGGAGAACAGAACATACATTACTGGATACAAATATAATAACGTAGCGCTTCCATCTGCAAAAAAAGAGGATTGGCAGGCTTTGATAGATTATTATTTCGATTCCGACGGAGGCGCCGACGCGCTCGAACAGGCCGTGGCATGGGCAGTGAAAGAGTCCGGACAGAGTCCTGAGACCAAAAGAAAGGTTGTAATCGGTATCCCGGAGCCTATAAAGAATGCTTCTTACAGCAATACCTCATCGTCCACCGTTTATTGGGGGACTTTGAACGGAAGCAATCTGGACTTTTCCAAGACTGCCGACCGACTCAGCGCCTGCAAGTGGTATATAGATGAGATATCAAGCCGTTTTGCGGCACGCAAATACACTTACATCGAACTTGCCGGATTCTACTGGGTAGCGGAAAAGGCTACCAATACCAGGGACCTGATGTCCGGAGTGGCAGAATATCTGGATTCTAAAAACTTTACGTTCAACTGGATACCATACTATACCGCAGACGGATTCTCGGAATGGAAGAGTTTCGGTTTCGACTGCGCTTATCTTCAGCCTAACTATTTCTTCAATACAAGCGTTCCTGACACCCGTCTTTCTGACGCCTGCACTCAGGCATTGAAGTTCGGTATGGGTATGGAGATAGAATTTGACGGTAATGCTTTGGAGAAAAACGGAAGAGGCTATAGACTTCGCAATTATATGGAGTATTTCAAGCGTTACGGCATATGGAAGTCTTCTCCGCTTGCATATTACCAGGGCAGTTGGGCTCTCAAATGGTTGAAAAACAGTTCCTCAGAAGTTGACCAACAGCTTTATAACGACTTTTGCGAATTTGTAGTTACGCGCCCTTACAGAGACAGTTCCGGGGAGTAAGACATTAATGATGTTTAAATTACATGGCCAATAACAGTAAAAAAACCAATCTGAGTGCGATGATCATTCTCGCGGCGATGTTTTTCATTTTCGGCTTCGTGTCGTGGGTGAACTCCATCCTGATTCCGTATTTCAGAATCTCTTGCGAGCTTACGCATTTTGAATCATACTTTGTCACATTTGCTTTTTATATAGCGTATTTCATTATGGCTATCCCGTCCAGTATCCTGCTTAAAAAGGTGGGATTCAAAAGCGGCATAATGATAGGCTTTATGATAATGGCCACCGGTATGTTCGTATTTGTTCCGGCCGCTATGGTGAGGGAATTTGCGGTGTTCTTGCTTGGATTGTTCCTTATAGGGACGGGTCTGGCCATACTTCAGACCGCTGCCAATCCTTATGTTACCATCATAGGCCCTATAGAGAGTGCCGCTCAGAGGATAAGCATAATGGGTATCTGCAACAAATTGGCCGGCATAGTATCTCCGTTGGTGTTCGCTGCGGTTATTCTCAGCCCTACGGACGGTGAACTGTTTGCGCTCATAGAGTCCGGAACTCTCTCAGATGTGGATAAGAATATCATACTAGACGATCTTATCCGCCGTGTGATAGTTCCTTACAGTATTCTGGGTGCGGCTCTGCTTATTTTCGGTCTCTTTATCAAGCATTCAAGCCTTCCGGAGATCGATACGGAAGAGAAGAATGCCTCCGGAGATGAAGGAGAATCCAGAAGAAGCGTGTTCTCATACCCTTATCTGGTGCTTGGAGCCATAGCCATATTCTTTCACGTCGGAAGTCAGGTGGTAGCGATAGACACGGTCATCAACTACGCCGATTCCATGGGAATCAATATGTTGGAAGCCAAAGTGTTCCCGTCATATACGCTGACCTGCACCATGATAGGCTACATTCTGGGCATATTCCTTATACCAAAGGTGATCTCGCAGCGTCAGGCTCTGGTTTTCTGCTCTTGCCTGGGCCTCATATTGTCGCTTTGTGTGGTATTTGTGGACTGTCCGGTAGTGTTCTTGGGACATCACGTTAATCTTTCTCTGCTCTTTCTCTGTGCTCTCGGATTCCCAAATGCTTTGATATACGCCTCTATCTGGCCGTTGTCAATACATAATCTGGGCAAATTCACCAAAATAGGTTCATCGCTTCTTATCATGGGGCTCTGCGGCAATGCCATTATGCCTCAAGTATATGGACTGATAGCCAGGGGAACGACTCTGAGAACAGGATATTGGGTATTGATTCCTTGTTTCCTATATCTGATATTCTTCGCTCTTAAAGGTTATAGGATTAATTATTGGACTAAACAGAGCAAGTAAAAAATGGATAAATTGATAATAAAGGGTGGAAGACTGGTTTTCCCGGACAGGGTAGAAAGCGGCCTTGCTTTGGTGTGTGACAAATCCGGGGGAAAGATACTTGGTGTCGTCAGAGAATCCGATCTGAATGTTGAAAGCACGGACGAGCTCATCGATGCTGCCGGCTCTTACGTAAGTCCGGGATTTGTGGACATTCATGTACACGGAGGCGGAGGATATGATTTTATGGACGGAACAGTCGAAGCTTTTCTGGGAGCCAGCCGGATGCATGCAATACATGGCACTACATCCATGATCCCTACTACTTTGACCAGTACGGACGAAGATCTATTCGGTGTCTTCGAGACTTTTGAAAAGGCGTCTTCCCTTAATGAAAATGGCGCCCAGATGCTGGGTTTACATCTGGAAGGGCCTTATTTCAGCGCAGAAAAAAGCGGAGCGCAAGACCCGTCGTATCTTAAGAATCCCACTCCTGAACATTATATGCCAATTCTTGATTCGACGGACAAGATACTGCGCTGGAGCGTGGCTCCTGAACTTCCCGGTGCCATGGCTCTTGGCGACGAACTTTCACGTCGCGGAATTCTTCCCGCGCTGGCACATTCGGATGCCATTTATGAGACAGTGGAAGAATCTACGCACCACGGATATTCTCATATCACGCATCTATACTGTGCCATGTCTTCGATAGTGCGCAGGAACGCCTTCCGTTATGCGGGCATGTTGGAGGCGGCTTTTCTTTTGGATGACCTGACCGTGGAGATAATAGCGGACGGGGTCCATCTTCCCAAGCCTCTTCTTCAATATGCATTCAAGTTCAAGGGCGCGGATAAGACTGCACTCTGCACTGACGCTATGCGTGCGGCGGGAATGCCTGACGGGACGTACATTCTGGGCAGTCTGAAAAATGGTCAAAGTGTAATCGTCGAAGACGGCGTGGCCAAACTTCCGGATCGGAGTGCATTTGCCGGCAGTGTCGCCACTACGGACAGGCTTGTGCGTACGATGGTGCAGGTAGCCGGTGTATCACTTGTGGACGCCGTGAAAATGATGACGCTCACCCCGTCGCGGATAATGCGCATTGATGACCGTAAAGGCTCGCTTTTAAGCGGAAAAGATGCCGACATAGTGATATTTGATGATAATATAGAAATTCTGGCCACCGTTCGTGGCGGAAAAACCATATACAAAAAACAAAACTGACGGATAAACGATGAATGAATTTACAAAAGATCTGCTGAGGGTAAAGGTATATCCTACGACAGAGGAGATGGGTTTAGGTGCAGCAAAAGATGTGGCAGACAAAATTGTGGAGCTTCTTTCGAAAAAAGAAGAGATTAATATGATATTCGCCGCGGCTCCTTCACAAAGCGCTTTCTTGGAGGCTCTTATTGCCGATACCAGGATTGAGTGGTGCAGGATCAACGCTTTCCATATGGATGAATATATAGGAATTGATTTCTCCCGCCCGCAAAGTTTTGCCAATTTCCTTTCACGCAGCATTTTTTCCAAAGTGCCGTTCAAGAGCAGAAACTATATCAATGGAGCCGCAGAAAATCCGCAGGAGGAATGCACCCGGTATGCACATCTATTGGAGGAGTTCCCGGTGGATATAGTATGTCTTGGCATAGGGGAGAACGGTCATATCGCATTCAATGACCCTGATGTGGCACTTTTCGATGATCCGCAGATGGTCAAGATTGTAGCCATGGACCAGGTTTGCCGCGGCCAACAGGTAAAAGAGGGCTGTTTCCCGACGCTGGATGATGTCCCTAAACGGGCTATAACACTGACAGTTCCGGCTCTATTGCGAGCTGAATGGATGTTCTGCATAGTGCCGTTTGTGCATAAGGCGCCGGCTGTCAAGAAAATGATAGAAGGTGAAATTTCCGAGTCTTGTCCTGCATCCATTCTTCGGAAAAAAGAGAATTCTTGCTTATATTTGAATAAAGATAGTTCATCACTGCTTTAATCGTATATGAAACGTATTTTATTACCAATTTTATTGTCGGGAATTCTTTCTCTCGGCACACTGCGCGCTCAGGATAATATCGTCAAGATAGGCATTATCGGTCTGGATACCTCGCATTCCACGGCATTTACCGAACTTCTTAATTCGGAAGAGGATGACCCGTATGTGAAGAAGTTTGAGGTGGTAGCCGCATACCCATATGGTTCAAAAACCATAGAGTCAAGTTATAAGAGAATACCCGGATATATAGAGGAAGTCAAGAAATATGGCGTGGTAATTACGGATTCCATAGAGCAACTGCTTGATATGGTGGACTGTGTGCTTTTGGAGACTAATGACGGACGACTTCATCTGGAGCAGGCTGCGCAGGTTTTTGCCTCAGGAAAACCTGTTTATGTAGACAAACCTGCCGGGGCGACCCTCGGTCAGACGATAGCTCTCTATAAATTGGCGGAGCATTATGGCGTGAAGACATTCTCCACCTCAGCTCTCCGTTTCTCTCCGCAGAATGTGAAGATACGTCAGGGTGCATATGGACCTGTACTGGGTGCCGACTGTTATTCACCGCATCACAGCGAAGCCACGCATCCTGATTTCGGCTTTTATGGCATACATGGCGTGGAGACTCTTTACACGGTGATGGGTACAGGCTGTAAGGAGGTAAGCCGTGTTCATTCCGATTATGGAGATATCGTTTCAGGAGTATGGGAAGACGGAAGGCTTGGAACTTTCCGTGCGGTCAGTGTTGGCCCTAACATATATGGCGGAACCATAGTGACCAAGGAAGGAACTGTTCCATGTGGCGGTTATGAGGGTTACAGGGTCTTGCTTAACGAGATTCTTGATTTCTTCCTTACTGGAGAACTTCCGGTTTCTGCTGAAGAGACCATAGAGATCTTCACTTTCATGAAGGCTTCAAATATGAGTCTTGAAAGGGGTGGCAAGACCGTAAGCTTGTCAGAGGCTTACAAACAGGGAGAAAAAGATGCTAAAAAACTGCTTTCCAAATATGGTGTCAAGCTTTAGGCTCTTGTCCTTTACGGTGGCTCTTTTTACCGTTGCATCTTGCTCCCAAAAGCAGGATGTCACTTTGACGGTGATAGATCCAGGGCATTTTCATGCCAATCTTCTTCAAAAGCATGATATGGAGGGAGTAAGTCATGTCGTAAACGTATATGCACCTCAGGGAGAAGAACTTGACGGGTATCTTGAAACTATTGAAAGCTATAATTCCAGGGAAGTCGATCCGACATCATGGAAGGAAAATGTATATGAGGGTGAAGATTATCTGGAAAAATTACCTGAGGCTGGAAAGTACGAAGCCGTGATGCTTTCCGGAAATAACCGCAAGAAGACAAGCTACATAACCTGCGCTGTGAGCAAAGGTTATAATGTGCTTTCAGACAAGCCGCTAGCTATTAACAAGACGCAGTGGGTACTTCTTAGGGATGTCTACAGAAAGGCTGACGCGAAAGGTCTGGTCATTCTTGATCTCATGACCGAAAGATACGACACTCTGAATATAATAGTCAAGAACCTGCTTTCGGATAAAGACTTTTTCGGGGAGTTTGACTGCAGCGATGGCCCGGCCGTCAGCATGACAAGCGTGCATCATTTCTATAAGGAGGTATCAGGGGTTGCACTTCATCGTCCTGCCTGGTATTATGATGTAACTCAGCAGGGTGAGGGCATAGCGGATGTCACGACACATCTTATAGATCTGGTTTTCTGGCAATGCTTCCCGGGCGTGGCTGTCGGTTTAGATGACGTCAAAGTAAACGGGGCCTCACATTTTCCTACGCGTATAAGTCAGGCGCAGTTCAAATCCAGCACCGGGGCGTCTTCTTTCCCCTCTTTCCTTGATAAAGTCCGCCACGGAGATTATATTGACGTATTCTCCAACGGCAGTATAGATTTCACCGTAAAGGGTATTCCGGTTCAGATGAATGTCATATGGAACTGGATGCCGCAAGAAGGCTCGTCGGATACTTTTGAGGCTATATATAAAGGCACGAAAGCTACTGTCATCGTGCGGCAGGACCTTTCGACAGGATTTGTAAAACAGGTTTTCGTCAAGACTCAAGAAGGCCTTGAATCTATGGTGGAAGTGCCTATGGACTGCAGGATAGGTCACGAAGACCATTTCAATCTGGTTGCCGGTCAATTCCTGGAATATGTGAGGGGGCATCAAGCAGTTCCAGAATGGGAGATTCAGAACACCATCACCAAATACTATATTACAACTGCCGCTGTGGAGATGGCGTCAAAATAGGGAAGGCTTTGATGGAGAAAATTGGGTATACATATTACGGAGAAGAGAAGTTCTTCCATTCCCATGCGGACAAAATAATGGGTACCCGTTATGATATGATAGTCTCCGGATTGGGCGATACCGCCTCCAGAACTTTGTGGGAGCGTGTGGTGGAACTGTTGAAAGGAGGAGATGCGGTATTTGATCGGTTCTCGTCTGAAAGTGAGGTGTTTAAGGTAAACAGGAACCTTTCAGAAAGCGGAACTTCTTTTTTGAGCCCGATTCTGGGAGGGCAGATAAAAAAGTGTCTGGAATATTCTCAAAGGACCTTGGGTCTTTTTGATATAACGCGCGGGCATATCGACGATATTCACCTTGGGAAGGATTTGCTGTCTCTTGAAACGGAAGATAATGCCGTAAATCTGGATTTCGGCGGTTATGCCAAAGGATGGGCCTTAAAAGGGATAGTGGAGATTTTAAAAGAGGCCGGAGTGGAATCGGCCTTTGTGGATTTCGGTGGCAGCTCCATTTATGCTATGGGCAGTCACCCTTCGGGGAACGGATGGCTTGTTGACCTTCCGTCTCCTTTTGACGCTCATACGGTCACGTCTTACGCACTTCATGACGAGGCACTTTCCACTTCCGGGAACACGCCATGGTATACTGGACATATAGTCAATCCGTATTCGGGTGAGAAGGAGACTTCACGTGCGCTGGCTACGGTCAGATGCTCCGATCCTCTGGATGCGGAAGTGTTGAGCACCGTGTATATGATTTGTGATCAGGAGCAGAGAGGTGCAATAGAAATTAATTTTCCTGAAGTTAAATTTGAGAAATTCAATCTTTAATGGAATATAAAGATAAATTGGCCCTGGACATGGGGCGCAGAAACTTTATTAAACAGATGGGCTTTCTGGCCGGTGGGGCTGCACTTATGGCTTCCACCCCTTGGCTTTCTTCCTGCACTCCGGAGAAACTGGAGCTTACAGGGAAGGAAGTGGCCCGTATCGCTTTGATTGGAACAGGATCAAGGGGCCAATATCATATTCATAACCTTTTGCTGTTTCCGCATGCCAAGATAGTGGCGCTTTGCGATATATATGATGTGAATCTGAAGGCCGCGGCAGCTTTGTGCCCGGATTCTCCACGTTTGTATAGCGATTACCATAAACTTTTGGAAGATAGGGATATAGACGGTGTCATAATATCCACTCCCCTGGGAGCTCATGCCCAGATAACTCTCGACGCTCTGTCGGCAGGCAAACACGTGTTCTGCGAGAAGGCCATGGCCCGTACCCTGGATGAGTGCAAAGCCATATATGATGCTTACCAGAAGACGGACCGTGCGCTTTATTTCTGCATGCAGAGAATGTACGATCCCAAATATATTAAAGGTATGCAGATGATTCGTGACGGTGTGATAGGAGAAGTGGTGGGGATGCGATGCCATTGGTTCAGAAATGCCGACTGGAGGCGAGAGGTTCCTTCTCCTGAACTGGAAAGGCAGATCAATTGGCGTCTGTATAAAGAATATTCCGGAGGTCTTATGACTGAACTCGCATGTCATCAATTGGAAGTATGCAACTTGGCAGCCGGGAAGATCCCTTCTTCAGTAACCGGTATGGGAGACATCATTTATTGGAAAGACGGACGTGAAGTGTACGACGCCGTCAATGTGATATACCGCTATTCCGATGGCCGGAAGATAAATTATGAATCCCTCATTTCCAACAAGTTCAATGGTATGGAGGATCAGATCCTGGGACATCGCGGCACGATGGATCTCACTAAGGGCGTGTATTATCTTGAAGAGGATAACAGCCGTTCCGGAATAGAAACCCTTGTGGGCAATATCAAGAATAAAGTGTTCTCGTCTGTTCCTTTGGCCGGGCCAAGCTGGCGTCCTGAAGTTAAAGGTGATGCCATTCCGCACTCGATAATAGAGGGTAAGGTCAGTGTGAACGGCGGACAGAATATGATAGGCGTGGACAATGACGCGTCAGATACTATTCTTTCAGCATTCTGCACATCATGCATAACCGGCGAAAAAGCGGAAAACGTGGTGGAAGAGGCTTATTGCTCAACCGTCCTTTGTCTTCTGGGCAACAAGGCCATGGATGAGCAGCGCACCATCATTTTTCCGGAGTACTATAAAATCCCATATATGAAATTCTGACATGAAAGATATAGTAATACCTTCAAGGATAGTACGCAGAGAACTTCTGGTGGCTCTCGCGTGCTTTTTGACCTCATTCTTTATGAATGTGGGAGCCGTTGTCGCTTATCATAAATCATGGACGGAGATTTTTTCTCAGATAGGCTATGTTGTGGTGATAAGTGTATTTTTTTATGTAATATTGTGGATAATAAGAATCCTGTTTTTAATAATAAAGAAAATAATAAACCGATAATAATATGACTTCACGAAGAGAATTTATAAAAAGCGCGGCCCTTGCCACAGCAGGTCTTACGCTTTCCAATGCTGTTCCATCGTTTGCGGTATCGAAAAAAGGCTCTATCATAGGGGCAAATGACCGTATCAGGATAGGTGTGATAGGTGTCAATTCAAGAGGTAGCGCTTTGGCACAGAGTTTTGCGAAGATGCCTAAGTGCGAGGTTACATATATATGCGACTGCGATACTGAAGCTCTGGAGAGATGCCGCGCGCAGATCAAATCGCTCACAGGCAAACTTCCTAAAGGAGAGACGGATATACGCCGCATGCTCGAATCCGATGAGTTTGATGCCGCTGTCATAGCTATGCCTGACCATTGGCATGCCAAGGCCGCCATTATGGCGCTCAAGGCCGGCAAGCACGTTTATCTGGAGAAGCCTACGAGCCATAACCCTGCAGAAAATGAGATGCTCATGCGCGCTGCAGTCAAGTACGGAAAGGTTATCCAGGTAGGTAATCAGCGTCGCTCTTGGCCTAACATCATTGCGGCTATAGAAGAAATCAAGGCAGGAAATATAGGACATGTCCATTATGCCAAATCGTGGTATGTCAACAATCGTCCGTCTATAGGTACGGGCAGGGTTGTCAGTGTTCCTTCTCATCTCAATTGGGATCTGTGGCAGGGACCGGCTCCACGCACGGAATACAGAGACAATATCGTTCACTATAATTGGCATTGGTTCTGGCACTGGGGAACAGGTGAGGCTCTCAATAATGGAACTCACTTTGTGGATCTGATGCGTTGGGGACTTGATGTGGACTATCCTACACTGGTAAGTTCAGTGGGAGGTAGATACAGATTCCAAGACGATTGGCAGACTCCTGATACGCAGCTCATTACATATCAGTTCGGAGATAAGGCCGCAGGTTCTTGGGAGGGTCGCAGCTGCAATAATTCTGCGGTTGACGGCGCCGGCGTAGGTGTGGCTTTCTATGGAGAAAACGGCACTCTTTATCTTAACGGCGGTAACGAATATAAGATACTCGATCTGGGTGGCAATGTAGTGAAGGATGTGAAGAGTGAGCTCAAATTCGAGACAGGCAACCTGCTTAACCCTAGTGAACAGCTTGACGCGTTCCATTTCGAAAACTGGTTCGATGCCATTCGCAAGGGAGAAAAATTGCATTCAGACATTAACAGCGCTTGTATAAGCACACAGCTCGTACAGCTTGGAAATATAGCTCAAAGAGTAGGTCATTCACTCAAGATAGAGCCTGTTAGCGGCCGTATCATAGGAGATGAAGAGGCTCAGAAACTCTGGGGACGTGAATATGAACCAGGTTGGGGAATAGAAATCTAATACTTTAAACATATGGCAAAAATCATTACTTTCGGAGAAATAATGCTTCGCCTGGCGACTCCCGGACATCTCCGGTTCAGTCAGGCCCACGAGTTTGAAGCAACTTTCGGTGGAGGAGAGGCCAATGTAGCCGTTTCTCTTGCTGCTTTCGGGGAGGATGCACATTTTGTGTCAGCCTTGCCTTCCAATGACATCGCAGCAGCCTGTCTAAGTGAACTTCGTGCTCTCGGAGTGGGAACTGCGCACTGCATTCAAAGCGGAGACAGACTTGGCATCTATTATATTGAAAAAGGTGCTGTCTGCAGGCCAAGCAAGGTGGTATATGACAGGGCACATTCTTCTATCGCTGAGATCAAACCAGGCATGATTGATTGGGCTGAAGTCTTCGAAGGTACCGATTGGTTTCACTGGACGGGCATTACTCCGGCTATCAGTCAGGGCGCTGCCGATGTCCTGAAAGAAGCGTTGGAGGCTGCGGTCAAAGCGGGCGTAAAGATCTCCTGTGATTTGAATTTCCGTAAGAATCTCTGGAAATATGGCAAGACAGCTTCGGAAGTTATGCCCGAACTGGTGTCGTTCTGCGATGTTATCATAGGGAATGAAGAGGACGCTCAGAAAGTTTTCGGTATAAGCGCTGAAGGCTGTGATACAGATAACGGCGTGATAGACAGCAGTAAATACGAAAAGGTGGGCAGTGCTTTAATGCAGAAATTCCCTAAGGCGGAGACTGTGGCGATCACTCAGCGCAGTTCGATAAATGCAGATCATAATGTGTGGGCTGCAGTACTTTATGACGGGAAAGAACTCAAGTATTCAAAGCACTATGATATTACCGATATCGTGGACAGGGTAGGAGGGGGAGATTCCTTTGCTGCCGGTCTTATATACGGACTGATCGAGTATAAAGATACACAGAAGGCGCTGGAATTCGCTACGGCGGCATCATGTCTTAAGCATACTATAGAAGGCGATTATAACCGGGTCTCCAGGGCTGAAGTGGAAGCTCTTATGAGTGGTAACGCTTCAGGTAGGGTTTCAAGATAAATCTAAAATATTATGGCAGGAAAAAACAAAATTCAGGTCCTTTCGACCGCTTTTTCTACGGGTCTCATACCTGTATTTTATGATTCATCTGCAGAACGCGCTAAAAAAGTGCTTCTCGCTTGTTATAGAGGCGGAATCAGGATGTTCGAGTTTACCAATCGTGGTGATTTCGCCCATGAGGTGTTTGCAGAATTGTCAAAATTCGCTTCTGTCGAGACTCCGGATTTGATTTTGGGCGCAGGCTCGATAGTAGACCCATCCACAGCATCTCTTTACATGCAGTTGGGAGCCAGATTCATAGTCGGGCCAATTTTCAATGCTGAGGTCGCTCAGGTATGCAACCGTCGTCTGGTGCCTTATGTCCCGGGATGTGGCAGCGTTACAGAGGTAAGCAATGCGCAGGCTGCCGGGTGTGATCTGTGCAAGGTGTTCCCTGGAGATGTTCTGGGCCCTGGCTTTGTAAAAGGTCTTAAGGCGCCTATGCCTTGGAGCCAGATACTTGTGACCGGCGGAGTAAAGCCGGAGGTGGATAATCTTCGCGCCTGGTTCAAGGCCGGAGCTTCGTGTGTGGGTATGGGAAGCAACCTCTTCCCTAAGGAAGAAATTCAGCTTGGCGATTGGGAGTCCATTTCCCGCAGGTGCGAGACTTGTTTAAAAATTATTAATGATGTCAGAAAGTAAAGTGTTCCGGATGACGGAGAGCTGGAGATGGTACGGACCTGATGATCCGGTGCCATTGGCATATATAAAACAGGCAGGGGTGACGGATGTCGTACATGCGCTGCATCATATTCCAAACGGAGAGGTGTGGAGCGTAGAGGAGATACGCTCCCGTCAGAAGATGATTTCCGACGCGGGCCTCAAGTGGAGCGTGGTGGAAAGTGTTCCCGTACACGAGCATATCAAGACTCGTGAAGGTGATTATCAGAGATATATAGATAATTACAAGCAGAGCATACGTAATCTTTCGGAATGTGGGATATATTGCATAACTTATAATTTCATGCCTGTTCTGGATTGGACCAGAACGGATCTGGCATACACCATGCCAGACGGAAGCAAGGCTCTGCGTTTCGAAATGGCAGCGTTCGTGGCTTTCGATCTTTATATCCTTAAGCGGCCGGGGGCGGAGAAAGCATATACTCTGCATCAGATTCAACAGGCAAAAGAGCGCTTCGCTTCGATGACCGAGCAGGAAAAAGAACTGATAACCAGGAATATGATTGCCGGTCTTCCGGGAAGCGAAGAGAGTTTTACTCTGGATCAGTTCCGACAGGCCCTGGCACGTTATGACCATGTATCTGCAGAGCAGTTGCGTGAAAACCTCGTGTATTTCCTTTCTGAGGTATGTCCGGTAGCTGACGAGTGCGGTTCTATGATGGTCATTCATCCGGATGATCCTCCGTTCTCTCTGCTTGGACTTCCTCGTATCCTTTCTACAGCGCAGGATTTCCGTGATCTTGTAAAGGCCGTTCCTAACGCATCGAACGGATTGTGTCTGTGCACCGGTTCCATGGGTGTGCGTGTAGACAATGATTGCGTGGCTATGATGCGTGAGTTCGGCGACAGGATAGGATTTGTTCATCTGCGTACCACCAAACGTGACGAAGAAGGTAATTTTCATGAGGCCAATCTTCTGGAGGGGGATGTGGATATGTACGGAATGATGCGTGCGCTTCTCGAAGTGGAGCGGCGACGCGGAGTGAGCATCCCTGTACGTCCGGACCACGGACATCAGATGTGCGATGATCTCTATCGTAAATCGAATCCGGGCTATTCATGCTATGGCAGAATGCGCAGTCTTGCGGAGTTGCGAGGTCTTCAGGAGGGAATCATTAAAACATTGGGATTATGAATCTTTTTGACATAAATGGCAAGGTCGCTGTAATGACAGGGGCTTGTGGGGTTTTGGGCTCCACTATAGTAAAGTATTTTGCGGCTCAGGGTTGCAAAGTGGTGATATTGGATCTTGAACGTTCGCGTCAGATAGGGGAATCTCTTGTAAAGGAGATAACCGACGAAGGAGGACAGGCTGTTTTTCTTCCGACCAATGTGCTAGACAAGAGTGTTCTGGAGGATAATTATCAGCAGATTATCGCCAAATATGGAAGGATAGACATTCTTTTGAACGCTGCCGGAGGCAATATGCCTTCTGCTACGGTTCCGCCGGATAAGACTATCTTCGATCTCGACGTAGAGGCCGTGAAAAAGGTCACGGAACTTAATCTTTTCGGTACCATTATTCCGACTATGGTCTTCGCACGTGCCATGGCAGAACAGAAGAGTGGCTCCATCATCAATTTCGCATCGGAATCAGCGCTCAGACCTCTTACAAGAGTAGCCGGGTATGGTGTTGCCAAGGCAGCTGTTGCCAATTGGACAAAATATCTCTGTGCTGAGCTCGCGATGAAGTTCGGCGAGGGAATAAGGGTCAATGCCATAGCTCCGGGATTCCTTCTGACCAATCAGAACCGCAGTTTGCTGACTAATGAGGATGGATCGCTCACGGAGCGTTCTCATACTATTCTCTCGCATACTCCTATAGGACGTTTCCTTGAGCCGGATGAACTGGTGGGAACACTTCATTATCTAGCTTCGGACGCATCCAAAGCCGTAACGGGAACGGTGTGTGTAGTCGATGGAGGATTTGACGCTTTCTCGATATAAGATTAGTTTGCTTATATATTGAAAACGGGCCGTAAGATTTTTCTTGCGACCCGTTTTTGTATAGATGCTGTAATTATTCAGCTTCGGTGATTTCCACTGCCATGGTGTTAAGGTATTTTTCGTCTGTTCCGCTTAATCCTATGGCATAGCCTGTTACCGTTATGTTTTTTCCTTCAAGGCTTATGAGCAGCGACTTATGATCATTTGTAGGATATGAAACCGATCCTATAATATCTGTTCCGTCCACAGCGACGTTATAGTGATCCTGGTAATATTGATCTCGTGTATGGGAGAGTTTACCTGTGTATCTGACATATTTGATATTTGGATTATCTGCCCATTTGGTGAATCCGTCTCCGTCGAGAACTTCCGGCTCCGGGTAAGATACTTCTGCTGTTCCTGTCTTGGTGATGGTGGTGGATTCTCCGAATTGTTTGAATCCTCCGTAAGTGGTGGTAGTACCTTCAAGCGTAAGGACATCACCCACCTCTACACCATGTTTTTTCTTGAATGTCAGGATAATGCCCGTGTCGTCCTTTATCAGGAATCCCTTATAGTGAATGGCAATGACCGTTCCCTGTATTTTATAGATGTTGTCAACAGGGGAGTCGAGAACTTCTGCTATAGTGGAAGTTGTCACCTCGTCTTCTTTTCCGAATTCTATGATTTGCCCGCCATCACCTGGAGTTAGCAGAACATCATCAAGACGGTTGACGCTGCTTAGTTTCGCCTCGAATTTAATGCATAGATTAGCGGTGCCTTCGGGAAGAGTGAAATTGGCAGTGGCAAGTCTCCAGTTACCTGCTACGTCATCTGTATCGAAGTCATAATCAAGTGCCTGTGACCATGTTTCCCCATCTTCAGATACACGAACTACGAAGTCTGATTTGATGAATGTGTTGGTTCCGCCCTGAGAGTATCGCTGTGCTCCGAAACTGAGCTTCAGATTACGCTCGTTTACCGCTATATTTTTGATCGTGAAATAACTTGGAACACTGCTGAAGAACATGTTGTTCTTTCCGGAGCCGTCATATTCAGAAAGGTAACCTTTGGATGACTGGTTTGTGCGTACAGAGATGCTTTTGTAATCGTAGCTTACGCCCTCGGCAGAGGAACCTTTTTCATTTTTCCAACCGTCGAAGTCATCGTCCAGGAAAGGCCATTGGCCACCGGTGCTTCCGTATGACTGAGTAGCGAGAGTCTTGTCGAATGTGTTATAATAGATGGCGCCATCCGGAACTATTTCTTCATCCATGCCAAGATCTTCTACATTCGTAGGAATGGTGTAGAAGAAAGATTTATATGCTCCGAAAAGCCATCCTGTGATCTTGACCCGGTGCCCGGCGTATTGGCTTTTGAATTCGTCTGTCATATAATCGAGACTTCCCTTATATGAGGACTTGTCCAGTTCCACATTGGTATAATTGCCGGAAAGCATTATTGTTCCGCTGTATGTTACATATTTGATGCTCGGCGAAGCCATATAGCTTTCTATGTCTTCATCTTTGAGTTCTACACTTTCCGGATACGTTATCTCGGTGGTCCCGGTCTTGTCGAGAGAGCATCCGCTTGCAAACTGCGGAAGGGCATTGCGAGTGGCGGTCTCTCCGGAAACGGTTACGACATCGCCGGCGCTCAGATTATGAGCCTGACCGTAAAAAGCGTAAATGTAGGAATCATCCTGCCCGAGGAGCACACCGTGAGTGTTGGCCCCGACTACAACCGCCCCCTTGACTTCGTAGGTAGCGCCGATATCACCGGCAAGCACATCTTTAATGGTGATGCCGGTTTCTGGCTCGTCAGGATTTACCTGGTCTTTCTTGTCGTCAGGTGTAACTTGTTCTTTGTTGCAGGACACGCCGAAAAGGCAGAACGTAGCTGCCAATGCGATAAATTTTAAAGATTTCTTCATGTTTATTTTAATTTTCTATGTGCATAGCCTTCGATGCAGTCTGGAAGTACGATTTCATAGTTCTCATCAGTAAGCAGAGGTGAAGTAAGGAGCATGTCCGCTGTGGTTCTGTTCATGGCAAATGCTATGTTGTACAGTGCAGCAAGTCGGGAAAGTGCAGATACGTCGTTCTGATGTCCTTGGACTATCAGGTTGTCGCAAAAGAAGATGAGCATCTCGATTTTACGCTCCGCTATAAGTGAACCTATCTGCTGATCGCCACCAAGCGGGCCGGAAAGGAGCTTGCAGACTTTTCCTTTGAACGGGTAGGTCTTTTTCCCGTTTTCGGTAATTTCCAATTCCTCGATAAGGCGTCCGGTGGTGCCGGTAGCGTAAAGATTGTACTTTGACAGGGTAGAAGCGTTGAATTTAATCCAAGAGAGAAGTTCGGCCTTTCGTCCGTCGTGGGCCACAAGAGCGATGTTAATCTTTTTCATTGACCTGTGTTTTTTCCATGCAAATATAGCACACAGTTTATAAATAAGTAACTAAATTTGTCCATTATGACAGAAAAGTATCCGAAGGAAAGTGTGGAGTGGACATATTGCATTTTCCATCAAAAACTTAATGTTTATCTTCATTCTAATATCCCATCTCAAATGGACGATATAGAATATGTGGTGGGGGATTATGCGATGAAGATGAATCCTGAGTTGTACAGTTATATTTCTGGCGGAAGGCCTTCATTTTTAATGGAGCATGACAGATTTGAGGCGGATCTTATCCAAGCTGTCAAGAAACTTGAAAAATTGATGTAAAATGGACCATCTACCTAAAAATGACATGCCGATGCTTGTATCGGCTATAAATTTTCTTCTTCGAGATGAGGAGTTCGATAATCTAGATCAGATATGCTATTACTATAATGAAGATCGTACTGAACTTGAAAAGCGTCTTTCTGACGCAGGATACACATATTCTGAAAGCCTTAAGAAGTTCTATTAGAGTAGAATATTCTTTTGCGCATATGAAGATATGTCGTATATTTGCCTGAGATAAACAGAATAACTATGAGAACTTCAATTGTTAGGGGATGCGTCCTGGGTGGCGTAATCCTTTTGGGGGCGGTTTCTTGCTCCACGTCTTTAAAACTGAAAAATATTCGCTCTAACGGAGTAAATGCATCTCTGTCACTTCCAAGTGAGAGTGAGATACGCCGTTATGGCGGGACAGCCAGAGAGCAGATGGCGGACGAGGACGGCCTTTATGCAATGCGTACATACAAGGACGCTCTTAGCGGGGAGGTTATGGGCTCGGAAGATCTGGATGCCGCCGTGATAGTAGCCAAGTTCAGAAATGTAGCGGAACGTAGAGGAGAGATTGATTTCGATTTTATGATAGTCGCTTCTGACTCGCTTCAGGATCCGTCGTGGCAGTTGCGCTTTTTCCCTATGCTGTATTTCGAAGGCGGTGATTCATTGGCATTGGCCCCGGTATATCTGACAGGAAAGGATTTCCGTAATGCGCAGCTTAAGGGGTATAGTCTATATGAAGGGTACTTATCCTCGCTTTCTCGTGACAGTACACGTTTTGTGGACAATATTCAAGCTGATGCTTTCAGGGCGCGTTTTCCTTCTTCCGGAAAGGATGCCGGAGAGCATTTCAGAAGGCCGCTGGTGGAAAAATATAATGCGTATAAACTTTCTTTCAGGGATGATTTGCGGCAGCGTCTCATCAGGGTGCCGCGTTCTGACGCTTCTGTTCGGCGCGACAGTACGGCGCAGGGAGGAAGATTCATTTATCTGTATCATCAGAGGATAGCGTCCGGTCGCAATATGTCGAAATTTTATCTTAATGTATCGACGCAGATTCATAATGGACGGGACATCATCTGGTCTTCGCGTCCTTCAGAAAGCATAACATATTATGTGAGTTCTCTCAGCTCGTTGGTGGATAATGAATTGGCCCTTATGCATCAGGGGGATTCCATTTATCGGAAGGGCGTACAGCATCTTCGAAACCGTGAATGGGAGCCGGCTCTGGAACTGCTGGCGCCGTATGAAGATTATAATGCGGCATTGGCCTACTTGGCACTGGAATACAATGCCACTTCAAGTCAGATTCTCTCGGATTTGCCTGTTAAAACGGCGGCGTGCCATTATCTGTTGGCCATAGCATATTCTCGGCGCGGTATGGAAACAGAGGCGGTGGAAGAACTTCAGCAGGCCGTGTCAGAAGAGTATTCATATAAATACAGGGGCAATCTCGATCCCGAAATCGCCCCTGTAATAAGAAAGTATGATCTGTTCTGCGAAGATGAAATGTATAATTAGCTGTATAGGATAATATATTTAGTGAGTTATCTTTAGAATTAGTTCTTTGAGCAGTGGAACATCTTGTGTTGCAGTTTCCCATAGAATCTCCGGAAGTATATTTGAATATCCGTGAACAAGAACATGTCGCATTTTGATAACCTGCTTCCACGGAATCTCAGAATGTGAGGACCGAAACTCTTCTGTGAGCATATTTGCAGCCTCGCCAATAATTTCGACGTTTTTCATTACGGCAAAATATCGGATTTTGTCAGATAGAAACTGCTCGTATGTCAATCCTTTAACAAAAGAAATGATGTAGTCTGCCGCCTCAAGCATATCCTGAATACGACCCGGATCACGTTCAGCTTCTCTCATAAATCAGAATTTTATCGTGATTGACTGAAGCTTCTGCATATGGACGAAGTGAACCTTCCGGGATGATGTCAACTTCACGGCCTAGCAGTTCTTCCAGATCAAGGGACATCCCTGACAATTTCATGAGTGAAATTCTGGCGGTACTGTCGAATGCCACAAGCAAATCAATATCGCTATTAGATGTTTCTTCACCTCTGGAATATGACCCGAAAAGCCAAGCCTTCGAGACAGGCTGAGAGGAAAAATATTCTTTCAAGGTATTAATAATGGCACCACTCATAAAATACAATTTGCTCAAATATATGGAGTTTTGTTCAAACTACCAAATACTCCCATTACATGATACCGGGGCAATCTCGATCCCGAAATCGCCCCTGTAATAAGAAAGTATGATCTGTTCTGCGAGCAGGATTACTCGACAGACAGTTTCTTGTAATTGTTGTAACGTATCTTGGCAAATTCCTCTGTCTTCTCGAGAAGCTCCTGAGCCCTTTCAGGGTAGAGCTTGGTAAGAGAAGAGAAACGAACCTCGCCTTTGAGGAAGTCCTGGAACTTGGTCCAGTCAGGCTCCTTGCTGTCGAGGCTGAATGCCTTCTTGCCTTGCTCTTCGAGAGCAGGGTTGTAACGGTACAGATGCCAATAACCGCACTCTACGGCGAGTTTTTCCTCTTTCTGGCTAAGTCCCATACCGGCCTTGAGTCCGTGGTTGATACAAGGTGCATAAGCGATGATGAGCGATGGTCCGTCATATGCTTCAGCCTCCTTGATGGCGTTCATATACTGAACAGGGCTTGCACCCATAGCCACCTGAGCGACATAAACATATCCGTAGCTCATAGCCATCATTCCGAGGTCTTTCTTGCGTATCTTCTTGCCGCTTGCGGCGAATTTGGCGATAGCTCCTGCCGGTGTAGCCTTGGAAGACTGGCCGCCGGTGTTTGAGTAAACCTCAGTATCGAGGACGAGAATATTCACGTTCTCGCCTGATGCCAGGACGTGGTCAAGTCCACCGTAACCTATATCGTAAGAAGCACCGTCTCCACCGATAATCCATTGGCTGCGGGCCGGGATATACTGCTTGAGAGCGAGGATGCTCTTGCAGGTGTCACATTCGCACTCTTCCATAAGAGGAACGAGTTTGTCTGCGACTTCACGTGTCGTGGCGTAATTTGACTTGTGGTCAAGCCATTTCTGGAAGAGAGCCTTGATTTCGGCAGAGCAGCATTCGCACTCCAGACCCTGCTTCATCAGTGAAGCGATAGTTTCGCGTTTGCGCTCCGAGCCGAGTCTCATACCCAGACCGAATTCGCAGAAGTCCTCGAACAGGGAGTTCTGCCAAGCAGGACCATGCCCCTTTTCGTTTGTGCAGTAAGGACTTGCAGGGAATGATGCACCATAGATTGAAGAACATCCGGTAGCATTGGCAATCATCATATGGTCACCATAAAGCTGGGTGATGTTCTTGATGTAAGGTGTCTCACCACATCCGGCACAGGCGCCACTGAACTCAAAGAGAGGCTGAGCGAATTGTGCGCTCTTCATATTGGCCTTAGGGTCAAGAACCTTCTTGTATCCGATTTTGGCGTTAAGATAGTCGTAATTTGCCTGCTCTGCGGTGTTGTCTATGTATGGTTCCATTACGAGAGCCTTCTCTTTGGCCATACATACATCTACACAGTTACCGCAACCGGTACAGTCAGCAACTGATACCGAGAGGGCGTACTTGTAATCCTTGAGATTGGCTTTGCCGTCTGCATATTTGAGTCCGGCAGGAACGTTGCTTGCCTCTTCTTCGGTAAGAAGGAAAGGACGGATGGCAGCGTGAGGACAGACGAATACACAGCTGTTACACTGGATACACTTGTCTGCATCCCATACTGGCACATTTACAGCTACACCGCGTTTTTCATAAGCGGCTGTTCCGTTAGGCATGGTACCGTCCATATAAGGAACGAATGCGCTTACCGGAAGTGAATCGCCTTCCTGAGAGTTGACCTTGTCTGCAATCTCCTTGACGAATGCCGGAGCCAGGCGCTCAGCGTTATGGTTGACGAATTTTGCAGAGATTTCGGCCCACTCGGCAGGTACTTCCACGGTGTGGAATTCTCCTCCGCGATCGATTGCGGCGTAGTTCATATTGACTACGTTCTCTCCCTTCTTTCCATAGCTCTTGAGTGCTGCGGCTTTCATATACGAAACTGCGTCAGCGACAGGGATGATGCCTGTGATTCTGAAGAATGCACTCTGAAGAATGGTGTTGGTTCTTCCGCCAAGTCCTATCTCCGCAGCTATCTTGGTGGCGTTGATGATATAGAACTTGATATGTTTGCGACCTATAACGGCCTTTACATGATCAGGAAGTCTTTCGATGGTCTCTTTCTCGTCCCAGAGTGAGTTGAGAAGGAATGAACCGCCGTCTTTGATACCCTTGAGTACATCGTATTTCTCCAGGTATGAAGGAACGTGGCAGGCTACGAAGTCCGGAGTGTTGACCAGATATGGTGCATGGATAGGCTTCTCACCGAAACGAAGGTGTGAGCAGGTGTATCCGCCGGATTTCTTGGAATCGTAGTCGAAATATGCCTGGCTGTAGAGGTCGGTGTGCGAACCGATGATCTTGATGGTGTTCTTGTTCGCACCTACGGTACCGTCGGATCCGAGTCCGTAGAATTTACATTCGGTAGTGCCGGGTTTTACTATACTTACCTCACTCTTGATAGGAAGGCTCTTGAATGTCACATCATCCACTATTCCTATTGTGAAGTCGTTCTTAGGCTCTTTCTGCTCGAGGTTGTCGAATACCGCTATGATCTGTGCTGGTGTGGTATCCTTGCTTGAAAGACCATAACGTCCGCCTACGATAAGCGGTGCATTGGCCTCACCCTGGAATACGGTCTTGATATCGAGGTAAAGAGGTTCTCCGAGTGAGCCAGGCTCTTTCGTGCGGTCGAGCACGGCGATCTTCTTGACGCTCTTAGGAAGAACTTTGAGGAGATATTTCGTGCTGAAAGGGCGATAGAGGTGAACGGAGATGACACCGTACTTGCGTCCGCGTTCGCGGAGGTAGTCGATGGTCTCGCATATGGTCTCTGTAACTGATCCCATGGCGATGATAATGTTCTCGGCATCCGGTGCGCCATAGTAATCGAAAGGACGGTACTGTCTTCCGGAGATTTCTCCGATCTCGCCCATATAGCGTGCCACTATGTCAGGAACGGCCTCATAAGCCTGATTTCTGGACTCGACGGCTTGGAAATATACGTCTCCGTTCTGAGCTGTACCGCGTGTTACAGGAGCTTCCGGGTTAAGGGCGCGGTCGCGGAAATTCTGAAGCGCCTTTTCACTTACAAGTCCCTTGAGATCCTCCTCATCGAGAAGTTCGATTTTCTGAATCTCGTGCGATGTCCTGAATCCGTCGAAGAAGTGAAGGAACGGAATGCTGCTCTTGATGGTTGAGAGGTGTGCTACGGCAGCCATGTCCTGTGCTTCCTGGACTGAGCCTGAAGCCAGAAGTGCGAATCCCGTCTGACGGCATGCCATGACATCCTGATGATCTCCGAAGATGGAGAGGGCGTGGCTGGCAAGTGCACGTGCAGATACGTGAAATACTGTAGGAAGCATCTCACCTGCAATCTTGTACATATTTGGAATCATCAGAAGCAGACCCTGGGAAGCGGTGAAAGTGCTGGTAAGAGCACCTGCCTGAAGAGATCCGTGAACGGCACCTGCGGCACCTGCTTCACTCTGCATCTCGGTAACCTTTACGGTCTCGCCCCAAAGGTTCTTCTTTCCTGCAGCTGACCACTCGTCCACGTTTTCTGCCATCGTGGATGATGGTGTGATAGGGTAGATGGCTGCATTCTCGCTGAAAAGGTAGGCGATGTTGCTGGCAGCCTGATTACCATCACAGGTAATGAATTTCTTTTCTTTTGACATAGTGTTGTGTTATGATTGAATTTATTGAATTCCGTTTATAGTAAGCTCCGCTCCGCCTATTCTGGAGACGAGACCCTGAAGAACCTTGCCCGGTCCGAATTCGGTAAACTCGAGAGCTCCGTCCTGGATCATGTTCTGCACGCTTTCTGTCCATCTTACAGGACTGGTGAGCTGACACAGAAGATTCCCTTTGATCCTTTCCGGCTCCGTTTCGGCCTTTGCGCTTACATTCTGGTAGACAGGGCATTCCGGTTTATGGAATGTGCATCGTTCTATGGCCTTGGCCAGGACTCCTCCCGCATCTTCCATGAGAGGGGAGTGGAAAGCTCCGCTTACAGGCAGCGGCAGAGCCCTTTTGGCCCCGCGCTCCTTAAGAACCTCGCAAGCTTTCAATATCGCGTCCTGTCCTCCGGAAATCACGATCTGCCCCGGGCAGTTATAATTGGCGGCGACCACCCTGACGCCTGTCCTGTCGCTTATCTCTTTGCAGACTTGTTCTATAACATTGCTCTCAAGGCCAATTATGGCTGCCATGCTTCCCGGATGTTTCTCGCAACACTTCTGCATGGCCTCTGCGCGCGCAGCGACCAGTCTGATTCCGTCTTCAAGACTGAGCGCACGGCAAGCCACCAGCGCGGAAAATTCTCCAAGAGAGTGTCCTGCAACCATATCCGGAGCCGGACCGTCAAAGCTGAGTGCTGCGGCGAGTGAATGTATGAACACTGCACTCTGCGTCACTTTCGTCTGCTTGAGCTGCTCGGCTGTGCCATTGAACATGATGTCCGTAAGGCTGAAACCGAGAATTTCGTCCGATTTCTCCATTATGGAGCGAGCTATGGGGCTGCTTTCGAAAAGGGAGCGTCCCATGCCTGTGAATTGTGAGCCTTGGCCCGGAAAAACGTATGCTTTTTTGCTCATTGGCGTATAGTGGATAAAACCGCGCAAATTTACTAAAATTATCGCTGAAAAACGATATTGTCCACGATAAAATCGTAGTGCCCCTTGCTCGGGTAGCCGCTTGCCGAGTCAAGTTCTATCTTGACTTTGGCGTTGTGCGGCGTCCCTTCATCCAGGACGTAGCGGAAATCCTGTATGGTTTTTCTTTGAGAATACTCTTTGAGTGCGATCTGCTGCGGATTTTTCCATTCGCTGGAGCCGAACTCGCAATAGGAGACGGTCGCTTTTACCCAGAACTCGCTTATCCAATATTGGAAGTCCACTTCTGAGAGATTCTCTATGAAATATTCCATCTTCAGATGCCCGAACTGCTCTTGATCGTAATCCACTTCTTCCTGATAGATGCGAAGTTGTGCACTTTGGCTTCCTTCTATAGGGTTCTGCCATGAAAATGACCCGTACCATGTGCTCCATTGAAGGTTATCTCTTCCAGCAGTGATGCCGTATTTGTAGTAAGACGGCTTGTCTGTGGTAGGAAAACCGTTTTCGAAATTCTCCGTAAATGGAAGGCTGACTCTTACCAGCGGGCCGTACTCTTTCGGTGCAGAATAAAAGTCCTCTTCCACAAAGCCTCCTTTGTAAGTGATTTTTAGGCTGTTAAGTTCCCACCTGCGGTCTGCGGATGTGGCCATACAGTAGATTTTCACTTCGCTGTATTCCCCTTCTATGATAAATGTGCCTCCGGCCTGAACTTCCTCCGCTTCGCTTTTGGCGGCTTTGCCGTTAACTGAATATGCCAATATGGTCTTCCCCGCGCTGCCTGCTTCCACTTTCTGCAGGCTCGCCCCATTGAATGCGCGGATACGTATATATGAGCCTCCTTTCTTCTCGCTTGTGCCTTGATAGAAGCGTATATGGCAGTCCGATGTTATCATAGGCCAGGCGGTGCCTTCGCCTTGTGAGCAGACATAGTCTATGTTGCCGAATTCGTCGAGACAGTCTTGAAGGTTGCTGTAGAATTCTGTACAGTTGACTTCGTGTACCTCGTCCGGCCGGCTTGGCGAAGGTTTCTCTTCTGAAGGCTGCTCTCCAGGGTCCAGAACTTCTATCGTTATCGTCCCGTCGCCCTTGTCCGGATCTTCCGGGTCCGGTGTGTCAGGATCATCCGGTTCCGGGGTGTCCGGGTCAGTTTTGTCGTCATCCGGGTCTTGAGGATTTACCGGTTCTTCCGTGTCCGGTTTCGAAGGGTCGTCCGTGCCGGATTCGGGCGTGCATGCCCAGATTGGCAAAAGACAGAGGAGAATGTATAAAATCCGTTTCATGTGATGTTTTAGTGATGTGTAAATAATAAGTTGCTTCAGATTATGAAAGATTTTTGAGGACAGATTATTTTTAGAAGAAGGAGTGTACTGGATGTACTCGACTGATGATAAAAATAATATGGCCCAAAAAGAACATACAAGATGATGCAGGTTATTTTTTATGCATCACTTATTTCAAAATGCTGTCAATCAGCGTGAACAGTTCGCCCCTCGTGTGGTATGGATGGATGTTGAAATATTTGTCTCCTGAGAGCATGGCGGAAAGTCGGGCTCTTGAAGGGTCGTAGAAGATATGACAGGGCTTGCCGAGAGCCTCGGCGTATGCCAGCTCATATCCTACTCCAAGGGACGCTGTGGTGCATTCCGCTATCACCAGATCGCATTCCTTAAGATAGCCTGTGTCCTGAAGGTAGATATCTTCATCGCACTGGTCTTTCTCTAGTATGTCCAGATTGGCGCTTCCTATGTGTTCCGTGAGGACCGTATTTGTTTTCTGAATGTGTCTGATAAGTTCTTCATAAAGGGCGGCATCATTTCGTCCGCCACGGATAGAGCCGGAAAAATATACTTTATTATTCATGAAGAGGTGAGTCTTTGGTTATCGCATGTAAAGATAATGTATTTCTGCTTATGCCGCATCAATTAAAATCATCGTGATGAATCCGAGCAGAAGGGCGTAGGTGGCTTGTTTTTCATAGCCGTGGGCGTGGGTCTCCGGGATCATCTCGTCCGATGTGACATAAAGCATGGCTCCTCCTGCAAATGCGAGCATAGGCGGAAGCAGTGTCTGTGAGATGGAACCCATGGCATATCCGAGCCATACTCCGGCTATCTCCAGAAGGCCGATGGCCAGGGAAATTACCAGCGTGCGGAGTTTGGACACTCCTGCGAGAAGAAGCGGGGCGATTATCACCATACCTTCAGGGATATTCTGTATGGCTATGCCAATCGAAACGGAAAAATCGGCCGCTGCCTGCGTAGCCGTGTTCATGCTGACACCTGCCGCCACACCTTCCGGCAGTTTATGAATGGCTATTGCCATTACGAAAAGCAGCACGTGGTTCAGATGGCTGTTGTTCCGGTGCTGCTCGGCATCGAGCCCTGTGATTTTGTGAAGGTGCGGAGTGATCAGATCCAGGACATTCAAAAACAAAGCCCCTATCATTACGGCCACGCATACGGCCGCTCTCATCCATCCTCCCTCGCAAAGTTCAAAGGCCGGAACTATAAGGCCAAGTGCCGATGCCGAGAGCATCACGCCCGCACAGTAGCCCAGAATCATATCGTTCCATTTGTGTGGAAGACCTTTGAAGAAAAATCCTATGAGAGATCCTATGAGTGTCGCGCCGCATAGTCCGAGCGCGCTTATCCATACTTGTGAAAACATACGCTGCAAAGATATTCATCTTTAAGAAATCTTCGCAGCGAAAGAGTGGAAAATTATTTGCCTTGGCTATAAATTACAGAGCGTCGTACTCCCGGTCGCTGACGGGTTCCAGCCACTCGTTAGGCTCTGACCCCGGGCAGGTGTTTTCTACCTTGACGTGTGTGGAGAGATGCTGAAACCACGAGTCCTTCTGCGCCCCGTGCCAGTGCTTCACTCCTTCCGGAATGTCCACCACATCGCCGGCCTTGAGCGCGATGGCGTCCTTTCCCCATTCCTGATACCAGCCGCGTCCGCTTACGCAGATGAGTATCTGGCGCGCCCCGTGATGGATATGCCAATTGTTCCGGCAGCCCGGCTCGAATGTCACGTTCGAAATAGGCAGGGCACTTTCTTCAGCTGATGAAAGATTCTCAGGAATGACAGGATTCAGATAGGAGTTCCCTGAAAAATATCGGGCATAACCGGCATTCGGGTTACCCCGCTTCCAATCACCTGCAACTGCATCCGAGGCAGCGTCACACTGGCTCAGTCCGTTGTCGCTCAAGAATCTGCACAGTTCGTCAATCTGCCTTTGGGTGTTACCCATACGCACAGCGCCCGCCTTGTGGGAAGCAAGTTGAGGTGCTACACCTTTCAGGGCCGAGAGTGCCGCCACGGTGACGATTTCCCTGTCCGCAGCAGAAAGCTGGTCTCCGGCGAATATGTCTCCGAACAGGTGCGATTTCAGGTAGAAGTCATCCTGAGGACAGAAAGTGTAGTCAAACGGTCTTCCGGTGAGATGCGTCTGAACTTCTGTTCCGAGTTTGAGACCTGCATCTGCATCGTCCCACACTGACGGACGGGTCCAGGGCTTACCTTCATTCCAGGATTCTTTACCGTTTTCAAGTACCTTTGACAGGACTCCGAGCGCATTAAGAGAACGCGGGAATCCGGTGTAGGCGTACAGCTGCGAGAACGCTTCTTTGAGTTCATTGACCGTGACCCCAGCATCCAATGCGGCTCGGACTGCGGATTCCAGTCTTACGAGGTCGCCTTGCGCTTCAAGAGCCGCGCAGGTGGCAAGGTGGAGTTGACGCTCGGAAAGACTTTGAGCGGAAACAGTGATTGGCATGACTAATAATATTATGAAAAGGACTATATGTTTCATTATGAGGAATTTATATTGATAACGATTGAGTGCGGCTTGGCTCTCAAAAGATAATGTCTGAGTGTCAAGAAGTTTTGCGGTATTCTGACGGGGTCACTCCGGTATGCGCCTTGAAAAAGCGGACGAAGTGCTGTGGATATTCGAAGCCTAGCCTCTGACTCACCCGCGCGATGCTGATTGATTCGTCGGCAAGAAGTTTTTTGGCAGCGGTGAAAATTCTGTCGTTAATGAAGTCCCTGGCAGTGCGTCCGGTTTCGGTCTTGACCAATTCCCCGAAATATTTTGTCGAATAGCAGCATTTGTCGGCAAAGAAAGCGACCGTAGGCAGTCCTTCGCTTTCGGCAGTCTCCGCCAAATACGAATCCAGCAGGGACGAGAACTTCCGGACTACGCTATGATTTATTTCCTCGCGGGTGATGAATTGCCTGTCGTAAAAGCGGAGGCAGTAGTTCAGAAGCAGTTCTATGTTGCTGACGATAAGTTCACGCGAATGTTTGTCAATACTGCGGTGAAGTTCCTGTTCAATCAGTCCAAGAACGCCTCTGAATATTTCTATTTCGCCAGAGGATAGGTGCAGGGCCTCATCGGAAGTGTAGTCGAAAAATTCGTAGCGGTCAATGTTTCTGCCGAGCGAAGTACGGGCGAGCAGGTCAGGATGAAACAGCAGTCCTGTCCATTTCGGATACTTTACTTCCGGATTGGCTTCAACCTTGACGCTTTGGCCCGGGGCGAAACTTGTTACCGTCATCTCGTCGAAATCATATTCGGTGAGACCGTAGGAGAGCTTGCAGCCTTTATTTTCCTTCAGAAACAGGGCATAGAGACCATAGTGGTATATCCCCTCCGTCACCTCCCTCTCGCGGTCATATCGCACTACGCTCACCTGCGGATGCAGCGTCTCAAGACCGTAATAGTCGTTGAACTCCTGGATTGTGTTGAAATACAATTCTTTCATATATGTAGTGGCTTTCATGTCTCAGCAATCTGCCCTTATGAAAAATAGCTTCCTTGAGATTGCACGATGCTAAGTTAATTATTTTCCGCTGATGGCAGTCATTACATCTTCGGCAATCTGCTCCGGAGTCAGTCTGTCCTCTTTCAGAAGTTCCTCCACGATATAATGATCTTCAAACTGTTTGCGTTGACCTCTTACCAGAACCTTCATATCGCTGTCTCCGTAGTACCTCGCAATCTTTTCGCCCCATCCGCCGTCAACCTGCCCGTCCTCAAGAGTGATGATAAGTTCGTGGTCAGATTTTAGGGTCTCCAAAGTTTCGGTGTCAAGAGATGTGATGATTCTCGGATTGATGAGCGTCGCTTCGATTCCACGCGCCGTAAGCAGGTCGCAGGCCTTTTCTCCGAGCTGATAATAATTGCCAAGTCCAAGAATCGCTACGCGGCTGCCCTTACGGGTGATTTCATACGCCGGAACGGACCAGTTGATATCTTCTGTCTTTGCTTCTGTACGGGAAACTACGCCACCGACAGGTACGCGGATTGCCACAGGATGCTCCCTGTAGTCTATAGCCCAGTCGAGCATAGAAAAATATTCTTCGCGGCAAGAAGGGGCCAGATAGATTAGATTGGGAATGTTCGCAAGCAGGGAAATGTCGTAGAAACAGGTGTGGGTCACATCGTTCATGCTTTCGATTCCGCCCCAGAACACAAGCATCAGCGCGGGATTGTCATTGATGCAGAGATCTTGCGAAAGCTGGTCATAAGTCCTCTGTATGAACGTGCTGTAAACTCCCCAGACGGGTTTCCCGCCTCGCTTTGCGATTCCCGACGCCATCGCGACCGCCGTTTCCTCGGCGATTCCGACATCCACGAACTGTTTTTCAGCCTGTTCCCTGCGCTGCCGAGTGAATCCGAACACGGTAGGAGTACCGGAAGTTATGGCCACAAGTTGTGGGTGTGAAGGCATCTTTTCAAGAAGATAGCGGGCCGTAAGGTCTCCGTAATCCTCGCCCTCGGACTTATATTTCGGCTCACCTGTCTCAATGTCGAACGGCGCTCCGTAATGCCACTTTTCCTTATTTCCCTCGGCATATTTCAGGCCTTTTCCTTTGAGTGTGTTGATGTGCACTACAACGGGCTTGTCGCTGTCTTTGACCTGCCGAAAAGCGATGATAAGTGACGCTATGTCGTTGCCTTCAGCCACATAGAGGTAATCCAGGCCAAGTGCCTTGAATATGTTGTTTTCCGCTTGTCCGTCACTTTCTCTTAATAGCTGAAGATTCTTGTAAAGTCCGCCGTGGTTCTCCGCAATGGACATCTGGTTGTCATTGATGACGATAATGAGGTTGCTGCGGAGTTCCGACCCGGCGACATTCAGCCCCTCAAGGGCTTCTCCTCCGCTGAGCGAGCCGTCTCCTATTACCGCTATGACATTTTCCCTGCCTCCCGCAAGGTCGCGACCTTTGGCAAGTCCGCAGGCGAGGCTGACGGATGTCGAGGTGTGGCCGATGACGAAATGGTCGTGTGCGCTTTCCGACGGCTCACTGTAACCTGTCACGTCATCGTAGTGCTCCGGATTCATAAACGCCTGTTTCCTGCCGGTCAGAATCTTGTGGGCATAACTCTGATGGGAGACATCGAAGACGATCTTGTCTTCTGGAGAATTGAATACATAGTGCAGAGCGACGGTAGCCTCCACCATTCCCAGGTTCGGTCCCACGTGGCCGCCGTGATTGCTCAATTTTTCAATCAGAAAGTGCCTCACCTCGTCGGCAAGGGCATTCAGCTGTCCGATGTCCAGTTTCTTGACATCCTTCGGACCGTTAATTTTCTCAAGATACATAATTATGTCGTATTTATTTACATCCGGAATCTTATAGAATCAGTGGCTCCTTTTGAATCCGCATGCAAATTTACTTTTCTACGGAATGTATCGACATACCGGCAATTCGGAAGAAATTACCGGTATTCCGTTTTTATACGAAGCCCGCCTTCGGACGGTTGCGTTACCGGCACCGGAAATATCGGTATCCTTATAAAAATTGACTATATTTACAGGGCCGATTGAGAATTTATTCAGGTGCAATATGACAATAGTTCGTTAATTTTATAAAAGTTACGCCGCGGCACGAACGCCGTAGAATAA
>CAVKBL010000007.1:0-101664 GCA_963654805.1 Lachnospiraceae bacterium | reverse complement strand
CCTTCCGTGGAAAGCCGAGTTCGACGCTCTGGCGCGTAACTATTCGTCCTTAATCGAAGGAACGTCCTTAGATGGCCGATGGTTTTCCGGAAGCAGAGTCTGGTCAGAAGGGTCCGAGGTGCCGGCAATTTTCCTGCCTGCCCTGAAATCCTGGCCTTTCTCCAGATATTGGGCCTATACTCCGGGGTGGTCTGATTTTTTGGTCCCGGTTTTCTTGCTCGAAGACACAGACCCCTCGCAGCGTCACCCATCGGAGTGGTGGAGTACGAATATTCAGGCATTTGACGATTCGGCAGGTACTCAAATCCGCTGCGTGAAGGATTAGATTTTTTTATCTGTTTGCAGGTATAGCGCCTTTAATCATAGCCTCACAGCCGGACAGGATGTCTTGGAATGTGGTTTCGAAATCTCCAGTGTACCAGGGGTCTGCCACGTCACGTCCACTGCCGGTGTAGGACATCAGAAGATGAATTTTCCTCTGTGGATCAGATGGAATTATGCGTTTTATCCAGTTGAGATTCTGTCTGTCCATACAGATGATTCGATCGAACTTGTCGTAGTCTTCTCGGCGGATCTGTCTGGCCGTTTTGCCCTGATCGAAAGGTACGCCGTGCTGTTGCATACAGCGTTTTACCGGCGGATATATGGGGTTGCCGATTTCTTCCGTGGACGTGGCCGCGCTTTCGACGCAGTATTCGTCCTCAATCCCATTGGCTCGTAGGAGAGCCTTAAAAATGAATTCCGCCATAGGCGAGCGGCAGATGTTGCCGTGACACACAAACAGTACTTTGATCATAACAAGGTACAAAAATAGGAAATATTGGCATATTGCGGTTTCCGGCGGAAGTGACAAGTCAGCTCAGAAATAAAAGGTAATTATTTCTGAGTTGGCTTTGAGGAAAAATGTATAAATTTGCCAAAAGGAATCTGAACATATGAAGAGAACTGAAACAAATGCGGCTAAGCCGTTTATTAAATGGGTTGGGGGGAAGACTCAGCTTCTCGATGATATTAAAAAATTATTACCCAAAGACTTGGGTCAGAGAGAGGAATTGACCTACGTTGAACCATTTGTTGGTGGTGGCGCTGTCTTATTCTGGATTCTTCAGGAATATCCCAATATCACAAAGGCCATCATCAATGATATCAATGCGGAGCTTATTTGTACATATCGTATAATAAAGAATGATGTTGACTCATTGATGGCGGAATTAAATAGATTGCAGGCAGAATATCTGCCTTTGCCCGCTGACGAACGAAAGAGGTATTTTCTCGCACAACGTTCGCTGTTCAATTCTAAACGCACTACTGCTGTCCAAACTGCAGCCCTCTTTATCTTTTTGAACAGGACTTGTTTCAATGGTTTGTACAGAGTGAATTCAAAGGGTGAGTTCAATGTGCCTCACGGCAGATATTCGAATCCGAAAATCTGCGATGAGGCGACATTGAGAGCGGATGCTGAACTCCTCTAGAAGGTGGAAATTCTTTGCGGGGACTTCGCTCAAACTGGCAAGTATGCCGGTCAAAATGTTCTTTATTATTTTGATCCACCATATCGCCCGCTTACTGAAACAGCGGCCTTTACATCGTATGCTACCGGAGGGTTTGATGACGCTGAGCAGACGAGACTTCGGGATTTCTGTGCCGAGATCTCTAAAAATAAGTCAATGTTCGTGGCCAGCAATTCCGACCCGCAAAATGTGGACAGCGAAGACAGGTTCTTTGATAATCTCTATGAAATGTTCAGTATCAAGAGGGTTTCCGCCGCCAGAATGATAAACTCTAAGGGTGATGGTCGTGGTGCCGTTTCCGAAATAATGATTTCAAACGTAGCCGGTGCATTTTGATATGAGAAATTTTGATGACTGGCTTGCGACGTTCCGCCCATCAATAGCCGATTATAAATACTATGTGGATTTCGATAAGGTTTTTGCAAATGTAGATGCTATCAAGATACCGCTGAATATTCTCAATTCCCTCATTGGTTCCAGAAACATTGAGAAGGAGTTTGAAAGTATAATTGAGAAATATCCGGAAACGCTGGCCTGCATTCCTATACTTTTGGCGAAACGTGAGTTGGATATTATGGCTATGGATCAGGAAGGACAAGTTGATTTTCATTTCAACGAATTCAACTGCCCGATTCCGGAATATACCAAGTTTATGCGCAAGACCGGGCTGTTTGACCTGATGCAAAACCACATTGTCAACAATTTGGTGGATTACGTTACAGGCATTGAAACTGGCCTTGATTCAAATGGCCGTAAGAACCGAGGCGGTCATCTTATGGAAGACCTCGTTGAAAGTTATCTCCGGAAGGCCGGGCAGAGAAACGTTTCGACTTCGTTGTCAAGGGAAAAAGTACTGTTTATGGCATAGAAACAAACTTTTATACCAGCAGCGGTTCAAAACTCAATGAGACTGCCAGAAGCTACAAAACCATCACAATGGAAACGAAAGGTCTTGATTATTTCAAATTCGTATGGTTTACTGATGGCTTGGGTTGGATAAGTGCAAGGAATAACCTGAAAGAAACTTTCGAAGTCCTCGAACACTTGTACTGCATTCGTGACCTTGAGGATGGTATAGTTTCTAAAGTCCTTATTTAAAATGCTGTCGGCTTATTATAAATCAGAGGATAAGGATTTTACTCTACTGAAAGGCGATTGTATTGAGCTTCTGAACTCATTTGATTTCAAGTTTGATATGATTTTTGCCGACCCTCCGTATCACCTTTCAAATGGAGGTATAAGTGTGCAAAGTGGCAAAATGGTTTCCGTTAATAAGGGGGATTGGGATAAATCGAATGGGTATGAGGCAGATTACCAGTTTGATAAGTCTTGGATTTCTGCCTGTAGGGAGAAGTTGAAGAGTAACGGCACCATATGGATTAGTGGAACATACCACAATATATTTTCAGTTGCCAGATGTCTTATAGAACTTGGTTTCAAAATTCTGAACTGTATCACGTGGGAGAAGACGAATCCACCTCCAAATCTTTCTTGTAAATATTTTACATATTCTGCCGAATATATTCTTTGGGCGAGAAAAGAGCAGAAAGTCGCCCATTACTTTAACTATGAACTGATGAAGTCCATCAATGGCGGCACACAGATGCGCGACGTCTGACGTCTTCCTGCCATTGCTCCTTGGGAAAAATCCTGTGGTAAGCATCCAACTCAGAAGCCGTTGTGTGTATTGTCGCGTATTATTCAAGCGTCCACGCAGCCAGGGGCGTGGATTCTTGATCCATTCACCGGAGGTAGTACTACGGGAATCGCAGCCAGTTTGTTAGACAGACGTTTTCTTGGTATTGACAATTGTGAAAAATTTCTCGAACTGAGCAAAGCGCGCAGAGAGGAACTGAACAGCATATCAGTTCGGATGGATTATCTTGAGCGTCTTCAGAAACAGGCAAAACTTTTTGAGGATAATGAGGTTCGTGTTATCAATGAAAAGCCGGTATAGTATGGTCCAGAGTTGCCGTTCTGATATTCTTCAAATAACCTGGAGCGCTTATATGCCACTCAGTGCATTCTGTGGCCTATTGGCGCTCCATGTACCGGTCCTGTAATGGGTACCTGGAACATAGATGTGCCATAGAGCGCTCTGTAAAGCGTATGGGCGTTCCCTCTCTGCCCGCCTGCGGCGGGGCTTTGCAAAACACAAAAAAATCAGCGTTCAAGCAAGCTTGGCGCTGATTTTCAGTGTTTCGCGGAGAGGGAGGGATTCGAACCCCCGGAACCTTTCAGTTCAACAGTTTTCAAGACTGCCGTAATCGACCACTCTACCACCTCTCCTTCCTCGAAAGGGATTGCAAATTTATGCAAATTATTTGGTTTTACAAATTTTTAACGAATTTATTCGTCTTCGTCGTAGATTTCTTCAGGCTTGTCGTCGTCATCGTCTTCCTCCTCCTCGGTGTCGTCATCTAAGTCTTCGTCGTCATCATCTCCGCCGAGAATATCCAGCAGGCTTTTTTCGCCGGGAAGTTTTCTGCGATCCTTAGGCAGGTCTTCGAATGCTACATAGCCGTTGTCAAAAGCTGCAGGTTCAGGTCCTTTGGCATCCGGAAGCAATGTCGGGACTGTGATCGAATTGCCTGGTTCTTCTCCTTCCAAGGTGATAATTACCCTTTTTTTAGCTTGTGTATCATAATAGTAGTCGAAACATTTGACTCCGTTCGCGATGGCTTTTCCTATCGTGACATCGTCAACTGTGCCGTAGCCGAGATCTATAAGAGCATATCGCGCGATTACTTCCTGGTTCTCATCGTAGGCTTTGAACAGTATCGGCTGGTCGACCGGAAAAGTCAGGTCCGATTGAATCTGCTTGTGAAAATGATATAATGTATTGGCAGAATTTACCTTGTAGATTCTGTAGAAACCCTTGATGAGGGGAAGAGTGACGCGGAATTGATAAATCATGGCGCAAAAATAAAAAAGAAATGTTAAATTTGAATACTATGGATTTACTTTCGGATGAATATTATAGCATAGCGACTTCTGCAGAGGGTATTTTTAAAGACCAGAAAAGCAAGTTTCTCTCTTTTGCCTTTCCTGTGGAAAGTGAGATGGAGGTGAAGGAGCAGTTGGAGAAGATAAGACGTGAATATCACGATGCCAGGCATCACTGTGTCGCTTTCCGTATAGGATATGACGGAGCGGTTTGGCGTGCAAGTGATGATGGGGAACCTTCCGGTACGGCGGGGAGACCTATACTTGGGCAGATAGACAGCGCGGCTCTCAGCGATGTGGCAGTGGTGGTGGTCAGGTATTTCGGAGGCATTAAACTTGGCGTTCCCGGTCTTATCGCCGCGTATAAGGCGGCAACTTCTGACGCCATTCAGAATGCCCAGATAATAAAAAAGGTAGCTGGAAGGTGGTATTCCCTATCTTATGACTATTCACAGATGCCTGAGGTGATGAAAATAGTGAAGGAGTTCTCTCTTCCGCAGCGCTTTCAGGATTTTTCGCAGGAGTGCAGGCTTCAGGTCCGCGTCCGGCTTTCTTTGGAAGAGGACTTCTTGGAAAGAATCAATAATTTGACTAACTTTAAGTACGAAATCATTTAATTTATAACGGCTATGGCTAAAGTTCATGTTTTTAATGCCGGTCCTTGTCTGCTTCCTCAGCAGGTGCTGGACCACGCACTCGAAGCTATTCGTGATTTTTCTGACACGGGGGTTTCACTGCTCTCCGTCTCTCACAGAAGTAAGGAATGGGAGGCTGTAATGGACGAGACCCGCTCATTATGGCGCGAACTCCTGAAGATTCCGGATACGCACGAGGTGGTTTTCCTTTCAGGCGGAGCATCTATGGAGTTCCTGTATGTTGCCATGAACTATCTTGAGAAGAAAGCCGCTTACCTGGACACCGGAGTGTGGGCGTCAAAGGCCATAAAGGAGGCGCGCGGGCTGGGAGAAGTCGAAGTTGTAGCCTCTTCAAAGGATGAAAATTATACCTATATACCTCAGGGCTATGTTATCCCCGCGGATGCGGACTATTTCCATATTACTACGAACAATACCATCTATGGCACTGAGATTCATTCTGATATAGATTCTCCGGTTCCGCTCATCGCGGATATGTCTTCTGACATTATGAGCCGTCCGGTGGACGTAAGCAAATATGCCATGATTTATGGAGGCGCTCAGAAGAATGTCGGTACGGCAGGCTGCACATTCGCCATCATTAAAAAGGATACGCTCGGCAAGGTGTCCCGCTATCTTCCTACTATGCTGGATCTTCGTGTGCATATTGACAAAGCCTCAATGTTCAATACCCCGCCGGTTTTCGCCATCTATATCATGAATCAGACCTTGAGGTGGATAAAGGATCAGGGTGGCGTGGAGGCTGTTCAGAAGGCCAATATAAAAAAGGCCGGGACTCTTTACGACGAGATAGAGCGTAACTCTTTGTTTGTGGGCACTGCCCGTAAGCAGGACCGTTCACTTATGAATGTCTGCTTCGTAATGGCGCCCGGATATGAGAACTTGCAGGATGAGTTCCTTACTTATGCCAAGCAGCATGGCATGGTGGGCATAAAAGGACATAGGAGTGTAGGCGGATTCCGCGCTTCTATATATAATGCTTGTACTCAGGAAGATGTGGATGCACTGGTGAAGTGTATGAAAGAATTTGAAAAACTGCATAAATAGGATTGCGCCATGAAGATTTTACTTGCTACTCAAAAGCCTTTTGCCACGCAGGCGGTAAAGGGAATCAGGGATATAATACAAGGTGCGGGCTATGAGTTCGCCGTGTTGGAGAAGTATGAGGGAGAAGAGACGCTTGCGCATGCTGCGGATGATGTCGACGGACTTATCGTGAGAAGCGATATTGTGGGAGAGAAAACTTTCCGCTCTGATAGTAATTTGAAGATCGTGGTGCGCGCTGGAGCGGGATATGATAATATAGATTTGGTTACGGCTACGGCGAAACACGTAGTTGTGATGAATACTCCCGGACAGAATGCCAATGCAGTGGCAGAACTTCTGCTGGGCCTTATGATTTTTATGTCCCGGAATCAGTTTAACCCTTCTACAGGCCGTGAGCTGATGGGCAAAACACTTGGCATTCAGGGATTCGGGAATGTGGGCGCGCTTGCTGCTGCTAAGGCTAAGGCGCTGGGGATGAGGGTGTTGGCCTATGATCCGGTGCGAAATGCAGAAGATCTCGAAAAATGCGGGGTGGAGCCAGTTGGCACGCTCGAGGAGTTGTATTCCAAGAGCGATTATGTCAGCATAAATGTCCCGCTTCTGCCTTCGACTAAGGGTATTGTGGGAGAGTCCCTTTTGTGCCTGATGCCTGAAGGAGGAATTGTCATCAATACTGCCCGTAAGGAAGTGGTGGATGAGCAGGGGTTGCTGGAGGCGTTGCGAAAGCGGGCTGATCTGAAGTACGCCACGGATGTAGCTCCAGATAATTATGAGGCGCTTTCGCAGGAGTTTGGTCTTAGAGTGTATGCCAATTCCAAGAAGATGGGGGCACAGACAGCGGAGGCCAATGTGAACGCAGGGCTTGCCGCCGCCCGTCAGGTAGTGGATTTTTTGAAGACAGGTAACGCTAAATATCAGGTAAACAGATGAGAGTAAAACCTTTTGCCGCATTGCGCCCGCCTCGTGAATATGTAAGCGAGGTGGCTGCTCCACCTTATGATGTCATAGACTCGTCGGAGGCACTTGAATTGGCAGGGGAAAAATCTCTTCTGCATATAACAAAACCCGAGATTGATTTTTCGCCTATGCTCCCTGACAGTGATCCTGAGGTTTATCGGAGGGCGATATACAATTTCGCGAAGTGGCAGCAGGCAGGATATCTGGTGAGAGATTCACGGCCATGCTACTACGTCTATGCCCAGACGATGGGGGAAAGGACGCAATACGGGTTTGTATTGTGTGCGCATTGTCAGGATTATCTTGACGGGCACATAAAGAAGCACGAACTTACCCGCAAGGAGAAAGAAGATGACAGGATGGTTCACGTGGATATACAGAATGCCAATATCGAACCTGTCTTTTTCGCTTTCCGCAGGCAATCCGAGCTTGAAGATATACTGTGCGAGGTGACCATCTCTCCGAGTGAGTATGATTTTACAGATGAAAACGGATTCGGACATAAGTTCTGGGTTATCGCAGAACAGGGATTAATAGATAAGATCACGGAACTTTTCGCTGACAAGGTAGAGTCGTTTTACATAGCTGACGGACATCATAGAAGTGCCGCCGCGGCCAGAGTGGGGCAGGAGAGGGCTTTGCGTAATCCGGATCACAGCGGGGAGGAGGAGTATAACTGGTTTATGGCCGTGTGCTTTCCTGACGATCAGCTTAAGGTAATGGATTACAACAGGGTCGTAAAGGATCTTAACGGACTGGAGCCTACGCAGATAATTGGCATGATAGGAGAGCATTTCGATATCATGTGCAAAGGGGAGGAGATCTGTTATCCTCAGGAGCTGCATTCGTTTTCGATGTATCTCGACGGTAAGTGGTATAGTCTTCGTGCCCGGCCGGACATTTATCACGACGGGAATCTGATTGAAAAACTGGATGTGAGCATTCTTTCCAAATATATTCTTGATGATATTCTGGGAATCAAAGACCTTCGTAAGGACCCGCGTATCGATTTTGTGGGAGGTATCAGGGGGCTTGAGGCGCTTAAGAAAAGGGTGGACAGCGGCGAGATGAAGATTGCTTTCGCCCTGTATCCCGTAACTATGGAGCAGATAGAGGATATTTCAGACAATAACTTCATTATGCCGCCTAAGACGACTTGGTTTGAACCGAAGTTGCGCTCGGGCTTGGCTATTCATACTTTCTAAACTATGTCAGTTTCATCTTTGCAAATTCACCAGGTTTTAAAGAACTTTTTCGGTTTTGATTCGTTCAAAGGCGATCAGGAGGAGATAATCAAGAGCTTGTGCGCAGAAAAGGACTGTTTCGTGCTTATGCCTACAGGCGGAGGAAAATCCCTTTGCTATCAATTGCCTGCTCTTATGATGGAGGGTGTGGCGGTGGTTATATCTCCTCTTATAGCCCTTATGAAAAACCAGGTGGATGCTATTCGGGGGTTTGTGTCCGGTAATGAGAGTGTCGCGCACTTTCTGAATTCTTCTCTCAGCCGCTCGCAGGTGGAGGAAGTTCGCTCTGACCTTCTTTCGGGTAAGACAAAGATATTGTATGTGGCGCCTGAATCCCTTACCAAGCAGGAAAATATCTTCCTTTTGCGCAGCGTGAAGGTCTCGTTTTACGCTGTGGATGAAGCGCATTGTATCTCTGAGTGGGGACACGATTTCAGGCCTGAATACCGCAGGATCCGCCCTATCATAGATGAGATTGGCCGTGCGCCCATAATAGCGCTTACGGCTACAGCCACTCCTAAGGTGCAGAGTGACATATTGAAGACGCTGAATATCCCGCAGGCGCTGGTGTTCAAGTCTTCCTTCAACCGGTCCAATCTTTTTTATGAAGTGAAGGATAAGGTGAACGCGGACAAGGATATCGTGCGATATATAAGGCAGAATCCGGGTAAGTCAGGAATCGTTTATTGCCTGAGCCGCCGAAAGGTGGAGGAAATGGCAGAGTTCCTGCAGATTAACGGAATCCGGGCCCTCCCTTATCACGCCGGTCTGGAAGCCAAGGTCAGGGCGGAGAACCAGGACAGGTTCCTTATGGAGGAGGTGCAGGTGATAGTGGCTACAATCGCTTTCGGAATGGGAATAGACAAGCCGGATATCAGGTTCGTGATCCATTATGACATTCCTAAGAGTGTCGAAGGCTACTATCAGGAGACCGGGCGTGCCGGAAGAGACGGAGGTGAAGGCGTATGCATAACATACTATAGTTATAAGGACATCCAGAAGCTCGAAAAATTCATGAAAGGCAAACCGCTTGCTGAGCAGGAAATTACTCGTCAGCTTCTGGACGAGGTGGTGGCTTATGCCGAGTCGAGCCAATGCCGTCGCAAACTGCTTCTCGGTTACTTCGGGGAGGATTATCCGACAGACAACTGCGGGATGTGCGACAATTGTCTGCATCCTCGTGCCGTTTTCGATGGACAGGCGGAGATGAAACTGGTCATCAGACTGATACTTTCACTGAAGGAACATTTTAAGATAGAGCACCTTGCGGCCATATTGGCAGGTAACGACACGGCTTTGGTGAAAAGTTATCACCACGACAAGATACAATATTTCGGGGCTGGCGCACCGCATGCCGAAAAGTTCTGGGCTGCGGTGATGCATCAGGGTCTTATAGCGCATCTGCTTGAAAAAGAGATAGAAACGTATGGCCTTATATATGTGACTCCTCTGGGAAGGACATTTCTGGAGAATTCCTGGCCTTTGTCGCTGGTGGAGGACAGACAGTTTGCCGGCACCGACGGCGGAGACGATGATGAGGACCAGGCCGGAGCCGCTACATTGTCCGCCATACGCGGTGGCGGAGGCGATGCCCAGTTGCTTTCACTTTTAAAGGATCTCCGTAAGGACATGGGGCGTCGTCTGGGCCTGCAACCGTGGATAATATTTCAGGATCCGGCTCTGGAGGATATGTCGATCATTTATCCTATAACTTATGATGAATTGGCCAATTGTCAGGGTGTCGGCAAGGGAAAGGCTAAGAAATTCGGAAAAGAGTTCATAGAGCTTATTGCCAAGTATGTCGAAGAAAATGAGATAATCCGTCCAGATGATTATGTGGTGAAGACCACGGGGGGTGGCTCTGAGCGGAAGATGAAGATTATTAATCTTATAGACAGGCGTATAGGCCTTGAGGAGATAGCCAAGTCTCTAGGTATCGAACTAGAAGAAGTGATGGAGGAGATGGAAACTATAGTCTCGTCAGGGTTGAAATTGAACCTCAATTATTATATCGATCAGGAAGTGGATCAGGATGTCATAGAGGAACTGACTGATTACTTCACCACGCAGGCGCAGTCCGACTCCCTCGAGCAGGCCATCAATGATCTTGGTAATGACTATACGGAGAAGGAGATAAGACTCGTAAGGCTTAAATTCCTTTGCGAAGTTGCTTCGTAAATGACTATATTTGTAGGCTTTTGAAAGCAAGGTTGGTAGTAGAATCAGTATGATAAACAGGGACACGGTCCAGAAAATACAGGACAGCCTCAAGATAGAAGAGGTTATCTCCGATTTTGTTACGCTCCGTCGTAACGGATCCGGCTTTGTGGCCTGTTGTCCTTTTCATAATGAGAAGACCCCTTCTTTTCACGTTTCTCCTGCCAAGGGCATCTACAAGTGCTTCGGCTGTGGCAAATCCGGTTCCGCCATTTCGTTTGTAATGGATTATGAGCATTGCTCTTATGCTGATGCTCTCAAGTATATCGCCAAGAAATATCACATTGATGTGGTGGAGGAGGAGCTTTCGGCGGAGGAGATAGTGGCCCGTCAGAAAAGGGAGTCACTTTTGATAGTGACGGAATTTGCCCATAAATTCTTCAAGGATCAGCTTTCTTCGCAGGAAGGCAGGGCAGTGGCTATGGCGTATTATCATTCGCGTGGTCTGGAAGACGAGACTATTGCCAAGGAAGGTCTTGGTTGGGCGCCGTCAGGAAAAAGTTCTCTTGTCGATGCCGCAGTAGCTGCAGGACATAAGCTGGAGTATCTTATAGAAACCGGTCTTGCCATAAAGCACGATGACGGGTCTGTTTCAGACAGATTCAGGGAGAGGGTGATGTTCCCCATTTACTCGGTATCGGGTAGGGTGACAGCTTTTTCGGGACGTACACTGAAAAGTGATTCTCCGGCCAAATATGTCAATTCCCCAGAGTCTGAGATATATGTCAAGAGCCGTGCTCTTCTGGGCATCTATCAGGCAAAAACGGAGATTTCAAAGCAGGACAAGTGCTTCCTGGTGGAGGGGAATATAGATGTGATAACGCTTCATCAGCTGGGCATTCAGAATGTAGTGGCTTCTTGTGGAACGTCTCTCACCCCTGAACAGATACGTCTTATCCGCAAGTTTACTACGAACCTGACCATAATGTACGATGGAGATAATGCCGGCATCAAGGCGGCTCTACGCGGAACGGATATGGTGCTTGAGGAGGGAATGAATGTGCGTATTGTGTTGCTGCCGGACGGAGAGGATCCGGACAGTTTCGGTCGTAAGCATACGTTGGCGCAATTTCAGGATTATATCCAGGAACACGAGCAGGATTTCATCAGTTTCAAGTCCGATCGACTGCTTCTTGCCGCTGGAACAGATCCGATAAAAAGAGCCGGGGTCATCAATGACATAGCCGACAGCATAGCTAAGATTCCGGATGCCGTAATCCGTTCGGTTTACGTCCAGGAATGTTCTAAAAAGTTCGCGATAGAAGAAAAGATTCTTTTCGACAGGATTGGCCAGGTAAATACTAAAAAGATATTGACTGTCGACGGGAAGGTCGGGCAGGATAATGTGTCGGAGAGTCCGACATCTTTTGTCTATCATCCGGAAAATAAGATTCTCGCGCCTGTAGAGGCTGAGATTTTGGGATACCTGTTGCGCTACGCTGAGCGGCCTCTTAATTTTGAAACTGATTCACAATATTATAGCCCCGAGCCTTTGAGCGTGGCTGATTTTATAGTCAATGTTCTGGAGGAAGACGGGTATAGAATGGTCAACAGTGTGTACGCGTGCATATATGAGGGCTTTATGACTATGTATTATGATCAGGGCTTGTCCCTGGATGCCATAGTGCGCCGTTTTATGGACGGTGAAGACAGACTGGTGGCCTCTGTAGTGGGAGAACTTACCATTGACCGATATGAGATTACTGTAAAAAGTTTCTCTTCTTCGCACACTACCCTGGGCTCCTGGCTTACTGCCAATATTCCCAAGACCCTTATAAATTTGGCTATAAGACGTCTGGAGTCGCAAATTAAGGACCTGTCGGAACAGATCAAGCAGTCATCTGACCCTAAGGAGCAGCTTTCACTTTTACAGGAATGCAACGCGCTGCAGAAGAAACAGCGAATGATCAAGGATAAAAACAAGAATAAATATGGGAAAGAATTTTAAACGAACACTTGTGACTTGTGCACTTCCCTATGCCAACGGCCCGATTCATATCGGACATTTGGCCGGGGTGTATGTGCCGGCGGATATCTATGTGCGATTTCTTCGCATGAAGGGTGAAGATGTGCTGTATGTATGTGGCAGCGACGAACACGGCGTGCCTATTACTATACAGGCCCGCAAACGCGGTTGTTCTCCGCAGCAGGTGGTGGATGAATTTCATACGATAATAGCGGATTCTTTCAAGGGCTTCGGAATCGATTTTGACATCTACGGACGTACCACGTCTAAGATTCACGAGAAAAACGCTTCTCAATTTTTCAAAAAACTCTATGATGAAGGCAAATTCATCACTAAAGAGAGCGAACAGTATTATGACCCGGAGGCCAAGACTTTCCTGGCGGACCGCTATATAGTGGGAACCTGTCCGAAGTGCGGAGCGGAAGGCGCTTATGGTGACCAGTGCGAAAAGTGCGGAAGTACGCTTTCTCCTGAGGAACTGATAAACCCCAAATCCAAACTTTCCGGCGCTCAGCCTGTCAAGAAGAAGACCACGCACTGGTATCTTCCGTTGCAGGACTATGAACAGTGGTTGCGCGAGTGGATTCTCGAAGGCCATAAGGAGTGGAGGAGCAATGTCTATGGACAAGTTAAGAGTTGGTTGGACGGCGGATTGCAGCCGCGTGCAGTGACCAGAGACTTGGACTGGGGTGTGCCTGTGCCTGTGAAAGGCGCTGAAGGCAAGGTGCTTTATGTATGGTTCGATGCCCCTATAGGATATATTTCGAATACGATGGAGCTTCTCCCAGATGATTGGCAGAAGTGGTGGAAAAGCGAGGACACGCGTCTTGTCCACTTCATAGGGAAGGATAATATAGTGTTCCACTGTATCGTGTTCCCGGCCATGCTCAAGGCTTACGGAGACGGATTCATTCTTCCTGAAAATGTACCGGCCAATGAGTTCCTGAATCTTGAGGGGGACAAGATCTCCACTTCTCGCGGATGGGCTGTATGGGCCAATGAATATCTTCAGGATTTCCCCGGCAAGCAGGATGTTCTTCGTTATGTCCTTACTGCCAATGCCCCTGAAACAAAGGATAATGACTTCAGCTGGAAAGATTTCCAGACTCGTAACAACAGTGAGCTGGTCTCTATTTTCGGTAATTTTGTGAACAGGGCTATGGTGCTTACTCATAAGTATTTCAACGGAGTGGTGCCTGAATGCGGCGCCCTTGAACAAGTGGACAAGGAGGCTCTTGTACAAATTCCTGCCCTTAAGGAGTCTATGGAGAAGAATATAGAAAATTACCGTTTCCGTGAGGCTCTCAAGGACGCCATGGGTATGGCTCGTGTCGGCAACAAGTATATTTCAGATACGGAACCTTGGAAGGTGGCCAAAACCGACCTTCCGCGTACAGGAACCATTCTTAATATATGTCTGCAGATCTGTGCTTCTCTTTCGAGCGCATTTGAACCGTTCACTCCGTTTGCCGCCAAGAAATTAAGAGAGATGTTGAGAACTGACCTGAATTGGTCTGCCGTAGGAAGCGCTGACATTCTTCCTGCCGGGCATGCTCTTGGTCAGGCAGAACTTCTTTTTGAGAAGATAGACGATGATAAGATTCGCGTCCAGCTTGAACGCCTGGAAGAAATACGCAAGCGCAGGGAAGCGGAAGCTAAGGCTGAGGCCGCCAAGGTCGTGGCGCCACAAAAGAAGGAAGTCTGCTTCGAGGCTTTTGATGCCATGGACATCCGTACCGCTACCGTTCTTGAGGCGGAAAGAGTTCCCAAGACGGATAAACTCCTGAAGCTCACTATAGATACAGGTATAGATAAGAGAGTGATAGTGTCAGGAATAGCGGAGTACTATACTCCGGAGCAGATGATTGGCAAGCAGATATGTATCCTGGCCAATCTCCAGCCTCGCACTATCCGCGGAATAGAGTCTAAGGGAATGATACTTATGGCTCGCCAGGCAGATGGGACGATGCGATTTATTACGCCGTCTGAAGCTCTGGTAAACGGAACTCAGATAGGTTAAAATATTTGATACCCAGATCGCGGAGTTGGTCGTAGAAGTAATTTTCGAAATCCTTCTCCGCGATATTTCGTGTAAAATTCACGAAGATTTTACCATTGTATCCAACAGCGCTTGCGGCTCCGCTTGTCCCTCTCTGTCTGCCGAGAATAAAGTCCATCTCTTCGATATAAGAAGCGACGGCTTCCGGCATGATTACATTTCCGAGATTGGAAAGAGTCTGCGAGCAGTATCTGTCTCCCTTGATCCGGCAGATAATGTCTATTACCGGGCGTTTGATGAAAAGCGGAATGGCTGATATCGCGAGATTGTTTTCGAGGGCGACATTGGCCGCTATTTTTTTCTCGAGCTCACTGCGCTGAGCCATGAACCGTTTCTGTGACTTGACTATGTCGAGAATTTCCGTAAAGGAGAATTGTCCGTTGTTGACATTGACTCCGAGATTCACATAAGAAGAGAAATTCCTGAGAGTCTTCCCTGAAAAAATAGGTCGTAAATTCACAGGGACACTGACTTTGAGAGCTGTTTTCTTATGTCTTCTCTTGTCGTTGAGCCATACCTGCTGCAACGCGCTGACCATTGAGGCGGTGAGAATCTCGGTTACAGTGCAGTCATATTCGTGGCATACCCGTTTTACGCTGTCGGTATCCAGAACGAATCTTTCTCTGTTCAGTTCACTGAATCCTATTTTCTTGCCGGGGATGTGATAGGCCAGCTCATTCTGTTCCAATGCGCCTTTTTTACCGGTGAAGAGGGTGAAACAGTCCTCTATTTCTTTTTGTGCCGGTCTTTCGAAAGGGTTCAGCACCACATCGTTGTACTGGATGCCTTTCACATCGTACATTAGGCGTATATATTCGGTCACCAACGTGAGAAGGAAAGTCTGTCCGCCTCTCCCGTCCGCCAATGCGTGGAATACGTCCAGAACTATCATGTTGTTCTGAGCGCTGACTTTGAACAGGAAGCCTCCGTGAAATTTGAATCCGCGTTTGTCCTGGTTAGGGGTATACTTGCTGAGCATGGGCATTTTGTCCAATTGCTTGATGTACCACCAGAATGCGCCGTTTTTCAAAGTATAAGAGAAAAGAGGGATTCTCTGAACTGTGGCATTGAGCGCTTGCTGCAGGATATTCAGGTTGACTGTCTCTTTAAGGGTTACACTCATTCTGAATATGGAAGCGTGATGTTTTGAAAGTGCTGCCGGATATATGTTGGAGGCGTTGTCAAGCCTCATTTTTACAGGTGTCATATGCTTTTGCCTTTAATAACGCCTGCAAAGGTATTGTCCGCGTTCAGGATGTGAAAGAAAATGACACTTACGGGACAAAAATGTATATAAAACGACCGTTTTGGGACTAAATATGCCTATATGGTGACAAAATCAGAGTAAAAATGGTTTGGTCCCAAATAAAAAAGTGATGAAATTATTTCTTTCGGATAATGCTCAGGCCGTCTCTTATCGGTAGCATTACGACTTCTACGGAAGGGTCACGTAAGATATGTTCGTTGAATTCGACAAGTCCTTGGGTCTGCTTGTCCGTGCTTACCGGGCTTTGATATACTTTGCCTCCAAGCATGGTGTCGTCGGCCAGAATTACACTTCCGCTTTTAAGCAGTGGAGTGAGCGCTTCATAATAGGCCAGGTATTCTCTTTTGTTTGCGTCTATGTATACCAGATCATAGACTCGTCCTTTTTTTTGTAGGCTTTCTATGCTTTTGAGAGCGTCTCCCAGGTGCAGTTCAGCTATGTTTTCTACACCGGCCATCTTCCAGCCCTGACGGATGATATCTTCAAGTTCATCGTTGATTTCCAGCGAATCTACATGACCTTCCGATTCTTGGGCGGCGCATGCCAGACATATGGTGGAATATCCGGTGAAACATCCTATCTCCAGAATCTCTTTTGCGGAACACATCTTGGCGATGAGATAAAGCAGCTCTCCTTGAACGGCTCCGGACAGCATCCTGGGATAATTGGTTTTAAGATTTGTCTGCTTTTCTACCCATTTGAGCGCTTCGCTCGGGATGGAGCTGTGCTCTTTAAGGTATTTGTCCATAGCGGATTCCATAGCGCCTATATGTAGATTAGTTGTGAGAAGTTGCCGTCAGCCCAGAGCTTTTGTGCCAATTCTTGGATGTCTTCCGGGGTAAGGGCCTCTATTACTTTTTTGCTGTCCTCGTCTTTTATCACCTTTCCGAAGGCGAGCAGACTTTTTCCCATCGCCAGACATTGGCTTTCCTTGCTGTCCGCCGCTATGGCGAGTTGTCCGTACAGCTGCTTTTTGGCAGCACGAAGACTTCTTTCGGACAACGGCGTGGATTTGAGCCGTTCCAATATGGCAGAGGTCTCTTTAATGCATTTTGTCAGATTCGATGGCTCGCAGCCTATGCTTATCGCCACTATTCCTGCATCTGTGTATTGAGTATAATTGCATTCTGCGGCATAAACCCAGCCGTGTTTTTCTCTAAGTGATGCGTTAAGAAGGCTGTTGCTGGCCCCTCCGCCGAGAATATTGGTCAGAAGAACGCAGGCGAGTCTGCCTTTTTCATCGTATAGACTTGGAGCAAGCGTGCCGATTATCAGATTTGCTTCGTGATTGTTTTTGTCTTCTCTTATGCTGAAGATATGAGGCTCTGCTTTTGCGGCTGCGCATTCTTCTGTGAGAGCTTTTGCCGGGGCGGCGTTTTCCGGGCAATAGCGTTTCCACAGACGGAGAAATTGTTTCTGCATCTCTGCTTCATCTATGTCAGCCACTACGGTGAATGCCATATTGGATGGGATGAAATTATCCTGATAGTACCGTACCAGGTCCGCTCTTGTGACCTGCCTTATGGAATCGACTGTCCCAAGTGTAAGTCTTCCAAGCGGATGCGTGTCGAAAAAACGGCTTTCGAAGTTATCGTATATGTCTTCTGATGGACTGTCCTGGTAGGAAATGATCTCATCTGTCACCACGCCTTTTTCTATCTCTATCTCTTCTTCCGGGAAGGTCGCTCCGGTTGCGATTTCCATCAACAGTTCAGCGGCTTTGTCTATATCTTCCTTAAGGACTGTCGCGTGGATTACGATTTCTTCTTTAGAGGTATAGGCATTAAGTTCTCCTCCCAGCCGGTCAAGACAGGCGTTGATGGAGGCGGCGCTTCTTTTTTCTGTGCCTTTGAATATGCAGTGCTCGACGAAATGAGCTATTCCCTCTGGAAGATCACCCTCCGAGCGGGTCCCGCATTTGACGCTTATTGCCAGGCATGCCGCTTTTCCGCTGTCTCTTTTAAATGCGTATTTGAGCCCTGAGTAAGTAGTGTCCTGAATCATTTTTTGTACGAATGTTCCGCTTGTATGGCGGCAAGTGATTTCAGTGTAAATCCGCGGTCTCCTTCCTTGCCATATCTGTTTTTCTTATAGTAAAGGAGTTCGTGTCTGTCGGCGGTTACTATTATCTGATAGCTTTCGGCTTTGGGTCCTGGAGAGGAACTGCTTATGCAGAAGCCTATCAGGGCATTCTGAGAACTGGACGTGAACAGACTGTCCGCCGTATAGCTGTCAGTAAAAATCAGACCGTTTCCCGGAGAACTTATGGAGTCGCGCGACGCTATTATTCCGGACAGGTCGTCTCTGTTTATGTACAGTTTTTTTCTGCGTTCCTTGGCGAGCGGGATGCGAGACTGCTCCAGATTCTTGTATGCGGATTGGCTATGAAGCAGTGAGCCTTCCACATAGTGCTGCATCACGTCTATCATGGCTGAGACATAGAGTACTTCACGTCCGGAAGAGAAATCTTTAGGACAAAAAGGTACTTTTACGACATCCATCCTGCTTTCCAGACTTGAAATGCCCTTCTTGTCTCCGCATTTTTCCAAATTAAGGAATATGATGCCACTTTTGTCTTCACTGAGATAGAGGATGTAGAAGGAAGGATTGCTTTTTACCGTCTCCATCTGTGATGCATCGCAGAAATCATAGGGGGAGATTCTCCACCGGCTTTTTATCTCGGAACGCAGGGCTATATCGAGGATTTCATCTCCGCTGAGAACAATCATTGTGGTTTTTGCAGGGAAGTCTGCCAATCTGGTCTTTCTGGTGTAGACTTTGAATTGGGCGCTGAGATCCTCACAGAACAGGAGGATTGTCAGAGCAGCCAGCAGATATTTAATCTTTCCCATTTTCATCCTGACAAAGGTACATAAAACTTATATTTTTCTTTGACGAAAAAATATTTAATTTTGTGTTCTTGGTTTTGCCTTTGCTAAACTTAAGTGAGAGGATTATGTCAGACTATATAGTATCAGCCAGAAAATATCGCCCTGATTCGTTCGAATCGCTGATCGGACAGGATAATATCGCGAGAACTCTTAAGAATGCCATCTCCAGAGGCCAATTGGCGCACGCATATCTTTTTTGCGGCCCCAGGGGTGTAGGAAAGACATCGTCTGCACGTATTTTTGCCAAGGCTATCAACTGTTCTTCTCCATCTGCTGATATGGAACCGTGTGGGGAATGTGAATCGTGCCGTTCTTTTGCGGAGGGTCGCTCATATTGCATTCACGAATTGGATGCGGCCTCGAATAACGGTGTGGAGGACATCAAAGCCCTTATGGACCAGGTGCAAATTCCGCCTCAGGTGGGCAGGTACAGCGTCTATATTATCGATGAGGTCCATATGCTTTCTTCTCAGGCCTTCAACGCATTCCTGAAGACTCTGGAAGAACCGCCTGCACACGCTATTTTCATATTGTGTACGACAGAAAAGCACAAGATAATCCCAACTATCCTTTCTCGCTGTCAGACCTATGATTTCAATCGTATAAGCGTTCCTGACATAATGCGCAACCTGCGGGATATCGCCGGTAAGGAAGGGGTGACGATTGGCGATGATTCCCTTCATGTGATAGCCAGGAAGGCAGACGGCGCCATGCGCGATGCGCTTACTCTTTTTGATCAGAGCGTGGCTTTCTGCGGAACCGACATAGCTTATGAAGATGTCCTCAAGAATCTCAATGTCCTGGATTATGAGTACTCTTTCAGGATTGTGGATGCTGCATTGGCAGGAGATTATGCCACGGTGCTGCTGATTATAGATGAAGTTCTTTCCAAAGGGTTCAATGCCTTGTATTTTGCCGTATCCGTCGGGGAACATCTGCGCGATCTGCTCGTCAGCCGGACAGGCGGATTGTCTTCGCTTCTTGATTTTCCTCAGAGCTTGAGGGAACGGTATCAGGCACAGGCTCAGAAATGCAGTGTGGCGTTCCTATATAGCGCGCTGAATCAGATAAGTATTTGTGAAGCAGGATTTAAGACGGCTACGAATCAGCGTCTTTTTATGGAGTTTTCTTTGATGAAACTCTGTTTTATAAATAATGCTCCTGCATCTTCGCCTGTTTTGGCTACTCCGGCTCAGAGGTCCGAGACAACGGTCCGGAAACCTGTTGTGACAGAAAAAGCCGAAGAAACGCCGAAGGTCGACGAATCTCCGAAAATTGAAAGCCCGAAGAAACCGGAGGTGAGCGAAGGCCCGAAAGAAGAGGGACAGGTCAAACCGCGGGCACGAAAAATAGTTGCGGGTCTGTCTTTGGAGTCTCTTACAAAGGAAGCGGAGACATCTATGCCTCAGAAGTCAGAAGAAGGCGGCAGCGGAAAGCTCCCTTCTACTGACGAGATGCACAAGGCCTGGAAAGATTTGATACGCATATGTCAGGAAAACTCTTCCAGCAGACGTCTGGCAGGTATATTTTCAGGTGCAAAATATGATGTAGAGGTGAAGGACGGAGTGTGTGTGCTTACCATAAAGGTGGAAAGTGACGGCACGAAGAAGTGGTTGGAGGAAAAGTTTGTCGCACGAATGGAGAACAAGCTGAAGGCTATGCTTGATTCCGAAAAGGTGAGATTTCTGGTTGAGGTGCTGCCTCAGGAGGAATTTGAACCGGTGATATATCTTGCTGGGGATAAGGCTAAAAAGCTTATGGAAGATAATTCTGAAATCAGGAATTTGGTCAAGGATCTTGAACTTGATTCGTAATGAGAGGGGGAATGTATGAAACTTCGTTGTGAGAATCTTATAAAAAAATATGGCATCCGCACCGTGGTGAAGGGTGTTTCTATGGAGGTTAATCAGGGAGAGATCGTGGGTTTTCTCGGGCCTAACGGAGCCGGAAAGACTACCAGTTTCTATATGATTACAGGGCAGATTGTTCCTAATGACGGGCATGTATATCTGGATGATAAGGAGATAACTAAGCTTCCTATGTATAAGCGTGCGCAACTTGGCGTAGGTTATCTTCCTCAGGATGCTTCCGTTTTCAGGAAGATGTCTGTGGAGAACAATATCCTTTCCGTCATGGAGATGAAGGGGATCCCTAAAAAGCAGAGGGAGGAAAGGCTCGAGGAACTGATAAGCGAATTCAATCTTTCCAAGGTGCGCAAATCGCTTGGCATTCAGCTTTCCGGAGGAGAAAGAAGGCGTTGTGAGATAGCCAGGGCCCTGGCCATAGATCCGAAATTCATACTTCTGGATGAACCTTTTGCAGGTGTCGACCCTATAGCCGTGGAGGATATACAATATATTATAGCCAAACTCAAGTATAAGAATATCGGAGTCATCATTACGGACCATAATGTGGGAGAGACATTGGCCATCACGGACAGGGCATATCTTCTTTATGAGGGAACCATACTTCAGGAAGGAACGCCTGCCTCGCTTGCCGCCGATGAGGATGTCCGTACCAAATACCTGGGAGCCGGATTTGTTCTCAAGCGCTCCGTCAGTGTACAGAGGGCGCAGGCTGAACATGAGGCCAAGTTGGCAGAAAAAATGCAGTGACTATGAGGATACTTGTTATTGATGATGAGCGTTCGATCCGCAATTCCCTGAAAGAGATTCTTTCGGAGGAAGGGCATAGCGTGGATATAGCGGAAGATGGTTTGGCCGGGGAGAAATTGGCTACGTCGTCGCATTATGACGTTATTTTTTCGGATATAAAGATGCCACAGATGGATGGGGTGGAACTCCTCTCCAAACTCGTGTCCGAAGGAGTGGAGACACCTATCGTGATGATTTCGGGACATGCCGATATCAATACGGCGGTGGAGTGCATAAAGAAAGGCGCGTTCGATTTTATCGAAAAGCCGTTGGACCTTAACCGCGTGCTGATTACCATAAAGAATGCTACGGACAAAGGTGCGTTGACCTCTCAGAACAGGCTTCTCAAAAAGAAGGTTTTCGGAGGGGCCAGAATGATAGGCGAATCGGAAGCCATACAGCATGTCAGAGATATTATAGACAAGGTGGCTCCCACTCCGGCCAGGGTGCTGATCGTGGGGCCGAACGGGTCAGGTAAAGAGCTTGTGGCCAGAAGTCTGCATGCGCAAAGCGACAGAAGTGCAGCTCCATATGTAGAAGTGAATTGTGCCGCGATACCTTCCGAACTTATAGAGAGTGAACTTTTTGGTCACGAGAAGGGCTCCTTTACATCTGCCATCAAACAGCATAAGGGCAAATTCGAACAGGCCGACGGGGGAACTTTATTTCTTGATGAGATAGGTGACATGTCGCTTTCAGCACAGGCCAAGGTGCTCCGGGTGCTGCAGGAGAACAAGTTGTCCCGTGTGGGAAGCGATACGGATATAAAGGTCGATGTGAGAGTGGTGGCCGCCACGAACAAGGACCTTAAGAAGGAGATAGAGGCGGGGAATTTCCGGGAAGACCTTTATCACAGGCTAAGCGTGATAGTAATCAAAGTGCCGAGCCTGGATGAGAGGAAGAGCGACATCCCTTTGCTGGTTGATTTCTTCGTGGAGCAGATATGTCAGGAAACGGCTCTCCCACGTAAAAGTTTCAGCCCGCAGGCGGTGGAGTGTCTTCAAAACAGGTCGTGGAAAGGTAATATCCGCGAATTGAGAAATGTCGTGGAGAGGCTTCTCATATTGGGCGACGATGTAATAAGTGTACAAAACATAGAGGATTACGTATGACGGTTCCTGATATAATAATAGCGGTGGACGGTTTCTCTTCCACCGGCAAAAGTTCTTTTGCGAAACTTCTTGCCCGGGAGCTTGGGCTTCTTTATCTGGATTCCGGCGCTCTTTATCGCGGAGTTACATATTATGCTCAGCAGGAAGGCTTTATCGGAGAAGACAATATAGTCGATGACGCTTTGAAAGGTGCGCTTGAGGGGCTCGATCTGCATTTCGGAGAAGCCGGGAGACTTTACATGGGCGCGGAATGCATAGAGGACCATATACGCGCGATGAAGGTGTCGTCTCAGGTGAGTCCCATTGCAGCAGTTTCTTATGTCAGAGATTTTGTGGATGATAAACTGCACGCATTGGCATGCGACGGCAAGGTCGTCATGGACGGCAGAGATATAGGCACCACCGTTTTCCCGCAGGCACAGGTAAAGCTTTTCATGACTGCAAGTGAGGATGTGCGTGCGAAACGCCGTTACGACGAGATGCTTTCAAAGGGTCTGACTCCTACTATAGACGAGGTTAAGGCCAATCTCAGACAGCGTGATTATATAGATTCCCATCGCGAGACGTCTCCTCTTCGTCGCCCCGTCGATTCATATGAACTGGATAATTCTAATATGACTCTCAGAGAGGAAGTCGAGTGGGCCAAAGGCCTGATCAGGGGGATTTACAAACTTTATGATTAGTGTAGAGATTGATTTGAAGGCCGGATTCTGCGGCGGTGTAATCAAAACAATTGGCACGGCGGAGAATTTTTTATCGAAAGAGGAGAATAACCATCTATATTCTCTGGGAGAGATAGTTCACAATGAATCGGAGATAGCGCGTCTCTCGGCTATGGGGCTTGTGGCATTGGATGAAGAAGACATTTCAGATATAAAGAATGCCAATGGGGAGAATATTCTTATCCGTGCTCATGGTCAGCCTCCGGCAACCTACGCTAAATTGAAAGAACTTGGATTCAATGTCATAGACTGTACTTGTCCTGTGGTGCTTGGCATACAGAAAAAGATTCGTCAGGCGCAGGGTACAGTCATTATCTTCGGAAAGAAAGGGCACCCGGAAGTGCTTGGCCTTGTCGGTCAAGTCGACGAAACCCGGGTGAGGGTAATAGAGAATATGGAGGATGCGGCCCAATTGGCAGACAGTATGGATGCCTCCAAGCAGTGTGAGATTTTCTCGCAGACCACCAAGAGTCCGGTGGAATATTCTCAGGTGTGCGGATACCTTTCTTCCCGCTTTCCCGCTTTGAAGGTGCACAAGACCATCTGTTCTCAGGTTGAAAGCCGCTATCGGGAACTGAAGGAGTTTGCCGCCGCCCACGATGTGGTAATCTTTGTGTCCGGGAAATCGAGTTCAAACGGAAAAGTGCTATCCTCGTTATGCAAGAGCGTGAATATCCGCAGTTATCAGGTGGGAGGCATATCGGAAATTCAATCTTCCTGGTTCCGCTGTGATGATAAGGTCGGAATCAGCGGCGCCACTTCCACTCCACGTTGGCTGCTCGAACAGATAGCCGCGTATATCAGCGCATTGTAGTTCGGAAATCGGCCGTTGGGATTATTTCGATTTCTTATTATATTTGCACGTTTTTTTACAGATAATTATTTATATAGATATATTTTATGGCAACAACAGCTGATTTTAAAAACGGACTTTATCTTAAATTTAACGACAAACCTTGTATGATCGTGTGGTTCCAGCACGTAAAACCTGGTAAAGGACCGGCTTTCGTCAAGACAAAACTTCGTAACCTTGAGAATGGCCGTATTCTGGAGAATACATTTACCGCTGGCGCCAAGATCGAGACCATAGAGGTGGAACGCCGTCCATATCAGTTCCTTTATGCAGAGGAAGATGGATTCAACTTCATGCACGAGGAGACATACGAGCAGATCAAACTTCCTAAGGAGGTTATCGAGAACTCTGACCTTATGAAGGATGGCCAGCATGTTGAGATGATGTTCGTGACCGGTGACGAGGAGAGATGTCTTACCTGCGAACTGCCTACATATGTAACTCTTGAAGTTACTTATGCTGAGCCTGCAGTCAAAGGTAACACCGCTTCTACTTCCGCTCTCAAGGAAGTCACCCTCGAGACAGGAGCTAAGATTATGGTTCCTCTTTTCATCAATCAGGGCGACGTGATCACGGTGAACACTACTGACCGTTCATACGGACAGAGAGTCTAGATGAAGTGAAGATAACACTTCTTACAGTCGGGAAGACTGATATAAAATGGGTTAGCGAGGGCCTGGGGGTGTATGCTTCCAGGCTTCGCCATTACATAAGCTTCGAGATGAAGGAGATCCCGGAATTGAAGAACGCGAGTTCCCTTTCCCGCGAACAGATTAAGACCACGGAAGGAAAATCCATCCTGAAATGCGTCAGACCTACAGACGAGGTCATCCTTCTCGACGAGCACGGACGAGAATTCCGTTCGGTGGAATTCGCTTCTTTTCTGGAAAAGAAGATGACCACTTCGGCCAGGGACGTGGTTTTTGTGATAGGCGGGGCGTACGGATTCTCTCAGGAAGTATACGACAGGTCCGATTCGAAAATTTCGCTTTCGAGGATGACCTTTTCACATCAGATGGTACGCACGATTTTTGTTGAACAGCTATATCGTGCCTTTACTATAATCAAAGGAGAGTCCTATCATCACGAATAATGAACAGACGCGGTAACAGCAGGCTTTTGTATATAGTGCTTATGGCTTTGTCATTGGTGCTGTTAGCCTATTCTTATCTGTGCCCGAGGCAGATCTCCGGGCTTTCGTATTACACGCAGAACATAGAAAGCGGCTTGGAAAAGAGATGCGCGCTTCTTGATTCTTATGCCGTCAAAGCCATGGAAGCACCTGCCGAAGAACTGTTCAATTTCTCCAGGATGCCCTCGGATTTCATTCTCTACAGGTATGACAACAATCATCTCAGCTCATGGAAGGGCCAATTGCCTGTTCAGTACGATGAATATATCGGCAGATTACGCAAATCGACTCTTTCGAAGGTGGGCGAGGATTACGGTTTTTACCAATTCTCATCTTCTTCCTATCTGCTGCGATGCGTTCAGAAGGGGAATGTCAAAGTTATAGCCGCACTTTCGCTTGACAACTCAAAAGCCCTTCATTTGGCGGAGAATACTTATTTCCGTAGTCTCAATTCTGCAGATGGTCAGCAGATAAGCTTGCGTGGAGCCCCTTTGTTCAAGGTGGAATATAACGGGATTCCTTTCAACAGCAGCATACCTGCCCAATCTGTATGGCTGGCATATCTTCTGTTTGTTGCTGCCGTTCTGGTGTCGCTGCATTTTCATCCGCTGGTGAAGAATGCGGTAGCTTCGTCCATCATACTGTTGTTTTTCGCATGGGCTGTATACCGCAAATATCCTGTCATATCCGGGGAATTGACCCAGATAATAAGCATACTCATTCTCTCGGTCGCGTCTCTGATCATATCCACCAGTATGTTCATCGCCAGACGTGACTTGTGGAAGCAATTGAAAAGTTCCGTCCAGATTGTTCTGGGCAGCACGGCAGCACTTGCCTATATGGCTTTTCTGGTATGGTTCGCATATATTTCCATATACAAGATATTGGTCTATACACACATCAACCTGGACCTTTATAAGATATGGGCGCTTAATCTGAATACTGTGGTGGTTTACGTGGCGTTGTTTATGGTGTTCGTATCCATAGCGATGATTTTCGACCTGCTGCAGCCCGTATGGGTGAAACTTGTCCGTAAGCGCGTGAGAATCTTCAGCGTGACCGGAGTGATTCTATATTCAATAGTTGTGGCGGTGTTCTGTGTGGGCTTCACGACCAACATAGGATTTCAGCGGGAGAGGATTCTGGTGGCGTCATGGGCGGAGACCCTGTCAAATGTCAGGGATTATGATCTGGAATCTTCGCTTCGCCGTGTTGAGCGTCAGATAGCCCAGGATGACGTCATTTCCCATGCTTCGGAAGGCCCGGATGAATTGGCACACGCCAGATCGAGAATAATAGAGCGTTATCTTGGAAGGTACCTTAACACTTATGACATAACGTTGAACGCCGGCATCGGAAAGATTAATTCGTCCGGAGATGAGGGTGTACAGATAGAAGCCGGATCAAGATTCAGATATGCTCCGTTCAAGGATCAGAAGTGCCGGTATGTGGCTTTGTTCCAATACTATCACAGTGACTGGGGACAGGAGTTGGTTGAGGTGATTCTTGAGCCGAAATATCCGAACAAGCATTCTTTGAGCCGTATGCTTGACAGTTTCTCTTCTTCTGACGTGCCCGCCCGTTATGCATACGCCATGTACAAGAACGGTGAACGACAGTATTTCAGAGGAGACCTGGCTTATCCAATACGCTTTAATTTATCTGAAAACCAGAAGGATACAGAGTACTATTATCGCTGGAAAGGATATATGAACTTTGTCATCCCGGTAGGGGAGGACGAATTGATTATCATTTCCCGTCCGTATGTTTCCTGGGGAACGTATGTGGTGTATGCGATGTTTTTCGTTCTTCTTTTTTATTTCATAATGGTGCCTTTCGTGCGCTATAAACGTAAAACCATTCTTTTCGAGAAGAACTATTTCAAGAGGAAGTTGAATATTCTGCTGGTAGGCTCGCTGCTTGTGTGTATGTCCGTATTGGCATTCGTCAGCGTATCTTTTGTCTATGACAGAAATTATTTCGTCTCTGAAAGGATGATGTCTGACAAGGTGAATTCCCTGCGTTTTCAGATTCAGAACGGGTTGAGGAACGTCTCCTCTCCGTCTGAGCTCACTTCAAGGGAAACTATGGACTTGCTTCGCAGGGTAAGCGACAACTCGGCGTCTGATATCGCTCTTTACCGTCCTGATGGCAAATTGGCCATGACCACGGCTCCGAATCTGTATGAGAAGAAGGTCTGGGGATACAGAATGGACGAAAGCCCATATTATCATTTGAAATATCTCAACGAAGGCTTCTGTATTCATTCCAAGAAGATGCAAAGGCGCGAGCTGTATATGCTCTATGCCCCTATAATGGGAGCGTCCGGCGAGATAATAGCGTTTTTCGCCTCTCCTTATACCGAGACGGGTAATGATTTCCAGTTTGACGCGCTGATGCACGCCTTCAATGTGATTATCGTGTTCATTATTCTGGCGCTCATATCCACTATCGCGGTGTCGGCCATAATAGACAAGACTTTCCGTCCGCTTTCGCTCATGAGCCGTAAGATGCGTTCCGGAAAGATAGAAAAACTGGACAATATAGGCTACACTAAGGATGACGAGATTATGGACATCATACGTTCCTATAACCGTATGGTGGACGATCTGACCAGCAGCAGCCATGCTCTGGCGCAGGCGGAACGCGACAAGGCATGGAGCGAGATGGCCCGCAACGTGGCGCACGAGATTAAAAACCCACTGACACCTATGCAGTTGCAGATTCAGAGAGTTCAGCGTCTCAAGGCCAATGGAGACCCGGCCTGGGAAGAGAAATTCGACAATATGGCTGTAGTTCTTCTCGACCATATCCACGTGCTGACGGAAACTGCCAATCAGTTCTCGGATTTCGCGAAACTTTACTCCGAAGATCCTGTCAAGGTTAATCTTGATGACCTTCTCAGGGAAGAAGTGGCGCTCTACGATAACCGGCCCGGTGTGGAATTCATATATCTGGGCCTTCCGGGAGTGGAGGTGAGCGCCCCTAGGCCTCAGCTGGTGAGAGTGTTCGTCAATCTCCTCAATAACGCGGTCCAGGCTTGTGAGGATGTTCAGAATGCCAAGGTGGCAGTGTCGCTCAGAAACGGTGCTTCGCCCGATTACTACGAGATAGTTTTCGAAGACAATGGCCCGGGTGTGGACCGGCAGAATGAAGAGAAACTCTTTACCCCTAAGTTCACTACCAAGAGCAGCGGCAGCGGGCTTGGCCTGTCCATCTGCAAGAGCATTCTCGAAAGATGCGGGGCCAGCATATCATACTCCCGCAGCTTTAAATTGGGCGGTGCCTGCTTTACGATTCTTTATCCTAAATCCACTTCGGTAAATTCGTAGTTTTTCCGTATATTTGCGCGGACTGAAATCGGGACAGGCTCAGATATATGAAGATTACAAGCGCTACGTTTCAAGGAAGCAGCACCAGAGTGGACCAGAGACCCTCAAGGCGTCTTCCGGAATTTGCATTTATAGGGCGCAGTAATGTGGGCAAATCGAGCCTCATCAATATGCTTTGCAATAACTCCAAGCTTGCCCAGACTTCCTCCACCCCGGGTAAGACCAAACTGGTCAACCATTTTCTCATCAATGACGAATGGTATCTTGTGGATTTGCCGGGTTATGGATATGCCAAGCTGGACAAAAAGGGACGCGAGGCCATCAGAAAGGTCATCGACGACTATATTCTGGGAAGCGAACAATTGGCCTGCCTGTTTGTCCTGATAGACAGCAGACACGATATAGGGGCCATAGATGTTGACTTCATCCGTTCACTTGGAGAGCATGGAGTTCCGTTCTGCATCATATTCACCAAGACTGACAAGATAGGTCCCGTGGCTTTATCCCGTCAGATAGAAATAGATTCGCAGATTCTTCTCGAGGATTGGGAAACCCTTCCCAAGATGCTGTCGAGTTCGTCCGCGAAGGGGACAGGAAGAGAGGAGATACTCTCGTATATTGAAGAAATTTTGAAAACTTTATAATATAATATGTTACACAGCCATAGGATGGAATTGTTTGCCTGCAGGGCTTCGGAGGACTTCGCCCGCAGGGTCATTGATGAACTGAACCTTATCCGTAATGCCGACGAGAGCGAGCAGAAGCTTGGTGCTTTGAGTGTTACGCAGTTCAGCGATGGCGAGTTTCAGCCCCAGTTCGAAGACAGCGTCAGAGGCGCTAGCGTGTATATTCTGCAGTCTACCATAGCTCCCGCGGACAACCTGATGGAGCTGCTCCTTACGATCGATGCGGCCAAGAGGGCGTCTGCGGATTCGGTTGTGGCTGTGATTCCATATTTCGGATGGGCCAGACAGGACAGAAAGGACCGTCCGAGAGTCGCCATCGGCGCCAAACTGGTGGCCAATCTTCTTCGTGCGGCCGGTGCGGACAGGGTGATGACCTGCGAACTTCACGCTGAGCAGATCCAGGGCTTTTTCGATATCCCTGTAGACCACGTTTACAGTATGAAGGTGTTCCTGCCTATAATCCAGAGCCTTAATCTCAAGAATCTGTCCATCGCGGCACCTGACATGGGCGGTGCCAAGAAGGCGAACTGCTATGCCGGCGCTCTCGGGGTGCCTACCATCATCTGTCACAAGACCAGAGCCAAAGCCAATGTCGTATCAAGCATAACTGCCATAGGCGAGGTGGAAGGCCGTGACATAGTCATCATTGACGATATGATAGACACTGCCGGCACTCTGTGCAAGGCAGCTGACGTACTTATCTCCATGGGGGCCAATTCTGTCAGGGCTTGCGCCACTCACGGCGTTCTGAGCGGAGATGCAGTGTCTCGCATACACGCATCCAAGCTTCAGGAAGTATATATCAGTGACACGATCCCGCATAAGGAGCTTGCAGGGGATGAGAAGATAAAAGTGGTGTCTCTTGCACCTCTGTTCGCATCCATCATACATAAAGTTTATAATTACGAGGCTATCAGCCCGGAATTCGAGAGATAAGATGATTACCTTCATTGCCGCTGCAGTAGTACTTGTTATAGGCGTCGCCGCCATGTTCGTCTTCATGTTGAAAAAAGACGGCGAGTTCCCGAAATTTGACGTGGGGTCAAATGAACAGATGCGCAGTATGGGCATACGTTGTTTCAAAGATGAAGACGCTGCTCTTCACGGCGTGAAATGCAAGGGAGAGATCTCGTCTGCCTGCAGCGAGTGTTCTCTTCAGGAAAAGAACAAAAAATAGGATTTATGAGTTTGGTAGCAATAGTAGGTCGTCCTAATGTAGGCAAATCTACACTTTTCAACAGGCTTGTCGGGATGCGACAGGCGATAGTCGATGATATTTCAGGTGTCACCAGAGATCGTCATTATGGCCGTTGTGAATGGTGCGGAAGAGAGTTTTCGGTCGTGGATACCGGAGGGTACACCACCAACTCCGAAGACATATTTGAGAGCGCCATACGCGAACAGGTGCAGATTGCTATAAACGAGGCTGATGCCGTCCTTTTTATGGTGGAGGCTTCTACCGGCGTCACAGATTATGACGCCGAGATAGCCGACGTACTGCGTCGTAGCAAGAAACCGGTCGTTCTGTGCGTCAATAAGGTGGACAGCGCCGAAAAGCAGTACGACGCCTATCAGTTCTATTCTCTCGGCCTGGGGGAAATATGGACCATTTCCGCTGCCAATGGCTCCGGTACCGGTGATTTGCTCGATGAGGTGTGCCGTGTCCTTCCAGAGGACGGACAGGTCGAGGACCCGTATAAAGGACTTCCCCGAATCGCCATAGTGGGAAAACCTAATGTGGGTAAATCTTCCATTACCAACGCCTTGCTTGGCACTGACAGAAATATCGTGACTCCTATTGCCGGCACTACCAGAGATTCCATAGAAACCCATTATAATAAGTTCGGACACGAATTCATGCTTGTGGACACTGCCGGAATAAGACGTAAGGCCAAGGTTCACGAAGATCTGGAGTTCTATTCTGTGATGCGCTCCATCAGGGCTATAGAACATAGTGACGTGTGCATCCTTATGATAGATGCCACTACAGGTATGGAAGCTCAGGACATGAATATCTTTAACCTTATCGTAAAAAACCGCAAAGGTGTCGTGCTGGTGGTGAACAAATGGGATCTTTTCATCAAGGACAGCAATACCCTTAAGAACTACGAACAGAGCTTGCGTGAACGTATAGCGCCGTTTACCGATGTCCCTATCATCTTCACTTCAGTGGTAAAGATGCTCAGAATCCAGGATGTTCTGGATGCGGTGAACAGGGTTTATGAGAATTATTCACGCAAAATACCGACCGCACGTCTCAACGAGGCGCTTCTGCCTTTAATAGAAGAGACTCCTCCGCCAAGTACCAAGGGAAAATACGTGAAAATCAAATATATAACTCAGCTCCCTACGCGTTTTCCAAGTTTCGCGTTCTTCTGTAATCTTCCGCAGTACATTAAGGAACCGTATAAGAGATTCCTTGAGAACAAGCTAAGGGAAAATTTCGAGCTGACAGGATGCCCTATACAGATTTTCTGCAGGCAAAAATAGCATCAAAGTGACACGCATAGACAAATATCTCTGGGCTATCAGGGTTTTCAAGACGCGCAGTGAGGCTACTCAGGCCTGTAACGGAGGGAAGGTGAAAGTGGCGGGAGCCAACTGCAAGCCTTCGCGTCCGGTCAAGGAAGGGGAGGTGATAGAGATTAGAAAAGGCTCTGCCGTATTTTCTTATAAAGTTCTTGCGGCGCTGGAAAACAGGGTAGGTGCAGCTCTGGTGCCGGACTATGCGCTTAATCTCACACCGGAAAGCGAGATGGAAAAACTTCACGCTCCGGTGGAGACATTTTTTGTAAAAAGAGACAGAGGAGCAGGCCGTCCTACGAAGAAGGAACGCCGTACTCTGGACAGCATACTCGGTTATTTGGACGAAGAAAACGAACAATGAAAGGAATTAATATTTTTCTGGAAGACGGATTCGAAGATATAGAAGCATTGGCAGTAAGTGATGCTCTCCGTCGCGGCGGATTGAAGGCTGCGCTGGTGTCTTGTACATCTCGCAGGAAAGTGGTATCCTCACATGGAGTGGAGGTGGCATCGGACTGTCTTTTCGAAGAGATAGAAAAAGACGGCGCTCCTGTAGATGAAAAGGATGTCATGATTTTTCCTGGAGGCATGCCCGGTTCGAAAAGCCTTTCCGAATTCGAGCCTCTCATAGAGGCCATGCGTGAACATTTTGTACTTGGCGGCACTCTTGCCGCAATCTGTGCCGCGCCGGGTCTGGTTCTTTCGCGGCTCGATACATTGAGCGGGTATACGGTAACCTGTTTTGACGGTTTTCAACAGCCTCTTATTGACAAGGGTGCGCAATTCGTGAAGCGTCCGTCAGTTCGCAGCGGAAGGATAATTACCGGAAGAAGTGCCGGTTATGCGGTCAATTTCGCACTTGAGATTCTGGGCGCTGTCGCAGATGCGTATACCCTCGAAAAGGTTTATGCGGGAATGTTGCTCGAAATAGAATAGGAATTTATAAATTTGTCAGATTTCAAAATATGGATAATAATATAAAAAGATTGTACGGTAATAACGTGGTAGCCATGGTTTCGGACCTCAAAGGTATAGAAGACAGGCAGAAACGTACTCTCCAGGCTTACGCCGTAGTTAAGGTAATGGAGACTTTGAACCCTGGCGTAAAGACGCTCGACGAGTACGAGCACAAATTGTGGGATCATCTTTTTATGTTGGCCGATTTTGAATTGGATGTGGATGCCCCGTATCCTTGTCCGGTAAAAGAGGAGTTTGACACTAAGCCTGTCAGCATCCCTATGAAAGACACCAAGATACGAGCAACGCACTATGGACGCAACATCGAAAAGATTCTCGATCTTCTCGCCCAGGAACAGGATTCGGAGACGAAGACCGCGCTTATCCGCTCACTTGCCGTGTATATGCGCACCCAATATCTTATCTGGAACAAGGACAGCGTAACGGATCAGACCATATTTTCTGACATAGAGAAACTTTCCGAGGGCAGGATCGTGGTTCCCGAGGGCATTACGCTCTCCAAGATTGACAACAGTGCCAATTTCTCCCGCCCGAGCATAGGAAATCAGGTGAGCGGGCAGAAGAATTCCAATAAGCAGTTCAATAAGAGAAACAAAGGTAACTTCCGTAACAACAAGCATAAATGAGAAAACTGATAACCCTTTCCGATGAGCAAAAGGAGATATCGTTGAAATTGAGCGGCTTGGCCGTTTTCATTCTTGATATTCTCACTTTTATAGCGCTCATATCCTATCTCCTGCATTGGAGAGAAGATATGAGTGGGGAAGTGTTGCAGAATGCGGCCGGTTCGATAGGATACGGTTACGCCAGGTTTTTGGTAAGCAGGTGTCTTGGGTTAGGAAGTTTCGCGCTTCCGGTTTTCTTGACCGCTTTGGGTCTCAAGCTGATTAAGGATCATTCTGATATCAGGCTTTTTCCTTTCTTTTGCAAATCGCTTTTCGGCGCCTTTGCTTTTTCGCTTCTGGGTTCTTTTCTGGGAAGTATTCTGTCTGCGGAATTCGCTTTCGGAGGAGGCTTCGGCGGAGATTGCGGAAGGTTTCTGATTGCAAGACTTATTGGAGCTGTGGGAGTTGTAGTGACCGGTCTTTTGGTCCTTTTCCTGCTTGTGATATTTTTCATCCTCTGCAGCCCTGCATTTGCCAAGTGGATTGGCAATATAGGAAAGAAAAAACCTAAGGCGGAAGAACCTGTGCAGTTGACTGAAGCCGTTCAGCAGGAAGAAATTGCTGTTCCGGCAGAAGAACCGCTTTGTCAGCAAGAGCCTGTACAGCAGCAGGAGAGCCTGGAACCGCAACAGAAGTCCGTTCAGCAAGAGTCCGTTCAGCAGGAGGAAACTGTCCAAAGCGAGGGCGACGGATATCCGCAGATTACTGTAGTGGAGGGGGAAGGGTTGAATACGGAGGTGAGTAAGCCTCTTCCGAGGATAGATAATCGTCTGGATCCCTTGTATGGCGGTTTGCCTAATTTCAAGTTCTATTCTCTTGACCTTCTGGATACGTATGAAAGCGGTAAAAATACCATAGGAGAGGAGGAACTGAACCGTAACAAGACCAAGATATGCATGACGCTGCGTTCGTACCGTATCGAAGTGGCCAGCATCACAGCCGTGGTCGGACCTACCGTCACTCTTTATAAAGTCACCCCGGGCGAGGGAGTTACCATAGCGCAGATAAAGAGTCGCCAGGAGGATATAGCCATGTCGCTTAACGCGCGCGGTGTGCGTGTCCTTCAACTCTCTGATTCAGTGGGCATAGAAGTGGCCAATGACAGACCGAACATAGTACCTCTCAGGGGCCTTCTCAATAGCGATGAATATAAGGAGAAAAGTAAGAAATATGAATTGCCTGTGGCTATAGGAGTCTCTGTCACTCAGCAGGTCAAGGTATTTGATCTTACTCAGGCTCCGCATCTTCTCGTGGCTGGTGCCACCCAGCAGGGAAAGAGTGTGTGCCTTAATGTGATAATAGCGTCGCTTCTGTACGGGAAGCATCCTTCGGAGCTCAAGTTCGTGTTCATCGATCCTAAGATGGTGGAATTCACATCCTACGCTTCGCTTGTCAAGCATTATCTGGCGGTGCTTCCGGATGCCGACGACGAAGAATCGGAAAAGAACCGCGCCATCGTCAAAAATGCCAAGGACGCGGAGAAAGTCCTCCGCTCTCTGTGTAAGGAGATGGATGACAGATATGAACTTATGTCACGTTCAGGAATGAACAAGATCACCCTTTACAATGACAAGTTTAAGAACCGTAAGCTTAATCCGGATCACGGGCATCGTTTCCTGCCATACCTCGTGGTAGTGGTGGACGAGTATGCCGACCTTACTTTAGTTACCGGAGCTTCTCCGGAAGAAAAGGCCGCCAGCAGGAGCATCACGAGCTGCATTATCAGATTGGCCCAGAAGGGACGCGCCGCGGGAATACATGTCATTCTGGCTACCCAGCGTCCTTCGGTGGATGTCGTCTCCGGTATAATCAAGAGTAACTTCCCTATGCGTATAGCGTTCCGTACTTCTTCAAAGCAGGACTCTATGACTATCATAGACTCTCCGGGTGCGGAGAAACTCATAGGACGGGGAGATATGCTTTTCTCTGCCGGAATCGAGAGCGAACGCGTGCAGTGCGGTCTTATAGAAAGTGTGGAAGTGAGCAGGATAACTGATTTTATATCTTCCGAGACCCGTTATGGTCAATCTTACAATACTCCGTATTATCTGCCGGAACCTCCGAGCGACAAGACTTCATCAGGTTCGGAAGTCGGGACGACAGATCTCGATGAACGTTTTGAGGAAGCGGCCAAGCTTGTCGTCAGCTCGCAGAAGGCATCTACGACATCTCTTCAGACGAGAATGGGTATGGGCTTCGCGAAGGCGGCCAGGGTAATGAGCCAGCTTGAAGCGGCCGGAATAGTCAGCGCGCAAGACGGATCAAAGAATCGTCAGGTGCTCGTGGCCACGCTCGATGATTTGGATAACATACTTAATTCCCTATAATTATGAAAAAGCTTGTCCTTTCGCTGACATTGGTCTTATTGTATTCTCTTTCCTCGTATGCGGATTCCGCAGTGGAGGCTATACTTTCGGATCTTGAAAAATACAGATTGGAATTCACTTATCAGTATACGGTTACCGGTCTGCAGGACATAACGGTGGAGGGAAAAGCCACAGTTCAGAAGGGATGTTTCCGTATGGAAGGTGCCGGACTTCTTATTCTGTGTGACTCTCAGAGCATCTGGACCCTCGATCTCGAAGGAAAGGAAGCTTATGTGGAGTCTTCGGGCCCTTTCGATTATGCCAATTATCTTCTTTCCCTGCAATGGGAAGGTGAAGATCTTACGGGCACTTTTGCAGAACCTTCTAGCGGGGCCATCGTTCCGTTCAAGGTGTATGACATAAAGAAAAGCCCTGCGAGCGGAGATCTTTCGATGTTCAGCTTGCCGCAGGACTTTTTCAATGACGGAGCAGACTGGATTATAACAGATCTGCGTTAGGTGTCACCTCTTCCGCCTTATCCGGATAGACATACCACAAGTATCCTTTGACCTTCGGGTATCCCATTTTGTTGAAAAGGGACATGTATCGTCTCACTTGTTCGCTGTATTGTGCTTTTTCCTCGCCGAACTTGAAATCTATTATCGTCACCTCTCCTTCAGGGTTGATTATGACCCTGTCCGGGCGACGGATATTGCCGTAAGAATCGATGATGGAGGTCTCATTAAGCGCTTTCATCTCAGTGGAGAACCACTGCGCTTTAGAGTGAACCCTGCTTCTGATGAAATCAGACGTCTCCGTATTTTCCAGACTCAAGACCCTGTCCATATCTTCCACGCTCTCTATTTCTGAGAGAAGAGCATGAAGCTCTATTCCTCTGCGGCGTCGGCTTTGGCCAATTCCTTCTTCTTCAAAGAAGTCCCACGCGTCACTTGAGGAAATGAACCTTTTCTCTCTGCCCTCAGGATTCATCGCGTAGTTTTCATAAAAGGCGTCCCATTTGGCCGGGCTGTTCTTCTTTTCGTCATCCTGCTCGCCTGAATGAAAAGCGGTGTAAGGCGAGCCTGTAGTGAATTCGCTTCCGTATTTGTCCATAAGAAGCTTTCCGACAGAACCCTTGCTAGGCTCGCCGGAGAGTATATGCATTTCTTTTTTGGCCCTGGTAAGGCAGACATAGAAAAGATTGAGATTATCTATGATGCGAAGTTCCGCTTCCTGCTCATATGCGTCGCTGAAGAAAGTATTTTCCAGATCTGCTGAATACTTGATCGGAAAACACATATTGAATCCGAAGATATCCTCCGCCCCGTCATTCATCTTGAACCACATTCTCTCATTATGATTTGAGTCTTTGATTTTCTCCGCGTATGGGAAAATGACTATAGGAAAGGCCAATCCTTTGGATTTGTGTATGGTCATTATTCTTACTGCCTGCGTACCCTCAGGAGAACTGATGGTAAGATTATCCGCTTTCTCGTCCCATGTTTTCAGGAATTGGTGCAGATTATTGCCGTTGATATTCACCCAATTCAGCAGGTAGTCCATAAAACTTTGAATGAAAAGTGTCTGGTTGTTGAAATCGGTCTGGCGTATCTTTTTGAGGTCGTTAAGAATTGAATCGCATAGATCCAGCAGAGAGTGGTATGACCTGTTGAGATCTATCTTCAATTCCCTGGCAGTGAATTGATTCAAAGTGTCGGAAGGGTTGTCTATGCAGTGTAGGACGGCGGACAGCGCGGATACTATACTCGAAGAGCAGAGCAGCAGAGAGTCGTTTGATATGACCTCCAAGCCATTGTCTATCAGGAAAGAGGCGATTTTGCTCCCATCTTCCTTTTTCCTTGTCAATATGGCTATGTCCGAAAGCTCGGCCCCGTTCTCCCTCGCTTCATTTATAATGGAAAGTATTCTGTCAAGCTGCGGATCAGCGTCTTTTTCTTCGTCTTTGCTGAAGAATTTGACGCTTACTCTTCCTGTGATGCCACTGTCGCTTATTTTGACATTCTGTACAACATCATTATAGATAGTCGTATCCAGTCCGAGACTTTGAGCGGCAAATGTGAAGAATTCGTTATTGAAATTCACTATGGCCGAATTGCTTCGCCAATTTTCTTGAAGAGGCGTTACTTTGAATGTACCCGGAAAGTCGCTTTGAATTTCATCATTGAGAAGTTTCCAGTCGGAATCCCTCCAGCGGTAGATGCTCTGTTTGACATCACCCACAATCATGCTCCTGTTCTTTTCCGCTACGCTGTTTTCCAGCAGAGGTCGGAAATTCTCCCACTGTACTCTGGACGTATCCTGGAACTCGTCCAGCAGGAAGTGGTTATATCTTACCCCCAGTTTTTCGTAGATGAATGGAGCGTCGCTTTCGCCTATGATTTTTTTAAGCAGTTCGGTTGATTCATCCAGGCTGAGCACATTTTTCTCTTTTTCCAGTTCACTAAGCTTTGTGAAAAATTCCTCCTTGAAGCCGAGTGTAAAAATCGTTTTCTCTATTGCTTCGGCAGTGCTGAATATGCGGCTCTCCTTCCCCTCAAGGATTTCAAGCAGCTCATCTGCGTGTGGGTATTTTTGAATCAGGTCCGGAAATTTTCCGGAGTATGGATAGATGCTTTTTGTCTTGTCGGCGTCTTTCAGTTTGTCCAGGGCCGTTTGTTGTCTTGCCCCTACTTTGTCTACAGCCTTTGCCGCAGCACTGACTTTTTTATAATAAGCGGAGGTGATATCCGTGCATTTTTTTCTGAGGCTCTCAAGATTGTCTTTCGTGAGAAGACTGCGCTCCTGCTCGGGTAATCTGCAGAATTCTTTTCCTATGTCCGTTATGCTCTTTTCCAAGTCAGTTTTATCTCCGGACAGCAGAGCGCGGTTATATTGCTCTTTTATCCAATTAAGAAGCTCTTTCTGATCTACACTCAATTCGTCCAGAATTCTGTCCGCCGCTTCTTCGATAAGAGAATCCTTGTCGAGTTCAATCTGGTAGTTGTTGCTGTAGCCTATTTCGCGGGAGAATGCGCGGAGGGCCTGCTGGAAGAATTTGTCTATGGTACTTACCGAGAAGCTGCCGTAATCGTGTAGCAGATTGTTGAGAATTCTTCTGGCTTTAGAATCCGTTTTGGCCGCATCGCTCAAGTCTTTCAGAATTCTATCCTTCATCTCTTCCGTCGCCTTGTTGGTGAAGGTGACGGCCAGAATATTCCTGTATGCGGAATCTGTCGAAGTGTTGTTCAGCAGAAGATCCCGGTATGTTTTCGACAGCTGGTATGTTTTGCCCGAGCCGGCTGAAGCTTTGTATATGTCTATCATTTTCCGCAAATGGTTCTAAAGTCACAATACTCACAGGTGTTGCGTACATCATCCGTCTTTTCCCAATATCCGGAAGTATCTTTAATCTCATCCAGACATAGATTCAATTCTTTCTGGAAGTACGCGAGAGCGTCCTCATCTGCATTGCAGCACAGTGGCTCTTTATCGGTGAAAAGCGTACTTGGCTTATAGATGACGTTCTCCAGAATTTTACCGTCGCAGTGCCTTTTAATCTCCTGTTTGTCAGAATTCTTTATCAAAAGGTCGTATATGAGCATCTGAAGAGAGATAAGTGGACGGTTCTTGTTGGACGTCTTGCTGAAGATGGAGTCGATTGCCGATTCGCTTATTTGCTCGGCTTTTTCCTTATTGTTCACTTTCCCCGTCTTGTAGTCCACTATCCTTACCGTTCCGGCCGTGAAAGAGTCCATACGGTCTATCTTGCCTATGAACTTGAATCCTCCCAAAGTGGCGTAGACACTTTTCTCCAGTCCCAATATGTGCAATTTCTCTCCTTTGACTTTCAACAGGTCCTCGTCAGTTTCAAGAACCTTGTCCACGTACTGCAGAATAAGATGTTTGTCTATCAAGGTTCTCCCCGAGATAGTGTCGGAATGCAGCTGCTCCGCGATATGTCTGTTGACGGAATCTTCTATACGCGAAGAGTCCTTCCGTATTTTTCTTATGTCCGGAAGGCTATATTCGTCCTTTTCGGAGTACAGGTCCTGCATCACTGCGTGAAATACGGTTCCAAGCATTCCGGCATCCAGATTCTCCTTGACTTCATCCGGTTTTCTAAGTCCTTCGATATGAGAATAGTAGAACTTGGCCTGACAATTCAAATAATCTTTCAGCGCGCTGGCCGAAAGAAATTTGCCCTCTGCGGTAAGCTTGGCGATATGCTCCGGGCTTTTTTTGATGTCAGGGTAATTCTGACCGGCTTTGATTACTGAACTTGCCACGAAGCGGTTGATTTTAACTCCGAATCCAAGTTCAAGCTGTTTGATATAGCGGCTCTCTTCGACGGACCCTATTTTCTGGTCGTTGCTGGTGCTCAGGACCATCCATACTTTTTTTGCGCGCTGGATAAGCCTGTAGAAATAATAGGCCCACAACGCATCCTGATATTCGTGGCTTGGCAGTCCGAACCCCCGTCTGAGTTCGGCCGGAATGAACGATTCGGAGCTGTTGTGACGCGGAAATACTCCGTCGTTGCAGCTCAGAATAATCACGTTTTCGAAATCCAATGCTCTGGTTTCGAGCGGTCCCATAATCTGAAGACCCTGAAGCGGCTCTCCTTTGAAAGGAACCGTACTTCTTCTCACCAGATTTGAAAGCAGCCGGAAGAGGGTCGCGGGGGTAATCTCCAGATTGAAATCCTCGAGCCTTTCTATGGCGGAATAATACTCTTTGGCGAAGTCCAGCTCTATCGAGTCGTCTTCCTTTCCCTTGATAAGAAGTGCTATTTTTTCAATCACACGCTTCAGATATGTGCACAAGAGGTGTATCTGAGCTGCATTTGCATCTCCGGCTGCGGATATGACGGGGGTGAATATGGTGCTTAGCAGCCCTTCCTCATTACCGGCCAAGTCGGCTTGCGGGATATAATGCTTGTGCTCTGATTTTATCTTTTCTATTATTTGTGCCTCCTGCTCGCTGACTGTCCCCTTGACAAGAGGATTGGCAAATATGTCATAGACCTGTTTGTGATAGAAAGATACTGTCCCGTCCGCTGAAGTGCGCATATGCATCTGCATCGAGCAGATATTGTCAATCAGCGCGCTGATAAGGCTTCCGGACATAGGATAACCCATAGTGACGTTTATCTTCTCTATCTCTTCCGGTAGGGCGTTCAGCGTCGGAATCAGCAGATTCTCTTCCGGCAGCACGATGGCGGTCTCTATCCCCGGCACATAAGGCCTGCCGTCTTCGTCTATGCAGGTGTGTCTGAAAATGCTGCCCAGCTGTTTGCATTGGCCTATTGAAGAGGGCACTGAAAGCACATTTATTTCAGGTTTCCCCACACCTTCGGGGTCCAGCTCCATATCTTGTCCGAACTGCAGGATGTGGTCCCTGAGAAAGAAGGAAGATTTGTTGTCGGGGTCCTTTATCCATTCGCTGCTGTAATCCCAGCAGAATTTGGACAGTCCCTCTTTTTTCATGGCGCGCAGGATGGCCAATTCGCTGTCGGTAGGGGCATTGAGCCCGACGAAGACAAACTGCCCGGTTTCAGGAAACTTTTCCTTCAGAATGCCTTCCATCCCTTCTTTTCGGGCCAATTCCGCCATGGAGCGGTACACCATTCCGTCATATGCCTTGCCCTGCTTTTCGAGAGATTCCTTGAATGAAGTATACAGCGGCAGAAGAATCTCCCAGGTTTTTCGGAAACTCTCTTTATATTTTCCGTCCCGGCCTACCTGAAGGCAGGTCACAAAGGCCTCCAGCGCTTTTATCTGTTCACTGTCAAGGTAATCTCCGGGATTCCCCTGTATTTTTTTGAAATCCGACACATTGGTGAAGATCTGTCCGGCGTCGATAAGATATTTATCCACGTCGCCGAAGTCGGAGAGTATCATCTCTCCCCAGAAAAGAAACTCATCCAGGCTTTCGCAAGGGCTTATCAGCTTCTTATAGCAGTCATATAGACATAAAAGCAGATCTGTCTTGTCTGCAGGCACTTCCCCGCTGGCTTTGTATATGAAGTCGGCGATGGTGAGCATCTGCGGGCAGAAGACTGTTTTGTGCGTATTCCTTACCTCTTCGCTGTAATACTTTCTGAAAAACAACAGCGAACGGCGGTTTGCGAAGATATAGCAGTTGTGGTCAGTTGATTCAGAGGGGTTAAAATACTTTTGGGCTACTTGTTTTAGAAATGGTGTCATTTTATTACTATTCTTTCAATTCGGTGTGGGACTGAAGTCAGTATCTCGTATGGTATGGTATCAAGTATCCGGGCCAATTCCTCCACGCTCGGATCTTCCCCGAAGATGGTGACTGTATCGCCTACCTTGGCATCCAGGCCTGTCACGTCTATCATGCACATGTCCATGCAGATATTGCCTATGGTGGGCGCCCTGTGGCCGTTCACGCTGAAACTTCCGGCGCCTTGCCCCAGATGTCTGTCCACTCCGTCGGCATAACCTGCCGGTATGGTGGCTATGGTGGTTCCCTGTGGCGATATTTTCCCGTGACGGTCATATCCTATAGTGCCGTCTTTAGGTGTCAAGCGTTTTATCTGCAGTATTTTGACTTTAAATGACGCCACGGGGGCCAGGTGTACGTTTTCAAGAGCGGAGATGCCATATATGCCTATTCCTAGACGAACCATATCGAACTGATACTCTCCGAAGCGCTCTATCCCGGCGCTGTTCAAAATATGTCGCATCGGCCTGTAGCCAAGCGAATCGCTTAGATGTTCGGCCAATTTCGAGAAGAGCTCTATCTGGCCAAGCGTAAAATCGTCGCTCTGCGGGTCTTCCGCTGCTGCCAGATGTGAATATATGGATTTGACCTTTAGCCTTTTATGTGTGCGGAGAAATTCTGTCAATGGTTTCATTTCGTCTTCCATGAAGCCCAGGCGGTGCATTCCCGTATCCAGCTTTATATGTACCGGGAATTCTTCTATGCCGCGTTCAGCGAGTTTCTCGTCCAGACTTTGCAATGTGGCGAGGTTCGGGATCCCGGGTTCAAGCCTGTAGTCTATTATTTCATTGAAAAAGTCAGTTCCGGCTGTCAGGACCATAATCGGCAGCGATATTCCGCTACGTCGGAGTTCCACGCCTTCTGTCGGAAGAGCGACTGCCAGGTAATCGGCCCCGAGCCGCTGCATCATTGACGCGAATTCTACGGCTCCGTGGCCGTAGGCATTGGCTTTGACCAGAATAAGAAGCTTGGTTGATGGATTCAGCAGCGATCTGAAATATGTATAGTTTTTTTCGCAGGCTTTCAGGTTAAGTTCGAGTCTGCTGAAATCGTTTTCTCTACTCATCTTTTTTTTCTGTTGTCTGCCCCAGCGCCTCTATTATGGCGGTGGTCTTTTCTATCGGGCTAAGCGTTATTTCGGTCACTTCTGCAGGGACAAGTATAAGCGAATCCTTCTCAAGAGGATATGTGACCTTCTTCCCGTCTTCGCTTTCAGCTTCTATCTCCGCCTTTCCGTAAAGGCAGTAGTAAACGGCAAATGTGTCAGTCTTTTCGGAGCATATCCGCAGCGCGTCGGCAAGATCGATTTTGTTTACTATGAACTGAGGGATGTTGAGAAGTTCGTGCACGTGAGAGTTGATCTCTTTACTTTGCAGTTTTTGCGGTGTCTGCGTTTTGTATTCTATGAAATCAAGCGCATCCACGATATTGAGCGCATCGTCGAATTCATCTGCGCCAAGTGGAGAACCCCACGGATATATGCAGAAATCCAGTGCCGATGATTCTGATATTTCCAGAATCTCCATCTCTCCTGAAGCGCCGTGTACGAGGCCCGGTTTTATACGGTAGCCTTCAGATGGCTTGACCGGAACTTCCAGCAGGTTTTTTTCTATGCTCCCATCCGAGAGCGAGTCCAGAAGGTGTGAGGCGTCAATCTCCTTGTTGAATCCGAGTATAAGCTTGGCCCCGGGGCTTGCGGAAAGTATGTACCAGAATTTTTCTTTTCCCAGGGAATCATAGCGCCATTCGGCCATGGAATCGTCCGGATGGACCCTTAGCGGCATCTTCCCCTTGCAGCTTATGCGTTTTATCTGAATCGGGAACTGCCTTCCGTAGGCATTGAATGCGAAGTCGCCCACCACGCGGTCCATATAGGTGTCCATCACCTCGCTGAGGCTGTTGGCAGAAAGCCAACCGTCTTTTATAAGGGAGTCGCGATAGCCCAGGTCCGCCAGTCTGAAGTCCTCTTTCCCCCAGGAGAAATTATCTTCCAGACTGCATAGTCTTAAGGGGTAAAGTTTTGTCTCGCTCATCTTTCTAGTTTCTTCTGTTGGATGCTATCCCTATGTAGTAAAGCAGAGTGGCAAGTGAGCCGAGTGCTGCGATAACATAAGTGTATGCGGCCCATTTCAGAGCGTCTTTAGCCATCGGGGTGGTCTCGAAATCTGTTATTCTGGATATGTCCAGCCACTCTACAGCCCTTTGGCTGGCGTTTACCTCCACGGGAAGCGTAATGAACGAAAAGAGAGTGGTCATGGCGAACATCGCTATTCCGACCCAGAGAACACTTGGGAATGATTCTATGAGAAGACATCCCAGCAGCAGCACCCACGATACGGCCTGGTTACAGAAGCTCACTACCGGTACCAGTGCGCTGCGCATTCTCAGCGGGGCATACCCTTGGGCGTGTTGAATGGCGTGTCCCGTCTCGTGTGCGGCTACGGCCGCAGCCGCTACGCTGTTCGATGCGAACACCCCGTCGCTGAGGTTGATGGTCTTGGTGGCAGGGTTATAATGGTCTGTGAGGTGACCTCGAATATGTGTGACCTGCACATCGGTTATGCCGTTGTCGCGGAGCATCTTTTCCGCCACCTGGGCTCCGGTGAGATTCAAAGGTACTTTTGAATATTTCGTAAATTTCGATTCTAGTGTAGCCTGAACGATCGCGCTGGCGACCATTACAAGCAGCATGATGATCCAAATGCTCATATGTTGTTTTTATTGATATCTGTTTTTGGGCTTTTCCCCAATTTATGCCTTGCCGGCACGAAACTTAATTCTTACGATTCCGCTTCGCATCTGCAAAAGGCAAATATAATAAATACAAGCGACAATTTTCGTGCCTATACGGAATTCATACCGTATGGGTAAAATAGGTTGTCAAATCGCATTAATATTTGTACTTTTGCGCAGAATCATTCCCCTATGAAAGCATCAATCCATAGTCATTCTTGTACTTTACCGTATTTATCTATACGGGGGGGGGTATCATAACTCGCTAGTTAGTAGTAATTTATATAGAGTCTTCTTCGGCCGTGCGGCTGGGGAAGACTTTTTTGTGCGTACTCAAATCCATCAAATTATATCCATTTATGAAAAAAGATTTTATTCAGAACGCTCAGGGCTGTTACGAGACGCCTGAGTGCAGCATCATCGCCTTCGGTCTCGAAGGTGTACTGTGTGAAAGTGGCGAGGGCTACGGAGACGAAGGGGCGGCCGGAGCATACGGAGCTTACTCTGATTTAGGTGATCTTGACTAAGGGAGGGCTCGCATTATGAAAACTATCATTAAGGTATTGGCAGCGATCTCTGCCATTGCGCTGTCCGTCGTGTCGTGTAATAAGGAATTTGCTCCGCAAGAAAAGGGCTTGACCCATAGAGTGTCTTTTGTCGCGGAGCCGCTCTCTACCAAGACCACCGCTACGGTGGACGGCAGCACTGTCAATTATTCCTGGACTAAAAATGACGAGGATAAATTCACTGTTTATGAGGTAGTGGATGGGACATATACTGCCGCTACTGGGACTATAGGGAATCTCTCCGATGGTGGTGTTATGACTCTCATGGCAGAATTTTCCGGCAGCGCTTCTGCTCAGGCTAAGTATCAGGCCGTGTTTAATGGTGGGGTAAAGGCATCTCAGAGTTGCTCGGATACGAGCTATGATCAAGACTCGGATGTGCTCATATCAGAACAGGTCAGCGCTTCCGAAGCAGATGTTGATGCTCTTTCGCTTCGATTCAAAAGATTGGTAGCTATCAATAAAGTCACTCTCAAAGGCCTTGAAAACGGTGCATATCTTGGAAGCGTGGTGATTGAGTCTGTTGGTGAAGAAAAAGAACTCGCAGGAACATATTCTGTTAAGGACGGCACGTTTACTGACAAATCATCGTCTCTGTGCGTACCGGATGTGCTCAGTGAAGTGAGCGGAGCCTCGGCGCAGACTTTTTTTGTCACTCTTCCTGTGGATGCGGCTTCTCTTAAGCTGACAGCCGTCACTTTAGATGAGGAATTGAATTTCGCGGCGGCCTATGAGAAGACGCTCACCCAGACTGTTGATTTCAAGCGCGGAGATCTTACCGCTTTCGGGGTCAGCCTGAATGCCAAAACTGAGGAAACCTTCGATCTCACCGTCGTGGGAGATGTGCAGGCCTCTGCTGAACAGATATCTTGGGATAGGGTATTGGTGTCGATAGTAGATACAAGAGGGAAAACTTCAGACGGCGAAGATGGTACTGCTTGTGATAACTATTATCCGGGGACGGAAGAGAAAACTTATAACAGTACCCGTTTTTATAAAGGCAGCACTCTAACGATTACACCTAAATGTGGTGTGGAGATAGGAAAGATTGTGTTTACTGCTACTACTGCCGGTTATGCTTCCGCTTTGGCAAATAGTACGTGGACCAATGCTACGGTATCTTGCAATGGAGAGACAGTAACCGTTACTCCTGGCGACGTGACGAAAGCCGTTTCTGCTAAGATAGGCGCAAATACGGGTCATGAGAAGATCGTCGTAACATATGGTTATGTGGCCCCGGTATCCGTAACCGGAGTCAGCCTTGATAAGAGTGAACTCTCTTTAAATGAAGGTGATAAGGCCACTCTTACCGCCACGGTAACTCCATCTGACGCCACTAATCAGAATGTCACTTGGTCTTCGGATAACATCGACGTGGCTACGGTATCTGACGCCGGCGTGGTGACAGCCATCGCCGTTGGCACCGCCAACATCACCGTCACGACCGAAGACGGCGGCTACACCGCCACCTGCGCCGTAACGGTAAGCGAGAGCAGTAGTGTTACCGTCTCATTTGGCCCGGCCGATTTTACCGGAGGCGGAACTAGTGGTACAGGAGGAAATACTACAGCTACCATTAATGGCATAAATGTCTTTACAGATAAGGGTTATATTGACACGGACAAACATATTCGCGTTTATACTGATGGAATCATAACTATAAGTTCAGAGAAGACCATTACGCAGATTAAATTGACGAGTACGGCAAACGGAACATCCAATAACGGACCTTCTAAAATTCAGTTACAAAATGATAACGGTAGCTCTTCCTGTTCTGGGAAGGTAACGACATGGACGGGCAGTTCGACAAGCGTTCAGTTTAAGGCGACGGCTCAGTATAGATTTAGCGCGATTGAGGTTGTTTACGAAAAGTAATTGATTTTTATGCCATACGGAAAGGCCTCGGCCTTTCTGTTACCTTCATGGTAAATTTGTGACCATGAATTATTTGAGGAAAGAAGCCACGCTGTCGTGAGACACCGTGGCTTCAAATTTTTCATTATGTCGTATCTGCTCTGCAGACCGTAGAAAGTTACAGACTCTGCACTTCTTCGCCATGTGCCTGCTACAGTTCTCCCATTTGTCCGATGGAGTGTGGACTGTTCTTCTCATCTGTGTCTTCTGGTGTGTTCCGGTCACCACATTTAATGCCGCCATGCAGAATGAGGTGCTGACGCTTTCTTCTGAAAACGCAAATGCTGTGGTGATGAGCATCATGTCCGGATCTTAAATATGGGGATAGGCACCGGGAGTTATATCGGCGGACCCGTGGGTGCACTTTTCTATAGCATATATGGTTATACTGCCGTAATCGGCGCCATAGTTGCGCTCTTCTACTGTTTTCTGCGCCTGAAAGGACTGTATAATAAGAAGTCAGTGGACATGTAAAAAGACATTGTGAGGCTTAGAGTCGTATGCGTTCTAACCAGATATTATGCGAAGATAGTCGCGCACCCGCACCCGTTGCATAGCTGTTTTTGTTACAGTCACCGAATTGACACGCTCTGCATTTAACAGTGGACAAAAACTGTGCTTTTGTTCCACTTCTATATAACAAGAATGTAAGTACTCGTTATTCAGCTTATCATTTTGGACAAGCCCAATCCGGTACTACTTGTTTTCATATGCATAGTTTCCAGGCATCACCTGTCGAGTAGTGGTAGAAAACAGGGCTTTTATTCCACTACTGGCGTCCCGAGCGAACAATTCCAAGCATTTTACGTCGAGTAGTGGTAGATTTTCGCCTTTTTATACCACTACTAAACTTTCACAAGCATCGTTTTTAGGTATTCCCTGTCAAGAAGTGGAATAAAACCACGTTTTTATACCACTTCTCGACATCTAAAATACAGTTTCCATATCTTTTCATGTGTAGTAGTGGACAAAAAACGGGATTTTATACCACTACTCAACAGTGTCTGTAGATTGCATATCGGTGGCCCGGTTCAGCGCTCTTATTCGGCGGACGGATGACGACGCCTTGACAATCAGATGTCTGTAAGGGACATTCTGGCTTCTTGCATTTTAGGTTTACATCCTGGTTCGGCGGACTGGCTCTGCATTCTTGTTTTGTGGTCCAGGTCGGCATTTCGGTTTTGCGTTCCGCTTTTGTGGCATGGTTACGTATTTCCGTTCTGTATCTTCATGCCACGGGACATATCGGCCCAAGACGATACGCGCTTCGCGCTATCCCACCACTTAGTGGTCCCCCCGTTCACATGACACGGGCGTCAGGCCGTCTTGGCCCGACATGTCCAGTGGCTTAACCGAAAAATCATCATTTCTGGAAATCCAAACTATAGAAAGGTATAATATGGCCGAGTAAATTTCATCTATTTGCAGGTTAGGACATAAACAAACAAAATCGGATCACTGGACTTACATTAGAAGAAGTACAAAAATTATAGAGAACCAGTAATCCGCTATCTGCAAATAGACAAGATGAGCACGAAATAAAAATTAAAGAGGTCGGAGGGATTCGCACCCATCCGACCTCTGACGTCTCCATCAAATATTTCAAGATTTTATTACAGAACGACGCCTATTCTGTTAATTGCAGACTTATTCATATGTAATGGTAACTGACTGACAATAAAGCGAATTCTTAGTAGCAGCAATAACAAGGACCACATCTTCCCCTGACTGTATCTGATAACTGTCGTTAGTTAGAAAAACGGTAACATCTTTATATGATGTAGTATACTTAGTGTTATCAAACCATTTATTAAAAGTAGTCTCAGAACTTATCGCTGCGAGAGTGTTCTCTCCTGCTTTTAAAGAGAATGTTCCAGCGCCCTCTTTACTATTCGATTTCATGGAAAGTACCACCTTTTTAATAGTCTTTCCTGCATAACCAGAAAGTGTATATGTCTGACTATTATTCTTAGTCATTTGTTCTTTTGTACTATAAGTATTTTTAAATGTCGCAGATGAGCCATCCGGCGCCGTTCCAGATGTGCTTACTTCAGTTACAGAAGACACCGTATACGTAACCGAATATTGTTCTTTTTGAACTGGGTTTTTAGCTTGTGACACCGTTATGGTTACAGGGGCTGCATTTTTATAACTTACAGTGATGGTGGCAGTTCTGGCGGTACCATCGTTTACATCAACCACAAAAGAAAGTTCTCCGTCTACGGAATAATCAAAGTCATTGACCCACGAAGCATCAGAAGTGGCCGAAATAGTCTCTCCCTCTACAGGATTAGAAACAGTATAACTAAGCGTCTTGACGTCGCCTTCGTAAGATATGTCGCTCAATTCAGTGGATGTAAACGAAACTACAGGCCTGACGATTATCTTATCTGAAATAGTAGTTGGAATCTGATAAAGAGTGTTCCTCGCAATGGTCAGTCCACTTTTTCCTATAGTCTTTTCTACTGTAGATTGAAATCCATCGCCGTGGTTTACGAAAAACGACACTTTCAGGCCCTGAGACAATGTTCCGAAAGCACATGAGACATAGAACGGAGTGGCTGTTCCAGTAATTTCCGTATTGCTGCAATCCAATGTCACAGAAGACGATTTGTTGACATCTTTAATTCCGGTATCTGCAGAAGAATACTTATCCATCCAATTTATAGAATAAGTTTTAGAAACAGCAAACCTACCGGCGATCTGCTCACCACCTAAAGCCTCAACCTTTATACTATCGAGATATGTTTTATCTGTCAAATCATTTGTAACATCAAACTCGAGAAGAGAACACATCGTCTTAAATTCCACTGCACTTGGAACATCCCCAAGGTTACATTCGTCCGTTATACCAACCAACATCAGATTCTTGCCAAACTCGCCGTTTATATTTGTTTGTTTCGCCTCAATTTCAAATCTGACAAATTTGGCTGCACTACCAGCATACCCTTTCTCTGAATTTGAAACTATTATATATCTAACATTTTCAGAAGATGTTTCTTCTTTCGACTTAGGATAAGAGCCAGAAATCGCATTCTCTACTTTTGAATAAATGAATTTATATGTAGAGGTAGTTGAATTATTTATCGTCAACGCAAATATATCCCCATCAGTAATTGACGGAGTGAATTTATCTCTATCGACAACAATCGAAGCCTTAGTCGGACTAATTATGGATTCTACGGTTACAGGAATAGAAATAAAGTCATCGTCATGCTCAACGACATTAGATTTTGAACATGACACAACAGCGAACAATGCTGCCAGAATAAAAGAAAATTTTCTCATAAGGCTATTCCTCCTCATCATAAAACAAAGACGAAACGGAACCGTCTTCTACATATAGACTTTGGCACATTACGCCCTGGGCGCAGATGTCAATCACCTGAGCTTCAGGCGACTGATAATTTAAGAGTTGTTTTGACATAAGGTATTGAGTATTTGTGTTGAGACGCAAAAAGCGAGACCCCGAAGAATCGGAATCTCGCGTAAATAATTATATTATAATATTTTAGTCTACCCCCCCCCTATTTTATCCAACAGATGGGTTGAGGCTTTTACCGGACTGGAAAAAGACGACTCTTGGCCTCTGGAATCTGAAAAGATGCCATCGGAACACATATATTCGCCTTTGAAACACATAAGCCTGAAAAACTTCACAAAAGTATACAAATTATTTGATTATACAATATAAACTATATTCCCAGCTCGTTTTTGACTTTTATGAAACCGGCGATGGCCTTGTCGAGCTGTTCGCGGGTGTGGGCAGCACTCAGTTGTACCCGTATGCGGGCCTGTCCTTGAGGAACGACCGGATAATAGAAACCGGTGACAAAGATCCCTTCGCGGGCTACGGCCTGAGCAAATTTTTGACTGAGCGGAGCATCATAAAGCATTATGGCACAGATAGCACTTTGGGTAGGCTTGATGTCGAACCCTGCATCTATCATACGAGCGCGGAAATACTCGACGTTTTCCATCAGACGGGTGTGCAGTTCTGAGCTTTCTTCAAGCATCTTGAAAAGTTCAATCCCGGCAGCCACTATCATAGGCGGAAGAGAGTTGGAGAAAAGATATGGACGGCTGCGCTGCCTGAGCATCTCTATTATCTCCTTGCGACCGGTCGTAAACCCGCCTACAGCTCCACCGAAGGCCTTACCGAGCGTACCGGTGTGAATATCCACGCGATCGTAACAGTCATAAAGCTCGGCCACTCCCCTTCCTGTAGGCCCTACCACGCCGGCACTGTGACTTTCGTCCACCATCACAAGAGCGTCGTATTTCTCTGCCAAATCGCAGATTCCCGCTAGCGGAGCCACATTCCCGTCCATAGAGAAGACTCCGTCCGTTACGATGATTCTGAATCTCTGTGCCTGCGCCTGAATGAGACATTTTTCAAGGTCTTCAAGATCCGCGTTAGCATAACGATAACGAACTGCTTTACAGAGCCTTACACCATCTATAATGGATGCGTGGTTAAGAGAATCTGAGATTATGGCATCCTCCGCCGTGAACAAAGGCTCGAAAACACCGCCATTGGCATCGAAGCAGGCGGCATAGAGGATTGTGTCTTCTGTCTTGAAGTAACGCGATATGGCCTTCTCGAGTTCAACATGAAGGTCTTGGGTACCACAGATAAAACGTACCGAACTCATTCCATAACCGCGCTCCTGCATTGCCTTCGTGGCAGCTTCGATAAGACGTGGCGAATCTGCGAGGCCAAGATAGTTGTTGGCACAGAAATTCAATGCCTTGCTGCCATCGGAAAGCGTGATTTCAGCTCCCTGGGCGCTGCAAATTGTTCGCTCCTGCTTGTAAAGACCGGCCTGACGAATACCGTCAAGCTCACTGCGAAGATGGTTCTGGAATTTGGTGTACATAGTATTATCTGCCTAATTTGATTTTCAGATTCTTTATCATATCCTGGGTCATGGAATCCAAGTCGTATGACGGAGCCCATCCCCATTCCTTTCGTGCACAGGTATCGTCCATATTGTCAGGCCAAGAATCTGCAATAGCCTGTCTGACAGGATCCACCTCGTAACGCATCTTGAAAGACGGAATGTATTTCCTTATGCTTGCAGCTATCTGTTCCGGATCGAAACTCATAGACGCTATGTTGAACGCATTACGGTGTTTGAGATACCGCGGGTCCGACTGCATGATGTCTACCGCAGCCCTCAAGGCATCCGGCATATACATCATGTCCATAAAGGTTCCGGCCGCTATAGGACAGACGAACTCCTCTCCCTTGACGGCGGCATAGTAAATTTCCACGGCATAATCCGTAGTCCCTCCGCCGGGAAGTGTCGTATAACTGATAAGCCCGGGAAAACGGACGGCACGTGTATCTACGCCGTATTTGTGGTAATAGTAATCACTCAGAAGTTCCGTAGCCACCTTAGTCACACCATACATGGAAGTCGGCCTCTGAATAGTGTCCTGAGGCGTGTCCTTATGAGGAGTGGACGGGCCGAACGACCCTATGGAGGATGGGGTGAACACTGCGCAGTGCTTCTGTCTGGCCACTTCCAGAATATTGATGAGTCCGTTCATCTGAATGTCCCAAGCCTTGAGCGGGAGCCTTTCAGCCGTAGCGGACAGAAGTGCAGCGAGATTATATATGGTGTCTATGTCATACTTGTCGACAGCATCTGCAATCTGCTTTGCAGAGCATACGTCCACCTCTTCGCAAGGTCCGCTTGAAAGCAACTTCCCTTTTGGTTCACAGCCTTTGATATATCCTGCGACCACCTTCCCGTTAGGGAAAGTGCGTCGCAGAAGAATCGTCAATTCCGAGCCAATCTGTCCGGTCGAACCTATTACCAGTATATTTTTCACTTGTTATTTCAGTTCTTTGAATTTCTCAGAAGAAATCTTCTTGGCCTTGAGCGTAACGGTTTCTTTGATTTTCTCGATAACCTTCTGGTCTTCAACCTGCTCAGCGAGCCTTTCTATCTGTTTCTGATCGTGAAGAACGTTGTTTACAGCCTCGTTTATCATATCTTCAGGGATATTGGCTATACCGTACATCGCGTACTGATAAGTAACGAAAGCCTTGGCTGCATCCTTCAAATCGTCTGCACTGATCTGGAATTCGAATTTTTTCATGAGGAAACCGCGAACAAGCTGCCATTTGAAATCCTCTGCGAATGCCGGGAATTCAGTGTCTACCTGCTCTGCCGTAACCTTACCGTCATTGGCATGAAGAAGCCATCTCTTAAGGAAAGCCTCAGGAAGCTCAATGCCGGCCTTGTTTACATAGAAATCGCGAATGTCCTTGGAAAGTCTCCAGACAGCCTCCTGCTTATAATTCTCTTTGAGGCGCTCTGTAACTTCCTTTTCAATCTCCTCGTCACTCTTCTCCTCTTTCTTGCCTTCGTAGTATTTCTTGAGGTTTTCTATCATGTCTGTCTTATCCTTTGCAGAAACGGTTACCGTATAGTTAGGAATCTCGTCCTCGGCTACAACGTCAACATTGATTTCAGGGCTAAGTCCGAGATCAAAGATGAAAGTGAAATCATTACCGCTCTCCCAGGTAACCTCAGGCTGCTTCTCGCTTGAAAGAGGTTCGCCTAGTATGTGAAGTTTCTCATCGTCGATGAATTTCTGAAGTCCTTCACCTATAACCTCGTTGATGGAATCTGCCAATACCTGACCGCCATATACTCTCTGTACCAGACTCATAGGTACATTACCTTTGCGGAATCCTTTAAAATCAGCCTTACGCCTGCACTCTGCAAGTTTCTTCTTTTCTGTCTCAGCGTAATCGGCAGCTTCGATGTTCATAGTAAGCTCGATATTGAGCTTGTCGATTTGGTTTTTCGTTAATTTCATATTTGTTATTGTTTGATTTTTCTTTTCGGATATTTAATGCGTTCGTGGTACATACCGCCCAGGTAAGTCTTCATAACTTCCTTGACTGTAGTAAGATCCTTGACCGTTATGTCAGCCTGTTCGAATTGGCCCTCTTCCACTTTATATGCAAATATTCTTTCGACCAGTTCGGATATGGATTCCGAAGAATAGTCCTTGAGTGAACGCGACGCAGCCTCTATGGAATCGCTCAGCATCAGGATTACCTGCTCCTTGGTCTTAGGTTTAGGACCAGGATAACAGAATTCGCTTTTGTGCGAAGGGTCACCTCCCTCCTTCAGATATTTGTCATAGAAGAATGAAGCGAGCGTAGTTCCGTGATGCGTAAGTATAAAGTCGCTGACCACCTGAGGCAGTTTGTATGTGTGTGCCAATTCCATGCCGTCGCTCACATGCCTGATTATATCCTGTGCACTTTGCGCAGGCGTCAATCCGTCGTGATACCTTCCTGCAGTCGTAGTAAGCGACTCATTCTCCACGAAACATAGCGGATTATGGATTTTACCCACATCGTGATAGAGAGCGCCGGCCTTTACGAGAGTCTCATCGGCATTGATGGCACGAGCTGCGGCAGACGAAAGATTCATGACCTGCAGAGAATGCTGGAATGTCCCCGGAGCCTTCTGTTCCAGGAGTCGGAGCAATTCGTTAGAAGTATCCGAGAGCTCCTGCAGCCTGACAGAGGAGACAAGATTAAACATCCTCTCCAGAAGGAAGATAAACGGATGGAAAGCCACCTCCAGAATAGAGCCTATAAAAAGCAGACACACTGTCAGAAGGAAGTCATAGTTGAATACGCCCACGGCCTCGAACGCCAGAAATATCAGAAGAGTTATGGCGAAGGAGATGAGAGAAGCGATGAACTGCTTGACTCCCTTGGAGAAATGCTTGAAGAAGTGAAGAGTGACTATGCCCGGCACGAGATAAAGGAAGAACATCGCCGCTCCGTTTTCGGCAAACAGAAGAATTGGCATCAGGGATACCATATAAACCGGATATATAAGCCGGCTTCTGAAAAATGCCTGAAGATACAGGGCTCCTATGCAGAATGGGAATATGAAAATCCATTCCGGTGCGAACTTTATGAAAAGCAACTGGGCGAAAGCCATGAAGGCGAACACCGTCAGGATGTACAGATATCTGTTGTAATCCTTGAAAATCATAGAATTACAGAAGAATATCGCAAAGAACAGACAGACGATAATGCCTAGAACGAGTATGGAATTACCCACCCATATAAGGACTGAAGGCTTGTCTGTACCCAGATTATGTTCATACTCTGCCTTATAGGAATCCAGCATCTGCTCCACTTCTGAAGTAATCAGCTCACCGTTGTTCACGATTATGGTGCCGGCATTGGCATATCCGGAAGTAGTGGATATGTCCTCGGCGTTCTGTTTATGAACCAAATCCGTAAGCTGCTCATCATAGATAAGATTAGGAACCAGAAGGTCAGCTATGGAGGTGGCTCTCAGAAGCGAGTCCACATTAACCTCGGGGCAATCCTTGATCACGCCTTGAAGAAGAGCCAATCTGGCCTGAGAGACCAGGTAAACCTCAGATGAAGGCACTTTCTCAGCCCGCTTGCCTCTCTGCACGAATATGAGTTCTGCAGACTTCGCGTCTTCCGCCAGAATACCTTTACTGTAAATATCGGAAAGATGCCGTGCAAGAGAAGACTTGAAATTAGGATATCCCTTCAAATCAAGGGATTCGAGCTTACGGAACTCCTCTGCAGATATGTCCGCCGAGAGTTTGTAATAGGGAATCACATTCGACGAACGCTCAGCGCGTTCCTTAGCGAGCTGAGCATTAGTCTTAAGTATGGGGAAATCAAACTGTGCGACGAGTGTCTCGTATCTCCACGCCTGTCCCCTGGAATATTCATAGCCCCATTTGGCAGTCCTGGGCACAAAAAGTGTCAGGAGGACAAAAATCACAAACAGCGGAAGTATGACCTTGAATTTAAATGAGGCTTTCATATGTGTTATGCGTCGATATTGGCGTAATGAGCGTTATCCTCAATAAACTGTCTGCGAGGCGGAACATCGTCACCCATCAGCATGGAGAACGTACGCTCTGCCTGAGCCGCGTTATCTATGGTAATCTGGCGCAGACGTCTCTTCTCCGGGTTCATGGTAGTGTCCCACAACTGCTCGTCGGACATTTCTCCAAGACCTTTATAACGCTGTACGGTGTAGCCCTTGTCAGAGCCCTTGCCGAATCTGAGCGCCGCCTCCTCTCTCTGCTCCTCTGTCCAGCAGTAAACCTCTTCCTTGCCCTTCTTGACCAGATAAAGAGGCGGAGTAGCCAGATATACGTAACCGTTCTTTATGAGGTCGTACATATATCTGAAGAAGAATGTAAGGATAAGACATGCGATATGCGAACCGTCGACATCGGCATCGGTCATTATTATCACCTTATGGTAACGGAGTTTGCTGAGATCCATATGCTTCTCGCCGGTCTCATCTTCCTGGGCCACGGTAACTCCGAGCGCGGTGTATATGTTCTGAATCTCCTGGCTGTCGAAAGCCCTGTCCACAGCAGCTTTTTCCACGTTAAGAATCTTACCGCGAAGAGGCAGGATGGCCTGAATGTTACGGTCTCGCCCCTGCTTGGCCGTACCGCCTGCGGAATCTCCCTCGACCAGGAAGAGCTCGCACTTTTCAGGATCTCTCTCTGAGCAGTCTGCCAATTTACCCGGCATTCCGGCGCCTCCCATGACGGTCTTGCGCTGCACCATCTCACGTGCCTTACGTGCGGCATTACGCGCCGTGGCGGCCAGAACTATCTTGTCGATAATCACACGGGCCAATTTAGGATTTTCCTCCAGGAAAATGTCCATAGCTGAAGCGGTGGCCTGAGAGACAGCGGATGTAACTTCAGGGTTACCCAACTTTGTCTTGGTCTGGCCCTCGAACTGAGGTTCTGCGACCTTGACTGAAATCACCGCTGTAAGGCCTTCACGGAAATCTTCCGGAGCAAGCGGGTCTTTAAGTTTGGAGAGAAGGTTATTCTTCTCGGCATATTGCTTCAGAGAACGGGAAAGACCCATCTTGAATCCCTGGAGATGCGTACCGCCTTCTATGGTATTGATATTATTCACATAAGAATATATCTTCTCGGAATAGCCGTTATTATACTGAAGTGCTATGTCGATAGGGATTATCTTATCCGAAGACACGCATATAGGATCCGGAATAAGAGTCTGGGCTCCGGCATCCAGATACTCTATGAATGATTTCAGGCCTTCATTGGAATAGAATGTCTCGTTACGGAAAATCTTCTTGCCTGTAGGTTTGGCATTATCGTTCTCATCCGTAACATATTCATCTACAAGCTCCCTCTCATCTGTAAGAGTAATCTTTACACCCTTGTTCAGATATGCCAATTCCCTGAGGCGTCCGGCAAGCGTTTCATAGCGGTATACCGTGGTCTGAGTAAAAATCTCGGCATCAGGATGGAAAGTGATGGTGGTTCCTGTATCGTTACTCTCGCCTACCACTTCGACCGGTCCGAGAGGTTTGCCTTTGGAATATTCCTGTTTGAAAACTTTTCCCTCGCGGTGAACTTCCGCCGTCAAATGGTCTGAAAGCGCATTCACGCAGGAAACACCCACACCATGAAGACCTCCGGAAACCTTATAACTGTTCTTGGAGAATTTACCTCCCGCGTGAAGGACGGTGAGCACGACCTCAAGAGCGGAACGATGCTCCTTCTCGTGCATTCCGGTAGGAATACCACGCCCGTTATCCACCACCCTGATGGAGTTGTCAGGAAGAATATTGACATTGATGTCAGTACAGAAACCGGCCATAGCCTCGTCTATACTGTTATCCACTACCTCATATACCAAATGATGAAGACCTCTTTCAGATACGTCTCCAATATACATTGAAGGCCTCTTTCGTACAGCTTCAAGACCCTCGAGGACCTGAATGCTGTCCGCTCCATACTGCTCTTCAGCTTTCTTTATTTCTTCTGTTTCTATCATGTTTGAATATTATATTTTCGTTTAGTAAAGGCTTTTGAAAAAAGCCAACAAATTTAATAAAAAAACAGGGCAAGTGCAAATGGCATTTTACCTTAGCACAAGCCTCAATCCGGCAATCACACTCGGCCATAGGTGCGCGGTAAACGGCACGTCCTCGACCTTTTGATTCAAAAGATTGTCCGCCCTGAGCCAGAGCGTGAGTTCAGGAGTTATCCTGCAATCGGCATGAAGGCCAAGATCCAGATAAGAAGGAAGGCTGCCATATACGCCAGACACCCTCTCTCCCATATAATTCAGGCTGAATCCCACGAAGATTCGCTCCATCGATTTGTAAGTAAAATCACCGTATGCGCGAAATGCCGAAGGCAAGAATGCGTCGGTTTCACCTTTTGTCTTGACGCCCTGATAAAAAGCGTCGGCATTGATTTCAAATGAGCGTGAATTCCAATGCAGAGAAGGAGCCAGATAAAAGTAATTGTAATCTACCCTGCTGATAATTGCCTGCATGGAAGAAGCTTCCGCCAAAGAATACAGCGAAGCGTTTCTCCGGATGGCATATCCACCCTTGAGCGAATAATCAAGGTATGAGGCCAATACGCCTCTGAACCCGGCATAAGCGTTCATCCATTCTTTTGTAGCCGAGAGGACATTCCCGTCAGCCTGGAAATACTCTCCACTCACATGATGGCTGAGTGTCTTATAACCATAATATGTATACTCCGTATTCTCCCCGCTTACTCCGAGATAAAGCTGCATAGAGTTCTTGAACAGCTTATAAGAGAACTCCACATCCGGGAAGATATAAAATCCGTCGCAAGTGCCCAACTTAAATCCCAAGGCGGAAGAAAACCTCTCTCCCACATATTCCGCTCTTGGATTGAATCCTATGTAAAGCAGATCGTCAGTTAGTCCGCCGCACACGGCGTTGAACCCTCCGTCATAGTTCACGACAGCACGCCACTGAGGGAATTTCGCTTTCACGGCAAGCGGAGAAAGCGAGCCCTTAAAATGAAAGGCATTCTCATCAAGGGCTGACACGGCTGCGTTTTCGCGGGCAAAATGATAATCCACACCCAAATTCCAGTCAAGATATTTTGCTCCGGCACGCTCGGAAGTCAAGAAAAGTTGAGCTGTAACAGAATGGAAGCCCTGTCCGTTCAACGCGAAATCCTTAGTCCATATGCCTTCATAAAACGTATTGAAAGACAGATCAAAAGGCTTGAAGAAAGCTCTGCCGTGTACACCGAAGACTTCATCGAGATCATACCCGCAGTATTTTTCATCCTTTCCCCTGAAAGGTCCTATATAACCGTTAAAATCCTGGTATATATCCAGATAGAACTTCTTTCCCAGCCTAGGCGAGACTACGGTCTGAAATTGCGGGGAGAATGTGAATCCGGCACCGGCATTAAGGTAGAACAGCGGCAACTTTTCCTGCGCGCTGACAGGACGGAACAGCACATTGTAAGGCGTAAACTCGTACGCACCCTTATAAGGCTTGGCAAAAACCGAATAATCAAAATTCAGATTGAATTTGCTTATGGAATCCGGCACCGCCATTTCCACAGTCTTTCTCTGAGAGCCGCTGAGATCGACTATCAGATCGTTGGTAACCTCGACGCTTTCGTTAAAATTCTGCGCCGAGACGACAGCTCCGGCGAAAACAGCACTTTGGGCCAGAATATATTTCAGATATCTCATAATGTGAATTTCATTTTAGAGTTTTGCCAATTTTTCCGCTACTATCGCCTGTATATCATCCTCGCTTCCGGAGCTTTCGTATCCGTCACGCACACTCTGGTAAGTGGCCACGGCCTGCTCTATCATATTCCTCTCGATATAAGAATCACCGAGCACTATAAACGCCTTCGCAAGCCAATACGGCTGAGAAGAACATTTCTGCGAGAAATCAAACACTCCTTCCTCGACTTCAGCGAATTTACCCCAGTCGAAACGGGCCTGTATTATAAGGTAATAACTCTCTGCACCTTCTGCTGTGTCAGGCTCACTGATGAGTTTACCCAGAAGAGCGAATGCCTTATCACGCTGTGAAGTGCAAAGATACGATTTGGCTTGCAGGAACTGCGCTTCGCGACGAAGATCCTTTGATGATGTAAGCTTCAAAAGTTCAGCGGCCGTCTGAATGGTATTTTCATACATACGGCTGTTATATGCCGAACGCATGGCACCTTTATAGGCATCAGCCTTGCTTGTCATGGTGTATTTGTCCGAAGAAAGCTTCATATACACGTCATAGGCGTTCTGATAATCCTGAAGCGAATACAGAAGTGAAGCATAATCCATAAGGGCGAACTCCGCAAATGTGCCGTCAAGTCCTTTGTCCAGAGCCTTTTTGTAGTACTCACAGGCTCTTTCTTTCTGTCCCAGGCTCTTGTTAGACGCGGCGATATAGTACAGCGCGTTATTGCTGTCCTTGCTGTCCGGAAACATGGACAGATACTTTTCAAACGATGTTATGGCCCCGCTGTAATTGCCTGACAGGAAAACCTGCTCCGCCGTACCGTAGTAAAGAGCGCGTTTGTCTTCCGCTGTCTTACCGGCACTTAATTTATTGGCCTCCAAGTATTCTATATATTTTTCCGGAGTTTTCAGCGCAGTGTAGATGCTCTGGATGGAAAGCAAGGCCTCACTTACATATGGACTTGAAGGCATCTTGGCCACCAACGACTTGTAATCGGCGAGCGCCCCCTGGTAATCTTCCATATTTCTTTTCACCATACCCTTTCCTATCATAGCTTTGGCCACATACTGAGGATCGGACGTACGGGAAAGCAGAAGGTCAAACACTTTAAGGGAATTGACATAATCCCGCGAATCAGAATATGCACGTCCAAGCTCATACATGGTCTGGCAATAATACGGAACATTCGAAGACACGCCAAGCGCTGCGGAAAGAGCTTCCACCCTACCCGTCCTGTCACCGGACAGAGAGCACGCAACTCCCATATAATAATAAGGATACAGATTATCAGCACTTGGATATTCATCAAGCAGCCTTGCGTACGATTTGGCCGCGCTCTTGTAATTTTTCAGAGAAAAATCACAGTCTGCCCGCCTGGTAAGGGCATCCTCCCGAGCCAATTTGTCCGAGGAGTTGATGTAAATGTCAAACCAACGGGAGGCATTGGAATAATCCCTCTGCTTAAAGAAACAATATGCCATATTATACGGAATAAGCGAGCCTTCCGTCTTTCCGGAAAGTGCTGAAAGATTATACAGGTCGTTATATACCGTGAGAGCATCCTTATAAGAATCTGTGATATAGTAAGTATTGGCCAGAGAATAACGGCACAGCTGCCCGAATTCATCGTCCTTCTCCAGATAATATGCTGCAGCCTTAAGATATGGTATGGCGGCGGTATTGGAGCCCAGCGCGAGAAGATCTCTGGCGCGCAAGAAATTGGCCTTTATATAGTTACTCTTCTGTTCCGGGGCCAATTCCTCTATCTGGTCATAAGCCTGCACGGCACGGGCATAATCTCCGCGCCGAAGAGCGGACATGGCCAGATAATCATAGATCAGCTCACCCTTTTTGGATACGCCGTAGGTGTCTATATATTTCTGGAATATGCTGTCGTCGTTATTAAGATCGAACGAGAGCTTGGCATAATTGAAAAGAGCGTCCTCCTTGATGACGTCATCGTAAGAAAGGGATGCGGCATCCTTGAATCCTTCAAGCGCCTTCACCTTGTTCTTGATCTGGATATAGGAGTAGGCCTTCTGATATGAAGCTATCTGAGAAAGCGAGTCCTTCTGCTCGCCCATATGCTCAAAATTCTGTATGGCACCTCTGTAATCTCCTACTGCATAAAGAACTGACCCGGCGTGGAAATAATCAGAGTTAGACATTTTGTCTCCGACCGAGAGGTATTTTCTGGCACTTACCGGGTCACCCTTGACCATATAGGATTCGGAAAGAAGGCGCGCGAGATACTTCTGTCTTTCCTGCGGAATTTGGGAGAAAAGCGGCTCTCCGTTCTTTATGACATAGTCGTAGTCACGGGCCATGAAATGGCAGTCAAGCATATAGAATGCGCTTATCTGCTCGAAACGGATGTCCTGTATGCTCTTTTCGAACCAGGAAAGTGCCGTAGGGAAATCCCGACGGTTATATTCGAGCATTCCCAGAGCGAAATATGCCGGATAGATGTACTCGGTATTATAAGCGGTCGATTGTACGAAACACTCCTGCGCGTCTTTATAAAGAGCCAGACTGAATGAGCTGAAACCTTTCTTATACCAATATTCCCCTTTCTGCAGATCCGGCAGAGTCTCCAGATCCACCTTACTGAATTCCCTGAGGGAAAGCGCATAATCGGGCATTTCGAAGGCCCAGAGAGCGGCCTGACGATGCAGTTCGGAATAAAGAACGGTCTTTACCCTGCACTTTTCGGCCGTCTGCAACATCTCAAGCGCGTCTGCAGTGCGCATGTGAAGCGCACAGAGAATGGCGTAATCGAGACTCAGAGGATCGCCCTCACACGATTCGAACAGCGTGCGGGCGCGCTCGTACATTCCCTGGTCATAAAGCACTCGTGCTTTTTGGTATGTGCTCTCATCGGCGGCCACAAGGCCTGACGAGAACAGCGACAGAGACAGAACGCTTAGAGATATCTTTGTAAAAAGTTTCATACAATGTGTCCAATTATGTTCAAAACCTCCAAATTTACTAAAATTAACCTATATTTGCGAAGGAAAGTTAAGTTTTTATTCAATAAAGCCGTGCTATGATGATATCAGCCAGACACGCAGATATAACCAACACCGAAAATATCGTCATCTACGACCTCAACATGGAGGTAGACAAAGGAGACTTCATATACATAACCGGAAAAGTCGGATCCGGCAAGACTTCCATTTTCCGTGCTTTCACGGCTCAGTCGCCGCTTTCCGGCGGAGCGCTTTCAGTCTGCGGATATGACCTTTCCCGTATCAAAAACAAGGACATACCCTATCTGAGACGAAAGCTTGGAGTCGTATTCCAGGACCTGCAACTTCTCAAAGATAAAAGCGTATACGACAACCTCGATTTTGTACTCAGAGCGACAGGCTGGAAAAAGACTGTGGACAAACAGAACAGAATAGACGAGGTGCTGGACATGGTGGGCATGAGCACAAAGGCACATAAGTTTCCTTACCAGCTTTCCGGCGGAGAGCAGCAGAGAATCTGTATCGCCAGAGCGCTTCTCAACAGTCCCGAGATAATATTGGCAGATGAGCCGACAGGCAACCTGGATTATGATACGGCCGAAGGAATAATGCAGCTTTTCTCCTCTTTGAACCAGACCCAAGGCACAGCCATAGTCATGATCACGCACGACAGAGGAATAATCGAAAGGCACCCGGGGAAAATCTATATCTGCGAAAACGAATCTTGCAAACTTTCAGAACAGGTCAGAGATGACTCGTAAAGAAAGATTCCATCATATTCTGGAATATTTTCAAAAAAATGTCCCGGCTCCGGAAAGCGAGCTGAATTTCAACAGTCCGTATCAGCTCATATGCGCTGTCATTCTGTCCGCCCAATGCACAGACAGGCGCGTGAATATGGTGACTCCCCTTCTTTTTGAAAAATACCCATCTGTGGAAGACCTGGCCGCGGCAGAGGTCCGCGACGTGCGTTCCATAATCGGCTCAATCTCCTATCCTAATGCCAAGGCTGAGCATCTGGTTAAGATGGCAAATCAAGTAACAGAGAAGTTTTCCGGAGTGATACCTAGCGAAATAGACGAATTAACTTCGCTCAGCGGGGTCGGAAGAAAAACGGCCAATGTGGTAGCCTCCATAATCTATGACAAGCCGGTGATTGCCGTGGACACGCACGTGTTCAGAGTGGCGCATAGAATTGGCCTGAGCCGAGGAAAGACTCCGGAAGCCGTAGAGAAGGATCTGGAAAGGCATATTCGCGAAGAATTACGTCCGAAGGCGCACCATTGGCTTATCCTTCACGGCCGCTACATATGCAAAGCCCGCACCCCCCTGTGCGGAGAATGCGAGCTTAAACAATGGTGTGAACACTATATACTCAGCGGGCGAACTGCTCTTTGAGACGCTCTATCTTGGCGTCCGCGTCATCTCCCTTGGCACCGAAATAAAATTTTATCTTAGGCTCCGTTCCCGAAGGACGTACACTTACCACGTCGCCGTCCTGATCAAAGAACTGGAGGACATTGCTTGAAGGAAGATGGGTCTTTTCTGTCTGCAGATAATCCACGACCTTAGTTACAGGGCTGTCGCAAAGCGTCTTAGGAGGCTCTGAGCGAAAGTCGGACATCATCTTCTGTATCTCTTCGGAGCCGCTCTTGCCTTTTTTCACCACGCTCACGAGAGCCTCCTTGCGGTAACCGTACTCCTTGTATATCTTCTGCATGAGAGTATAAAGAGTGAGCCCCTGCTCCGCTGCCCAGCTGGCGGTCTCGGCTATGATGGCGGAAGCTATCTGCGCATCCTTGTCGCGGACAAACTGTCCCACATTGAATCCGTAGCTTTCCTCACCGCCGCAGATGAATTCACCGTCATTCTCGTGGCGTTTTACGACCTCGGCTATGTATTTGAAGCCCGTCAGGACATTATAGACAGGAACTGAGAAACTGTCACATATCTCGCGAATAAGTTCCGTAGTTACAATAGTTTTGACACAGTATTTGCCCGGAGTGAGTCTACCCTGCTCCTTAAGACGGGAAAGGATGTAGTATGTCATGAGCGATGCGGTCTGATTACCGTTGAAAAGGACCATCTTTCCCTGGTCATTCCTTACGGCGATACCCATTCTGTCCGCATCGGGATCGGTGGCGATAACCAGATCGGCCCCGCATTCGTCGGCCTTTTCTATCGCCATCTTCAAAGCCGACGGCTCTTCAGGGTTAGGTGAAACCACTGTAGGGAAATTACCGTCCGATACATCCTGTTGCGGCACGTGAACTATATTCTTGAATCCGAGAGCCGACAGAGTGGCCGGAACGAGCTTGACTCCGCACCCGTGCAGCGGAGTATAGACAATCTTAAGGTCAGAATGTTTTTCGTCAATCCCCTTGCCGAGTGTAAGAGAAAGAATATCACGAAGATAGCATTCATCCACGTCGGAGCCCATCATAGTAAGCGTACCAGCCTTTCCGGTGACAGTGAATTTGACCTGCGACGGTGAAGTGATCTTATTAACCTGCTCCACTATCTGCTTGTCTACCGGCGAGGTAATCTGTCCGCCGTCGCTCCAGAACACTTTATAACCGTTGTATTCTTTAGGGTTATGCGATGCTGTTACCATTACTCCAGCCGTAGCGCCTTTAAGTCTGATGGAATAGCTCAGCTCCGGGGTAGGACGTATGTCATCAAAAAGAAAGACATCGATTCCGTTGGAGGTAAGCACATCGGCGGTTATCTTCGCGAATTCCCGGCTATGATTGCGGCTGTCGAAAGATATGCACACCTTTCGGTTGCCTTCCGGAGCGTGTTCCAGTATATATTCTGCCAAGCCCTGAGTAGCCATAGCCACTGTATAAACATTCATACGGTTGGTTCCCACGCCCATAATGCCGCGAAGTCCACCCGTGCCAAATTCAAGATTTCTGTAAAAAGCATCCTCAAGAGCTGTCTGGTCTCCTTCGATAAGGGCCTTCACCTCGGCTCTGGTAGTCTCGTCAAAGTCTGGTCCCAGCCAGCTTTGAGCAATCGTCTTGTAATCTGCCATATAATTAAAGATTAAATTGTTCTGTCCAAAACATGCAGTCAGCATGAAAATCGTGTTTCCCCTGATATCCGCGATAACCGTGCATCCCGTCCGGATATATCATCAGTTCAAATTGCTTGTCAGCCTTCTGCAGAGCATCCACCAACTGAAGAGTATTCTGAAAGTGGACGTTGTCGTCGCCTGTTCCGTGGGTGAGCTTAAGAGTAGAACGGGAGTCGTCGTAATGTTCTACATAGTTCAGCGCGCAGGCACGGCGGTAACCCTCCGGATTATTCTGGGGAGTATCCATAAAACGCTCCGTATAATGGGTGTCATATAAAGTCCAATCATACACTCCCCCTCCGGCGACACCGCACTTGAAATACTGCGGGTAATTCATCACGAGCATAGTCGTCATGGTGCCCCCGAAAGAAAAGCCTTCCACCCCTATGCGGCCGGCATCGACATACTCAAGGGATGCAAGATACTTGGCCCAGGTCAGACAATCAGCCACCGGGACACTTACAAGATCCCTATAGATAAGGTCAACGCCTGCTCTTCCGTTATGTCCGGCCGCCCTGGTATCAGCCACCACACGTATGATACCGTGGTTATAATACCACATTACCCTCTGGGAATAGCCTCTCCAGTAATCCCTTACATAAGGAGTGTCAGGACCTCCGTATATTTCTATCACCACAGGATATTTCTTGGATGCGTCGAAATCTTTAGGAAGGCTGACAGCAGCTGGAACCTCGAGGCCATCTTCCATCGCAAGATATCTTATCTCCCAAAGCGGTCTGTCCTCAGGCAGAGCCGTGTTGCTTGGCGTTTTCGATTTCTGTATGAACCCGCCCTTCTTCCACACATACTTATACAGGACAGGAGGAGTGTTTATATCTGAGCACTCCACGCTATATGAACGGAAGTCATCTGCGATGTCGACCTTACCAGCATGAAGGGTCTTTTCACTAAGAAGAGTGATATTACCCTTTGAATCAACCTTATATAAACATGCATGCACATCACTGTCCCTATAGGCTTTGAAATAGACATCGCCTTTTTTCTCATCGAGTTTGAGCAGCTCCACTCTCCAGTTCTTTCCGTCGGTCAGACGGACAAAGTCCTTCCCGTCATAAGAGAGAAAATATATCTGCTGCCATCCGCTTTCGAAATTCCGGACCATATAAAGACCCTTCGAAGAGAACAGCATGTCCTGCATCCAAGTAACCCAAGTAGGATATTTTTCATCGTACACCGTCTCCAGGCTTCCGTCTGCGGCATCCACTGCATAGAGTCTGAGTTCCTGCTGTACACGCGGCATCCACTGCACGAAGAGCCTTTCGGAGTCATCACCCCAGAAAGGCGTTCCGAAATACTGGTCCAGAGTATAGTCAAAATCAGCCCATCGGAGAGTCTTGTCATCCAGAGAAATTACCCCTACCTTAACATCGGGATTCGTCTGACCTGCCTTGGGATAACGCGTGCGGTTCAAGCTTCCCTGCTGCCCGAAAGGAGAATAGATGGGGAACATCGCCACATCGCTGTTATCAAAACGGTAGAATGCCAATTTTTTCGAATCCGGACTCCACCAGAAAGCCTTATAATTCGAAGCTCTTCCGAATATTTCTTCATAATAGACCCAGGAGGCATAGCCGTTAAGTATCACTTTGCTTCCGTCTCCGGTCAGACGCGTCTCCTGACCGGAAGAAAGGTCCCGGACATAGAGATTATTATCTTCCTTGGTAAAGGCAAGTTTCTTACCGTCTGGAGAAGGAGTCTCATTATAATTGTGTGCGCCGGCGCCTGCACAGAAAAAAAGTGCGATGCCGACAAGGGCATATATTTTTTTCATTTCAATCACAAAAATACGAATCTTTAAAATTAACCAGGTATACCATTTTACTTGCTCTCGTGAGAGCCGTATACATCCATTTGAGATCATCCCTGCTGAATCCATCTTCCCAGAACGGGCAATCTATGAACACACAATCCCATTGGCCTCCCTGGGCCTTATGGCAAGTTACGGCCTGGGCATATTTAAGCTGAAGAGCATTATAATACGGATCTTCTCTCACCTGTTCATAGCGTTTCTTCTTGGAAGCGATATGCGCGTAATCCGCATTGACACCTTCATAGAGAGCCTCCTGCTGAGCGGCAGTAAGACTTGCGGACTCACTTTCAAGAGTATCCAGCAGGACTTTGGCCACCACAGTCTGGTCGTCGTAATCGGGAAAAGTGAGATGTGCCGTAGCGAAATGCAGGCCATAACGCTGTTCGTATGAACCTATCTTGTCAAGTCTTGCCACATCGCCGTTGGCAATATACCCCATGGCAGAATTCTCATCCACAAACTGATAGCAGTTCTTCACTATCATAAGCGTGTCCGAGCGCAGAAGCTTTTCTTCCTTGAACTGCACCATGGAGCGTATTCCGAGATTATATCTTATGGCCTTGCGGTTAGATCTGCATACCACTATGGTCTGTTCCTCTCCGAACCTGTCGTAAGCCTGAGTGAGCGTCTCCACCAACTCCTCTCCGCTGACCCTCTGCACATCAGGATAACCCGCAGTCTTCAATGCCAATCTCCCCGCATCGAGATTCATTCTCAGATTCGTGGCGTTCACAAGTATCCCCGACTCTGCCGCCTGACGCACTACACTCACTAAAGAAGCATAGCTCACTCCGCCGAATTCATCCATATAATCCGTGCTGAGAGCAGGACTTTCATCCATACCTACAGGAGGCAGCTGCGCGCTGTCACCCACAAGAAGAAGCCTGCAATCATTCCCCGCACGGACAAAACGCACCAAATCAGAGAGCAGGTCCCCCGAGCCGAAATTGGCCTGGGAAGAAGAATCTATGCCAATGAGCGAGGCCTCATCGACCACAAAAAGAGTATGCTTGCACTTGTTCGGGGCCAGACTGAACTGTCCCCAGCCGCCTTCCCCCACGCCTTTCTGCCTGTAGATTCCCTTGTGGATAGTCGACGCCTGCCGTCCCGAAGCCTGACTCAGAACTTTGGCGGCACGACCGGTAGGGGCAAGCAGGACGCAGTTGAAACGAAGTTTAATCAATGCATTTATTATGGCAGCGACAGCCGACGTCTTTCCCGTTCCGGCATAACCGTTCACCACCAGAATGTCACCGTCGTCAGAAGACAGAAAATCATCGACTTTTCTGAATAGAGAGTCCTGACAAGATGTAGGTTCGTATGAAAAAGCCTTCAGGAATTCATCGTAGAACATCTCACACAACAGGTTTATCTTTACGAAGCTGTGTTATGCGGCCACGGAGTTTCTGATTCTCGTCGCACAGTTCCTTTATACCTTCGTTTATATCCTTCAATTCGTCGTCGCCTTCGAAATCCACTCCATATTTCTTATTGAAAGAGCGATAACTGCCCAACCCCTTGTGTATGGAAAGCAGTGGACGGATATAATACGAATTTATGAAATATAGAAGCATGATTACCAGCAGCAGGGCCACGATCACGGCCACGCTTCCCGGAATGATGCTTCTGTAGAACCCGCTGTCGAAATCTCTCGTGTGAGCGTGCAGATCTTTATAAAGCGATGACATGAGCGCGTCGATATCTGAACGGAGGCGGTCATATCTGGGCTGAAGCCTGTCGAAATACCAGTCCCGGGTATCTATGAAATCCGACTTCACCACCTCTTCAAGTTCCATAGAAGCAAGCATATATGCGGAATAGGAGTACTCCACAGAATCTGCAAGGGGGAGTATGGAATTATGCGCTATGGCGTCCCGTAGCGAATCGCAGGTGTTCATAAAGAACGGAGCGTCGAAATCCGGAAGACTCTTGAGAGAACCGTCGCCGATAAGGGCCAGAATATCGTGATTATATTCGTTGGAAACATCTCCAAGGCTTCTTACGACGCTTATGCATTTGACATCCTTCGCGATGAGTTCGGACATATAGGAACTCATCTTTCTATATTCGAGAATGGCTATTACGCTTGAAATCAGCAGGACTACGGCTATGGCGCCGAAACTCAGATTAAGTTTGGCCCGCATACCGAAAGTGAAATTTTTCTTAAGTCTGATGATTTTTTTACCTCTCATCCCCTTATTTTTCAAAACAGGCCCAAATATAACCAAAAATTTTATAAATTTGCGCGAAGAATAAAAATTTAAATCTAACTAAATGGGAACCTTTTTGAATGACGGTGCTAAAAACACCTTGCTTAAGAAAGAGATATTGCGCCTGTGCATAAAAAACAACACTAACAGCATAGCCGATTTCAGTAAAGAATTGGCTACAAGCGTTCCGACCACGACCAAGCTTCTTAGCGAGATGATTGAAGAAGGTTTGCTGCAGGACGAAGGAAAAGTCGACACCAAAGGCGGAAGACGTCCAAGCACATACGGGCTCAATCCAAGTGCCGGCTATTTCATAGGCGTAGATGTAAGCAGACAGCATTTTCATATAGCCATATGTGATTTCAAGGGCAATCTGGTATATTTCATTCAGGACATACCGTTCGTCCTGGAGGCCAATGCCGATTCATTCAAGAAGATATGTGCCAAAGTCAAGGACGAAGTCGGAGCCAAGGGCATAGACTGGGATAAGGTCCTGGGTGTGGGAGTAAGTCTGTCCGGAAGGGTCAACCCTGAGAAAGGTTATTCGCTGACCTATTTCGTCAGTGACGACATACCGATGAAAAACCTTTTCGAGCAGCAGCTCGGAGTGCCGGTCACCATAGAAAATGACTCACGCGCCATGGCATACGGAGAATATATGACTATGGATTCCGGTAAGGAGAGCGATCTCATCTTCATCAATCTGTCCTGGGGACTTGGCATGGGAATGATTCTCAACGGCGCACTATATTACGGTAAATCCGGCTTCTCCGGAGAGATAGGACATTTCCCTTCGCTGGACAACAACATAATCTGCCGCTGTGGCAAGATAGGCTGTCTGGAGACCGGCGCATCCGGTTGGGCACTCCACAGGATAATTCTCGAGAAACTGAAACAGGGGCGCAAGTCCACTCTGGCACCCATCTTCGAGAAGAACGGAGAAATCACTCTTGACGAGATTCTTAACGCCGTGAAAGACGAAGATATCCTGGCAATCGAAGGTATAGAACAGGTCGGAGCTACGCTCGGACAGGGAATTGCCGGTGTCATCAACATCTTCAACCCTTCACTGGTCGTGATAGGCGGACGCCTCATAGTAGGAAAAGACTACTTGATGCTGCCGGTAAAGACAGCCGTAAACAGGTTCTCGCTTTCAAAAGTAAGTTCCGACACCAAATTCCAATTTTCAAAACTCGGTCTCACAGCTGCCGGCATAGGAGATTGCCTGCTCAGCCGGGCCAAACTTCTCGGCTTATGAAAAATCAGGGACCTTGCGTAAGCTACAGATCCGCCAAGAAAGAAGACGCTCCGCTCATAGCGGAAGTGTTGGCCATGGCTTTCGGAAAAGAATGCTCCGAGAATTATCTCGGAGAAGATTATCTGCATATCTTCGAAGACATAGCGAAAAGCGAAGACTCCCTTTACAGTTTCAAGAATACTATCATAGCCGAACTGGAAGGGATTCCGGTCGGAGCTGTATGCGGATATGACGGCGCCCAAAGTCCAATTCTGAGAAGCAACACCCTGTCCATTATCAAAGAGAAAACGGGGCGGGAAGCCAACATCGAAAAAGAAACCCAGGAAGACGAATTCTATATCGACTCCCTGGGCATATTACCGCAGTTTCGTGGTAAAGGTTTAGGCAGTAAACTTCTTCTTCAAATGCGCGACATGGCTTTTTCAAAAGGGCATCCCATTGTAGGTCTGTTGGTTGATGAGAATAACACCAAAGCCAAAGAACTCTACGAAAAGCTTGGATTCAAGCAAAAGGAAAGCACCTCCCTTTTAGGCCACAGGATGTGGCATCTTCAGACTGAAAAGAAGTAGTTATCCGTTACCAGATAACTACCCTTTCTTCTTCCGGGCGGAACATCTTGTCCCCCTCTTTAATACCGAATGCCGTAAAGAAATCATCCAGATTCCTGAGCGTGACATTCACTCTGTTGCAACCGAGCGAGTGGACATCCTGAAGCGTAAGACGCTTGCTCTCTTCGTCCGTTATGTTCTGTCCCCAAAGAGTGGCATATCCTATATAGAATCTCTGCTCAGCGGTAAAGCCGTCCTTGTCAGCAGGATGATTTCCTGCAAATGAATTCTGCATGGCCGTATAGGCTACACGAAGACCTCCCTGATCTGCGATATTCTCTCCGAGCGTAGCGCCTCCATTGGCATTAAGTCCAGGAAGGACTTCTACTGCATCAAATTGAGCGACAAGCTTTTGAGCCTTAGCCTCGAATGCGGCTGCATCTTCCTCTGTCCACCAGTTGTTAAGGTTTCCGTCTTTGTCGAAAAGACGACCCTGGTCATCGAAACCGTGTGTCATCTCGTGGCTTATGACCACTCCTATAGCTCCATAATTCACTGCATCATCGGCATCCGGATTATAGAACGGAGGCTGAAGGATACCGGCAGGGAAACAGATTTCGTTAGTCGACGGATTATAGTAGGCGTTGACTGTCTGCGGAGTCATACCCCACTCTGTCTTGTCTACCGGCTTGCCAAGCTTGGAAAGGTTATCCTGTGACATCCACAAGGCAGCCTCACGAAGATTCTGATAATAAGACTTTTCCGAATCTATGGCAAGAGCCGAATAATCCTTCCACTTGTCAGGATAGCCTATCTTTATGATGAAGGAAGAAAGTTTCTCCTGAGCCCTGGCCTTGGTCTGCTCGCTCATCCAGTCAAGTGAAGCTACGTGCTGAGAGAGCGCGTCCTGAATGTTATGCACGATTTTAAGCATGTTCCGCTTATCCTTTTCCGGGAAATACTTTTCTACATACATCTCACCCACAGCCTCTCCCAGAAGCGAATTAGGAACCTGCATGGCGCGTTTCCAGCGTGGCTTAGGCTCCTGCACCCCTGACATCTGACGAGAGAAGAATTCAAATGAAGCGGCATAGTAATCGTCGCTCACAGCACCGCAAGCTCCGCTCAGAAGCTGTGCCTGCAGATAATGGCTGAGAACCGCAGGATCCGTGCGGGCGATAATCTTATCAAGAGCCTTGAAGTATGAAGGCTGTTCGACCACTATACTCTTCTGCTCCGGAATGCCCATGGCTTGCAGATAAAGGTCGAGATGAAGGTGCGGATAAGTCTTGTAAAGCACCTTCACGTCTGTCGGGTTATACTGAGCTTCGATATCCCTCTGCTGAACCATAGACCAATATGGGACAGCAATTTGCATCTCGAAATCGAAAGCGTCGCGAGCCTTCTGGGATGCCTTCGGATCCCCTGCGAGAGTGAATATCTTCTCCAGAAAGGCCAGATACCCATCACGAAGAGCAGCATTCTCCTTTTTCAGATAATAGTCCCTGTTACCCATAGACAAGCCGGATTCTCCCAGATACAGGACGCTGTTCGAATTATCCACCATATCGGCAGAGACATATACACCCCAGCAGCCGTTTTCACCATGGAGCTCCATATCAGCCATAGCCTTTACAAACGAAGGGACATCGCTGACCTTTGCCAATTCCTCCAGATAAGGCCTGACAGGATTAATTCCCTCGGCATTGAGCCTGGTGGAGTCAAGACCCATGGCATAGAGATCCGCGATCTTCTGACGGACAGAACCTTTTTCCGCCTTCTCATTGCCCAGACCCTGGAAAAGCTCGTTAAGACGGATCTCGTTATTCTCCCGGAGAACATCGAAGGAGCCATAGCGTGAATACTCAGGTTTAAGAGGATGATTCTTCTGCCATCCTCCGGTGGCATACTGATAAAAATCTTCAGCTGGAGACACGGAAGTGTCCAGATTGGCAAGATCTATTGCCGGCACTTTTTCGCTCTTTGATGAGGAGCAAGCAGACACTGCTGCCACTAATGCTGCTGACATGACAATTTGAAATTTTTTCATAATATATCTGTTTGACTACTAACTCGTATTTTTCAAACGGAGCGCAAGTTAGCAAAATTATTCGAAGAAAATGAGTATATTTGGCGTTTATGGAGCGAAACGCGGCGAAAAGCAGGATAGAATTCCTCAGAAAGACACTTTGGGAGAACAGCAAGAGGTATTATGTAGATAATGCCCCCGTAATCTCCGATGTGGAATTCGACATGCTCATGCATGAACTCGAAGCTCTTGAGAAAGACTACCCGGAATTCTATGACCCGGACTCCCCTACACAGAAAGTCGGCTCTGACATAGAGCGGGAAGGACCGTCAGCGGGATTCAAACAGCGTGCGCACAAGTACCCCATGCTGTCGCTGGCGAACACATACTCGCGAGAAGACATAATGGAATTCGTCTCCAGGGCGGAAAAACTTCTGAACGGAAAGAAATTCACCTACTGCTGTGAACTGAAATTCGACGGCACAGCCATCTGTCTGACCTATACGCACGGGCGTCTTGTCCGCGCTCTCACCAGAGGCGACGGAAAAATGGGAGACGATATCACCGCAAATGCCAAAAGGATATCCAACATTCCCCACATTCTTCACGGAGACTATCCTGACGAATTCGAGATAAGAGGAGAAGTCCTGATGCCTTACAAGTCATTCGACCTTCTGAACGAAGAAAGAATCCGTAACGAAGAGGCTCCTTTCGCCAATCCGCGAAACGCAGCTTCCGGCTCGCTTAAGCTTCTTGACCCTGCGGAAGTGGCCAGACGCTCCCTTTACTGCACTCTCTATCATATTCCCGCCCAGAGCATAGCTGAAGACCTGGCCGCATCCCACTCCGCTCTGCTTGAGATGGCTCGAAGCTGGGGCCTTCCCATCTCTCAGCATAACAGGATATGCCTTAACATAGACGAAATCCTCTCTTATATAGATTATTGGGATTCAGCGAGAAAAACTCTCCCGTACGCTACGGACGGCATAGTGATAAAAATAAACGAGCTCGAATACCAGAGAGAGCTCGGATACACGGCCAAGTCGCCACGCTGGGCGGTGGCCTTCAAATTCAAGGCGGAACAGGCCTGTACCAAAGTGCTCAGCATAGATTATCAGGTGGGACGTACCGGTGCCGTCACCCCTGTGGCCAATCTGGAGCCTGTCCAATTGGCAGGAACGACAGTCAAAAGAGCGACACTCAACAACGCCGACCAGATGTCCATAATGGACATAAGAGTGGGCGACAGCGTGTACGTGGAGAAAGGCGGAGAGATTATTCCCAAAATCACCGGAGTCGAACTTTCCCTGCGCCTGGATGACAGCCATACGGAGGTATTCCCTTCCCTGTGCCCGGACTGTCATACTCCGCTTGTCAGAGTGGACGGAGAAGCCAAATGGTTCTGCCCCAACAACAAGGGATGCCCCATGCAGATAAAAGGACGGCTACTTCATTTCACCTCCAGAAAAGCCATGGACATACTTGCCGGAGAATCGACTATAGACCAGCTATATACAAGAGGACTTGTTCTCAGGCCGTCGGATTTTTACGCCCTTTCGGCCCATGACCTAGTGCTTCTGGACGGCTGGAAGGAGCGTTCGGCTCTCAGATTTCTGGATTCTCTGCACGAATCGCTGAAAGTACCTTTCGAAAGAGTTCTTTTCGCGCTTGGCATAAGATATGTCGGGGAGCAGACCGCCCGTGAGGTGGCCAGGCACTTCGGCAGCATGGATGCCATCATCTCCGCCGGGAAAGAGGAAATCAGCGCCGTCAAAGATGTGGGAGACGTCATAGCGGAAAGCATATATAATTTCGTCCGCGACCCTGAACAGATAAGCCAGATAGAAAAACTGAAAGCGGCAGGTCTGCACTTCACCATTAGCGAAACCGCTACCGGAAATACGTCGGAAGCCCTGAAAGACAAAACCATAGTCATATCCGGCAATTTCTCCATAAGCCGGGATGAAATGAAGGCTCTTATCGAAAGGCACGGAGGCAAAAATTCTTCTTCGATTAGCGGCAAGACCAGTTTTCTGCTTTGCGGCACGAAACCGGGGCCGGAGAAATTAAAGAAATGCGAACAACTTAATATCCCTATAATCAATGAACAGGAATTCCGTTCCATGCTCCCGGAGCAGGAGAATGAAACGGAGACCGACAACATATCTGAACTTAGCCTATTTTAGGAGTAGTGTATGAAAAGTACGGAATTTGACGAAAACGACTACAAGATCATAGAAGAAGAATATGCCGGGCTAAAGGAATTGGCCAGGCAAAGATGCAGAGACGAGGAAGAACTGGCCGTGGTGCAGAAGGCCTTCGACTTTGCCAATGAAGCGCACAAGAATGTCAGAAGGCGTTCCGGCGAACCATATATCATACACCCTATCGAGGTGGCCAAGATAGTGGTGAGCGATATCGGACTGGGATATAAATCCATCACTGCGGCACTTCTGCACGATGTAGTGGAAGACACGGAGTACACCACCGAAGACATTCGCAGCCTGTTCGGCGACAAGGTGGCCTCTCTGGTGGACGGACTCACCAAAATCAAGACCGTACTTGACAATGAAGACCGTACGAAGAACACTTCCATCGAGATGCCAAGCCTGCAGGCCGAGAATTTCAAGAGGATACTGCTCACGCTCAATGATGATGTGAGGGTGGTCCTGATAAAATTGGCAGACCGCCTGCATAACTGCAGGACCATAGAATTCATGCCCGAGCACAAGAGGGAGAAGATTCTGTCGGAGACGATGTACCTTTTCATCCCGCTTGCGCACAGGCTGGGACTTTACAGCATAAAGACCGAGATGGAAAACATCTGGCTCAAATACAAGGAGCCGGATGAGTACAACAGAATAACGCAGTTGACGAACACGGCTCTGAAGGAAAAGTCTCAGATCATAGATGACTTTATAGAGCCTATCAGACAGGCGCTTACGGAGGACGGATACGAATTCGAGATAAAGAAGCGCATCAAGACGCCTTACTCCATCTGGAGAAAGATGAACACGAAGCACGTCACCTTCGAGCAGGTTTTCGACCTGTACGCCATCAGGATAATCTTCAGTCCCAAATCTGACGACCCTATCAAGGAGAGAAAGCAATGCTACGACATATACGCCACAGTGACAAGCCTTTACCGATATCAACAGGACAGACTTCGAGACTGGATCAAACAACCTAAGAGCAACGGATACGAGGCTCTTCACTGTACACTGATGAGCAAAGGAGGCGTATGGGTAGAGGTGCAGATACGTTCCAAACGAATGGACGACATAGCGGAGAAGGGAATCGCGGCGCACTGGGCCTACAAAAAAGACGGCTATATCTCCGAGAACGACAGCGAGATGGACAAATGGCTGGACAAGGTTCAGGAAATCATCAAGAGCCCGGATGTGAGCACTCTCGAACTGCTGGACATCATACATCAGGATCTCCTGTCAAGCGACATAGTGGTATTCACTCCGCTGGGGAATCAGAAAAGCATACAGAAAGGTGCGACAGCACTGGATTTCGCATATCTGACCGATACACAGATGGGACACCACGCCATAGCTGCGAAAATCAACATGAAGCTCTGCGCGCTCTCTCAAGTGCTCAGACAGGGGGATCAGGTGGAGATAATCACCGCCGAGAATGCCACTCCGCATCTTGATTGGCTTGAATTCTTAAAGACGCAGGACGCCAAGAGACGGGTTCTCGAATATATTAAGGAGAATGCTCCGGAAGATAAAGAAAAGGCGGAAGCTCTGATGACTGCCACAAACAACAATCTGCTCAACAAGCCTGCCGAGAGAATAGTAATAGTGGGAGATACGCACTACGTGTCCGCCCCTTGCTGTAACCCTATTCCCGGCGACCCCGTAATAGGTGTCACCTACCCTGACGGAACGATAGTCGTGCACAAGAAGAGCTGCCCATGCCTGGAAAGCCTCGGAAGCACGCACGGAGACAAGCTTGTCCGCGTGCAGTGGGACGACAAGGCAGGCCAATTGGACTTCCCTGTCAAAATAAACCTCAAGGGACTGGACAGAGTGGGTCTTCTGAATGACATAACTTCCCTGGTATCCCTGTCGCTTGGCATAAATATGCGCAATCTCTCGCTAAGCACGGATCGGGGAGTATTCGAGGGCACCATAGAGCTTCTCGTCAAAGACAGAGACACTCTTGAAAAACTCATCGAAAGCATAAGCAAAATCAAAGGGATACAGAGCGTATCCAGAATAGAACTGTAATGAGAACACGTCTTAAAGACATCGCGATTCCTCTGGCATCGGCGCTCTGCCTGCTGTCCCCTACTTTTTTCATGCATTCCTGCGCCAATACGACTCAGGCGCCTACAGGAGGTGCGAAAGACACCATACCGCCAGCCCTGTATTGGACCAAACCGGAACCGGGAGCCACCAATGTGGATACTGCCAAGACCCGGCTGGAATTCGGATTCGACGAATATGTCACCATAAAGAATCAGCAGAACATATTCCTGTCTCCGCCTCAGAAGAAAGCGCCTAAGGCCAAGGTGAAAGGTAAAGGAATAGTCGTTACATTCGACGAACCTCTACAGACAGGCGTGACATATACGCTGAATTTCACCGATGCTCTCGCGGACAACAATGAAGGTAACATGTTCCCCGGCTACACTTATGTGTTTTCTACCGGTGATAAGATAGATTCAATGCTCGTTACCGGCACCGTCAGGGACTGCAACACCCTCATGCCGGTGAAGGGAGCCACCGTAATGCTCTACAAGGACCATAGCGATTCGGCCATATTCAAGACACGCCCGTTTGCCGCCACCAAGACCGATGACTGGGGATATTTCTGCATTCCATACATTCCGGACACTCTTTACAGGCTATATGCCATTAAAGACGAGAACAATGACAATATCTACCAGATGGAAACGGAACAGGTAGGATTCGTCGATTCTCTTATTCGCCCTGTCCTATGGGTAAACGACACTCTCAAGGAAATGCAGAAATACGACGCGAAAGACACCCTTGAATGCCGCGCCCGAAAAAGTGAGTACGAAATCAGGCTCTTCAAAGAGGAGAACACATCACAGAAGCTTATGAATAAGGCACGCACCGCTGACAGAAGAATGCACGTGACGTTCTCGGCCAAGGACGCGTGGATAGACTCCCTGTGGGTCAAGGGGTATAAGGCAGACAGACTGATAAGCCAATTCAACCTGCGCCGTGACAGTCTGGAAATCTGGATAAACGACAGAAGACGCACTCCCGATACGCTCCAGCTATACGTTTCCTACCGCAAAACCAACGACTCCACACACGTTTATGAAAGCGCGACAGAGCACTACCCTATGTTCATAGAGGGGGCTTTACCGAAAAAGAGCGGACGTGCTGCGCGAATGAATCTCAAGCACGAAGACACCATATGCGTATACAAACTCACGGCGACGCCTGAGAACGTGGAGCAGAAAGGATTCGAACTGGACTTCGACTACCCTATAATCAACGCAGACTTCGATTCGCTGAAGTTCCGATACATCAATCCTAAGCAGAAGGAATCCAAAGGCACGTTTACCGTCGAGAGAGACTCTCTTAACCTGAGGCACTACACCATAAGACCCACGGAAAAGATTCTTCCGGGGTACGAATATTTCCTGAAAGTGCCAAACCGGACATTCAGGGACATCAACGGATTCTACAATGACAGCACCGAAGTGAAGGTATCGCTTCCAAAGGACGACCAGCTGAGTACCATCATACTGAAGATGGAAGGGGTTGACAGCAAAATCATCGTGGACCTTCTAAGTGAAAAAAGGGACAAGACACTGCGCTCCTATATCATAGACAAGGACAGTGAACTGACATTCCCGTATCTTAAACAAGGAAAATATTCAGTAAGAATCACTTTCGACTACAACAACAACTCCATGGTGGACACGGGAGACCTGCTGCTTAAACGTCAGCCGGAAAAAGTAGTGTTCTTCAAGGTCAGCGACGACGAAGAGTTCCTCAACCTTCCAGCAGCTACGGAACTCACGCAGACCATTACCATTAAAGATCTCAAGTAAAGCATGAAAAAAACAGTCGCAGCCATAGTATCACTTCTGTTTTCCGTTTTTTATGCTTTGGGACAGGAACCGCAAAAGGACAGCATCATAATGTCCTGGCCGGACGAATATCTGGATACGGTACAGGTGAATTTCTCTACCAAGATAAACGACTACTCCATGATCGGATTCAATTATGGAGTGACCCTCACCGGAATGCAGTTCTCGCCAAGCCACAGCCAGCAGAGGGATCTCGCACTCGGACACTACTCCCTTACCTTCACCCACTACGAAAAAATGTTCAACTACCTGCCCTACTTCGGATGGAGCATAGGTGTGGAATATGGACACGAAGGCTACCATTTCAAAGAAAATAAAGAGACAGGAGACACGTACACCTACCCGGTGGAAAAAAGCACGGCCATGAAAATGGACGTGGTCGAAGTACCCTTCATGATGCAGGTTCACCGTGACGGGCTTCACAGCAAGGCTTACGCCGGGATTGGCATATACGGAGGCTACAGGCTAAGCGTGGAAAGGACCGGCGATAATGTGGACGCGTCATACAAAACGGCCTTCTACAACACGGACATACGCTGGGATTACGGTTTTCAGGGAGGAGTAGGATTGGCCCTGGTGTTCGACCCTTTTGAGTTTCACGTGAACGCACAGCTTCGCTATGGACTTTCCAGCATCTTCACGGCCAATTCCCTCTACCCTACAGGGTCTGATTACGAAGCGCTTAACAGCGTATATTACAGATATGCATATCCTCTCGACATAATAATATCTGCCGGGGTTCACATACAATTAGGCAAGCGTTTCGGCACCACCAACGCCGATCTCAAACGCCAGGCAAAAGAAATAGTCTATGGTAAAGATAGGTAATCCGGGAGTAGAGCTCGGAAAGGGACTCCCCATCGTCATACAGACGATGTGCAACACTCACACTGACGATGAAAATGCCTGTATAGAACAGTGCGTAAGACTTGCAAAGGCAGGTGCAGGACTTATCAGGCTCACCGTTCCCGGCATGCAGGATGTCCCTCATATAAAGAACATACGTGAGATTCTGCGAGGACAGGGCATATTGACCCCTATAGTGGCGGACATACATTTTTCATCACAAACTGCCATAGCCGTAGCTCCTTTCGTGGACAAAGTGAGAATCAATCCCGGCAATTTCCATAAGGATCACCTCAAGGCACGCGAAGAATTTGCACACCTTATCGAAGTATGCAAAGAAAACGGGACAGCCATAAGGATAGGGGTCAACCACGGATCATTGGGAGAATATATCACGTCCCTCTACGGCAATACTCCGCACGCCATGGCACTCGCCGCGATGGAGTGGGTGAAGATGTGCGTGGATAACAAATTCAACAAAGTCGTGGTCTCTCTCAAATCATCAAACACCGTGACTATGGTTCATGCCTATAGGGAACTGGTGGAGATGTACAAGAAAGAAGGCGTTTATTTTCCTCTGCACGTGGGCGTTACTGAAGCCGGGAACGGAGACAGCGGCAGGATAAAATCATGTGTGGGGATAGCCACGCTTCTGGAAGAAGGAATTGGCGACACCATACGCGTCTCACTTACAGAAGATCCGCAACAGGAGCTTCCGGTAGCCGCCTATCTGGCAGCACGTTATTCACAGGCTACGGCTTCTGAACTTGACACCAGGACAGAGCATATACTCGATGCAGCCTGTACCTGGGGACCGCGACTGATGCGAGGCGAAGTGGAAGACATACCTGAAGACGCGCTTGAACCATACCTTAGAGAGGAGATACTTCAGGCAGCCAGAAAAAAATTCTATAAACCTGAATATATAGCCTGTCCAGGATGCGGGCGCACCATGTATAACCTGCAGGCGGCATTTGAAGAAGTAAAAAGAAAGACAAGTCACCTCGATAATGTGGTGATAGCCGTCATGGGATGCATAGTCAACGGCCCCGGTGAAATGGCAGACGCCGACTGGGGCTATGTAGGAGAAGGCGGAGGAAAAGTCAGCATATACAAAAAAAATGTGCCCGTTCTAAAGCACATTCCTGAAAACGAAGCCGCCGATACGCTGCTGAAGCTTATAGAAGAAGACCGGAGATCTTGAGATACAACACTGCCGCGGGGATAGCGAGCAGCATGGAATCCAGTCTGTCATAAACTCCCCCGTGTCCGGGGATGAGGTTTCCCGAATCCTTTACAGAGAAACTCCTCTTCCACATACTCTCCACCAGATCACCCAGATCTCCTATCACACTCAGAAGAGACGCCAGGACAAAGGTGTGAAAATAGCTTTTATCCAATAAACCGAGAGCCTTCAGAAGCCAGGCGCCAAGACAGGCGAATACGATTCCGCCTGCGAATCCCCACCAGCTTTTCCCGGCAGAAATCTTAGGCGCCATCTTGCGCGCACCCTTTCGCGAACCGAGCGTACAACCTAAACAATATGCACCCACATCGGAAAGAGAAACTATGATAAAGATGTCAAGCAGCAACACACCGCTGTACTCTCCCCCATTTATGCACAAAACCGGAGTCAAGGCCAATGGCAAAGCCGTAAAAAACAGACCCGAGACGGCATAAGCCATTTTTGAGTATTTCGAACGGTCTTCGGTCCAGATGGGAAGCACCACACCCAGAAGTATAGGAATCAGCGACGCATAAATCCATCTCTGTGAAGCCAAATTGAGGCGGGAAAGATAAACAGTGAGAAAAAATGCTAGCGAACCTGCCATGAAAAGCGCACGGGAGGCCTTCAGGTCTGAGCCCAAAGTCATCCTATGGAACTCATATAAAGCCAGCACACTCAAAGCGCCGAACACGACAGCAAAACAAGGCTGTGGGCCCAACAGGCCCACAGCTATGACAAAGGCGTAAACAACGCCCGACAATGTGCGTTTAAGCAGCTGTTTCATCCTTAACCTTAGGTCCGCATATAGCCTCTACATCTTCGGCAAAGATGACCTCTTTACTGAGAAGAAGTTCCGCTACCTGCTTCCACTCAGACTCGTGCTCCTTAAGTAAGGCGAGGGTCTTGTCATGAACCTCACGAACAAGTTTATTCACCTCTGCATCAAGCAATTCCGCAGTCTTCTCGGAATAAGGCTTGGTAAAATCATACGAACTGCCCGTAGAATCGTAATAACTGAAATATCCGAATTTCTCTGACATTCCATAATACTGCACCATAGCGTAGGCAGTTTTAGTAAGACGCTCAAGATCATTCTGCGCTCCGGTAGAAGGTTCACCGTTGAGAATCTCCTCTGCCACCCTGCCACCTATCAGAGAGCACATCTCATCCATCATCTGACTTTTACGTTCTATCTTATGGTCATCCGGAAGATACCACGCAGCACCAAGGGCACTTCCTCGCGGCACCAGCGTAACCTTAAGAAGCTGCTGAGCATGAGGCAGATACCAGCTTGTTACGGCGTGACCCGCTTCGTGATGAGCGATAGTGACCTTTTCCGCATTAGAAAGGATATAGCCTTTCTTGACGATACCGCCCACTATTCTGTCCACAGCATCGAGGAAATCTTCCATCTGAATGTCCGTCTTATTCTTACGGGCCGCTACAAGCGCAGCCTCGTTGCAGACATTGGCAATATCGGCACCGCTGAAACCGGCGGTCTGCTTGGCCATATAGGCGACATCGAAATCCTTGTCCAGCTTCAGGCCTTTAATGTGTACATTGAAAATCTCCTCTCTTTCCTTAAGCTCAGGAAGATCTACATGTATCTGTCTGTCAAAACGTCCTGCACGCATAAGCGCCTTATCCAGAATATCAGCACGGTTTGTAGCGGCAAGCACTATCACACCGCTGTTGCTTCCAAATCCGTCCATCTCGGTAAGCAGCTGATTGAGAGTATTCTCCCTTTCATCATTGCCCGAGAATCCGGCGTTCTTACCTCTGGCACGACCTACAGCGTCAATCTCATCTATGAATACTATGCACGGAGCCTTCTCCTTAGCCTGGGCGAACAGATCCCTTACACGGGACGCACCCACACCGACAAACATCTCCACGAAATCCGAACCGCTCATAGAGAAGAACGGCACATCAGCCTCCCCGGCTACAGCTTTCGCAAGAAGAGTCTTACCATTACCCGGAGGGCCTACCAGAAGCGCTCCCTTAGGTATCTTCGCGCCAAGTTCCGTATATTTCTGAGGATTCTTTAGGAAATCAACTATCTCCATCACCTCCTCTTTAGCGCCGTAAAGCCCGGCCACATCCTTGAATGTGACATTCACCTTATTCTTATCTGCCAATTTTCCCTGCGCCTTGCCGACATTGAACGGATTGAATCCGCCTCCGCCGCCCTGGCCACTCTGTCCGCCACCCATAGGACGGAATGAACGGAACATCATCACATACATTAAAATGATGAGTATCAAAGGGAAAATCCACTCGAGCACATTACTCCAGACATTGCTGTTTTGGCTCACGACCAGTTTTACGCTCTCCCCTTCAGGAAGCTTGGCGTTAAGTTCGGCCATTTCCTTTTCCATATCGAAATGGTCTGTAGCCAGAAAGACATAATGCGGCGAACGTGACGGAGCCGTGCCACCGAAGTCAGACAAGTATTTGTCAAGACTCTGGCTTTTTAGCGTCACCAGTCCGCGATACTCGTTCCGTATGAAATTAATCTCCTTGACATCCCCACTCAAAACCATCTCCTGAACTCTCGCCCATTCGGTTTTTTGAGGATTGGCAGCGCCCCTGTCCTTAAAAAGCAGAAAGAAGAGTCCGCCGACAAGAAGAATATACAGCCAGGACAGATTAATCCTGACCATCTTTATTTTTTTCTTATCCATCAGTCTGTATATGTTTTACGTGGTGCATCGGCCCAGAGATCCTCAAGTCTGTAGAATTCCCTGTACTCCTTAAGAAAGACATGAACCACGATATGTCCGAAATCTATGATAACCCAGAATGCATTCTCCAAACCCTGCATGCGCAGAGGCTTGATTCCAAGCTTTTCCTTCGTTTCTTTGATAATATTGTCCGCGATGGCGTCAACCATGGTGGTGGAAGTGGCACTGCACACTACAAAATAGTCAGTTATGGCCGTACCTACAGGACGAAGGTCAATAGAGATGACATCCTCGCCCTTTTTGTCTAAAATGGCACCGGCTATAACGTCGAGTTCTTGATTTGTCATAAATGGAATTTGTATATTTGCAGCGACAAAGATACAAAATTTGCACCACTATGGAAACACCGCATATCACTTGGCATAAATGTCTGGAATCCACAAATTCCGATGCCAAAATGCACATCGGCGACTATGACAATCTGTCAGTATCGGCGGCCTTCAGCCAGAAGAAAGGCCGGGGACAAGCAGACCACAAATGGTTCGCAAGTCCCGGGAAAAATCTGACCTTCACGATAATTCTCAAGCCGCAAAGATTCGCCGCTGCCGACGCCTTATATCTTACCCGCATTACCACCCTTTCGCTTCTGTCCTTTTTGAAGTCCAAAGGAATAACGGCCCGAATCAAATGGCCCAACGACATATGGGTAGGGGAGAAAAAAATATGCGGTATTCTTATAGAAAATACTCTTGACGGCCCATGGATCCACTACTCCCTGATAGGGATAGGACTCAATGTGAATGAGCGCAATTGGCCGGAATACCTTCCTAACCCTATATCCATGAGCGAGATTACCGGTAAAGAATACGGCATCCGCGCAGAGTTGGAAGAATTTTATAAAGAATTTTGCCGCCACGAGCAGATGTACTGGCACGATGACGGCAAAAAATATCTTTGCGAAGAGTTCGAAAAAAACGTGTTCAGGCTTTCTGAAGTTCTTTAATCACGCTGACAGGGTCTTCCGAGCTGAGCACCGAACTGCCGGCCACCACTATATCCGCTCCGCTGTCAGCAAGAACTTTCACATTGTCAGGACCTATACCGCCATCAACTTCTATAAGAGAAGAAGCCTTGCACCGATTAATCTGGCTCTTCAATGCGGCTACCCTGTCCACGGTCTGATAAATGAATTTCTGCCCTCCGAACCCCGCATATACGGACATCACCAGGAAAAAATCAACCTTACCTATATACTTGTACAGTTTATCTACAGGTATATTAGGATTAATGGCCAATCCCACCTTAAGTCCTTGCCTTCGCGCCGCTCTAATTATAGCCGATGTCCTCCAGCCTGTAGTCTCCAGATGAAAGCTGACCATCTTCACGCCAATCTCTGAAAGGCGCTTGAACCACCTTTCAGGCTTCACCACCATTAGATGAGCGTCGAGCGGAATGGTCGCCTCGCGGGCAATGGCTTCCACAACCGGAAAGCCGAATGAGATGTTAGGAACAAAACTGCCATCCATTATATCCAGATGGATATAATCGGCACAGGACTCTATCATCTTGATATCTTTGTCAAGATGCAGAAAATCCGCGGTAAGAATTGAAGGAGCAACTTTCATATCACTTGAAATTAACTACGACATCTTCGAGATGCTCCGCAAATTTAACTAAACTTTTTAATTCCAGTTTCTCTCCGGGCGCATGAACACCGCGAAGTGTAGGGCCGAATGAAATCATGTCCAGACCAGGGAACTTCTCCAGGAACAGTCCGCATTCCAATCCGGCGTGTATGGCCAGCACCAGAGGTTTCTCATTGAAAAGTTTCTCGTAAGACTTAACACACTGCTTCAATATAGGAGAATCCACGTTCGGAGCCCATCCCGGATACTCGCTCAGATGTTCCACCTCGGCGCCACCGAGCGAAAGTGCGGCCTCAACCTTTGCAGCAATCGCCCTGCATTCGCTCTTGGTGCTGCTTCGCTGACTGGTACATACGCGAATTATCTTGGAGGCTACATCCGTTCTGACAGAAGCCAGATTGGTAGATGTCTCCACAAAACCAGGTACATCCTGACTCATGGCCACAAGCCCGTGAGGACAAGCATAAAGAGAAGAAACGATTCTGCGGGCCTGCTGCGAGCAGATGGCGGCCCCACACTCTTCCTTAATTGGATTTACGACAAACAAAAGGCCCGGATCCGTTACGCGGAATTCATTTCTCACTTCAGAAGCGAACTTCACAAAATCTTCCTTAAGAGATTCTATGCAGCGGCACGCTACCACAGCCGAACATTCCCTGGCTATGGCGTTATGCTTCCCGCCTCCGTTAACACTGACAATCTGCAAGTCCTCCAGATGGTCGTACAGAAAACGCAGCATCAGTTGCACGGTATTGGCCCTGCCTTTGTTGATATCATCTCCGCTATGTCCGCCTATTCCGCCTGATATATGAAGCGAACATGGAACAGAGCCTGGAGAAAGAGCCTCCGTATCATAATGATACTCAGCCTCTGTAGTCACTCCGCCAGCACAGCCGATGAACATCTGCCCCTCGTCTTCGGAATCGAGGTTGATAAGAGTCTTTCCCGTGAAAAATCCCTCTTTCATAAAAAAAGCGCCGTCCATTCCAGTCTCTTCGGAAATAGTGAACACACATTCCAGAGGTCCTGTAGGCAGATCACTTTCCAGAAGCGCCAGACAAGCCGCAATACCTATTCCGTCGTCAGCTCCCAATGTAGTGTCCTTGGCAATCAGCCATCCGTCTTCTATTTCATAATGGATAGGGTCTTTAAAGAAATCGTGCTCCACTCCGGCATTCTTTTCACACACCATATCCTGGTGTGCCTGAAGCACGAGAGTAGGGACATTTTCTTTCCCTTTGCTTGCGCCGCGACTTATGCAGACATTGCCGATTTCATCTTTTTTTGCGGCAAGACCATGTGAGGATGCCCAGTCAAGCAGATACTTCGTCATAGGTTCCTCGTGTCCCGAGCCGCGTGGAATACGAGTAATGTCCTTGAATATTTCAAGGATTCTATCAGATAACATGTTATATAGAATTAAAAATTATCGTCCTATAGGCTGAAGAATGCCCTCGAGCTCCATCACGTAAGTCTTGAACATCCTGTCCGTGGTCATCAGATCACTTACGTTATTACAAGAATGCAAAACCGTAGAATGGTCCTTTCCTCCAGTCTTAGAGCCAATCAGAGAAAGCGAGCAGTTAGGAATAAGATTTCTGCACAGGAACATTGATATCTGACGGGCCTGCACGAGCAGTCTTTTACGTGAAGAAGACAGGAAATCCTCCTTGCTTATGTGGAAATACTCGCATACCGCCACCTGAACCTGCTCTATGGTAAGATCGCTCTTCTGTTCAGAAACGATATTCTCAAGCACACTGCTTGCCATCTCGATGGAGCAATCCTTATGTGTGTACGTTGAATGCGCCATGAGCGAAATAAGCGCACCTTCGAGTTCGCGGAAATTACTCTTCACATTCATCGCGATATAGCGGAGCACATCGTCTGAAATCATAAGTCCTTCTCTCTCGCACTTGCTCTGCAGCATATTCAAACGCGTATTATAATCAGGATGCTTAAGCTCTACGGACAATCCCCACTTGAAACGGGAAAGAAGTCTCTCCTCAAAATTCTCAAGATCCTTAGGGGCACGGTCGGAAGTCAGTATAAGCTGCTTTCCGTGAAGATGCAGATGATTGAATATGCTGAAAAAAGCACTCTGATTACCCTGTCCGCGCATATCCTGAATATCATCCACGATAAGCACGTCTATCTTCATGAAGAAAGACAGGAACTCTGTGAGCACATTACGCTGGGTGGCGTCCATATATTTGGTCTTGAATTCGGTACCGGTCACATAAAGCACGGTGCATTCAGGACTGTTCTCCTTGATGGCATTACCTATAGCCTGTGCCAAGTGAGTCTTGCCAAGCCCGCAACCGCCGAAAATAAAAAGAGGATTATATGGAGTATTGCCAGGCTTTTCGGAAATCTCTATTCCGGTAAGAATGCCAAGCTTGTTACACTCTCCGCGCACGAGCGTGGAGAAACGGTAATCAGGATTAAGTCTCGGGTCTATCTGAAGACGTTTCATCCCCGGATAAACGAGAGGACCCGTACTTCCGCCAGGTTTCAGCGGAGAAAAAGGAACCGGGGAGTTAGTCATCCTCGGACCTGCCGAAGCGTCCATCTCCATAGAAGGCTGCCCCAGAACCGGTGAGACACGATAACGGAGTTTCGCTCCGGAACCTATCACCCTGCGAAGGGTACGCGAGAGCAAATCTATAAAATTCTCTTCTATGAAACTGCGGAAATATTCAGAAGGGACCTCAAGAGTCAGGACATCACCGGCAAGAGATACGAAACGTATAGGTTTGAACCAGGTTTCGTACTGCGCGGGGAGGATATTGCTTTCAATGATGTGCAGACACTCCTCCCAGACATTATCATTATGTCTTTGCTTATCCTGCATGTTAAGGGAACTTTTCGAAAGCAAAAGTGAACGAAAAAAAACTAAAAAAAAAATTATTTTGCTATTGCATAAGTAAATTAAAATACATAGCAAGAATATTTTTAGTTAACATTTCGCAACGCGCACAATTTACTAATAATCAACACATTATCAACAGCGCGTAAAGAATCTCCTGACACCCGAAAAATACCCAAAACAGGCGTTCTACTTATATCTGGTCAAGGTTTCTCCCTCGATTTTAACCATAAATGAATCGGGGTATTTCGCTTTGATTTTCTTATACTCAGCCTGAGTCTTTTCTGCAGAAGAAGAAACGCCCACCACGTACTTTTTCAATTTACCGCTTTTTATCACCAGCGGTTCATAACCCAGAAGCCTCGAATCTCCCTTCTTTATATCAGCTGAAACCGCAAAAATCTGAACGCCGTATCTGACCTGGGAGACGCCCTGCATAGCGGTCGCCGGACCCGAAGAGTTTTTGTTTTCCTCGGATGTGCTTTGAGAAGGCTTGACTGGAGTGGAAGTGGTCCCGTCATACTGCTTTTTATATTCATCGAAGGCCAAGAGCAATCTTTTTGCCAATTCCTGTCGCTGAGCCGACTTTTTAAGTTCCCCAAGGTCCTGAGGATTGCTTATGAAACCCAATTCTACCAGAACCGCAGGCATAGTCGTCTTCCAGAGCACATAGAAAGGATCCTGACTAACCCCCCTGTTTGTTTTAATGGGCCCGCCCACGAGTTTTTGATTTATAATCTGCGCATAATCTATGCTCTGTTGCAGATGAGCGCTCTGCATCATGGTCATAAAGATGTAGGAACTTGGATCCGAAGGGTCAAATCCCGCCTGCTTGGCATTATAATCATCATCAAGCATTATCACGGAGTTCTCTCTCTTGACCAGTTCCAGATTGGCCTTATAAAGATCACGGTTCTTCTGCGATGACTGGCCTAGCACGTGAATGGAAAATCCTGACACTTTAGTTGAATAGGCGGAGTTGATATGGATGGACATAAAAAGGTCGGCCGAACACTCATTGGCTATCTGAGCGCGCCTGTCAAGCGAGATGAAAGTGTCGTCAGTACGAGTCATAACCACCTTTACATCAGGATACTTGGCCTTTATAAGCTTTTCAAGACGCTGCGCTATGTCCAAAGTAAAATCCTTCTCTTTAGTCTTCCCGTCCTTGCTAACGGCGCCGGGATCCTTTCCACCGTGGCCGGCGTCAATCACCACGGTTTTCAGAACCAGATCCGTCGAGGCAAATGCGTTCAGAGACACTGACAGAACTAAAAATAGAAGTGAGGCTATGCGTTTCATCTTGAAAACTCCGAATTATATCTTATCTTTGCGAGATTGCAAATTTAGGAAAAAATTGCTCAAACGCACATATAAATATATATTTACCATAACGGTAATCCTCCTGTTCTGCTTTTCTTCCGCGATGGCGCAAAGACCTCCGCGCGTTCCGCTTGCAGGGGGCGCCAAGCCTAAAAAGGAAGCAGTACGTCCGGATTCAGCGACATTGGCCCGAAGAGACAGTATAGCCAGGGCCGATTCCCTGTTCAGAAAGGATTCACTCGCCGCCCTAAGCTACAGTTCGCTCAAGCAGCCCGCCTTTTCCAATGCCAGAGACTCGATAGTGGAAGTGTTCACTGACGGCAAGAGGATGATTTACTATTACGGAGACGTGACTGTCAAATATCAGGACATGACCCTGACCGCAGAGCGCATGGACTATGACATGAACTCCGGCGTGGTATATGCCCGTGGCGTACTGGACACACTGACAGGCGAATGGAAGGGACTTCCGGTGATGACGCAGGGCAAGCAGTCCTATAAAATGCACGAGATAAAGTATAACTTCAACTCGCAGAAAATCAATATCAAACAGGCTCTCACTTCGGAAGACGAAGGCCTGCTTCACGGAGAGCATATAAAAATCATGCCCGACAAGAGCATGAACGTGGAACACGGAAAATACACCGTGTGCGACCTCGAACATCCGCATTACTGGATGGAACTGTCTGTGGCAAAGGTGGTGACGAAGCCGACGAGAAAAACGGTCTTCGGACCTGCGCATCTGGTGATAGCCGATGTGGACATTCCTTTTCTGGGCATTCCGTTTGGCTTCATACCTAAAAAACCGGAACGCGCGACCGGACTGCTGATGCCTACGTTCGGAGAAGAGAACGCCCGCGGTTTCTTCGCGAAAGATGCCGGCATGTATTTCGTGTTCGGAGACTATCTTGACCTCTCGGTAACTGGAGACTATTATACGCTCGGTTCCTGGGCGCTTGACGTAAACTCCAGATATAAAGTCAACTACAAGTGTAACGGTAACCTTTCGTTCAATTATTCGCACGACCAGACAGGAGAAAAAGGCTCGTCAGACTTCTATTCGTCAAGCAACTTCGGTATCAAATGGAGCCACTCGCAGGACTCGAAAGCACATCCGGGGACAACATTCAGCGCCTCGGTCAACTTCTCCAGCCCGGCCAACAGCAAATATAACTCGCACTCCGTCACGGAAGCCCTTCAGAATCAGGTCAGTTCATCCATCTCTTATTCAAAGAACTGGAACGGAAAGGTCAACTTGTCTCTCAACTTGCTGCACAGCCAGAACTCACGAGACAGTTCTTACGCCTTCACCCTGCCTAATGTCACCCTGTCCGTAAGCACCTTCTATCCTTTCAAACAGAAAAACAGAGTAGGAAAAGAGAAAGTGTGGGAGAAAATCTCATTCGGATACAACACTTCCCTGCAGAATAAGATAAACTTCAAGGCCAGTGAATTCGGCAAGGCTGGTTTTACCGACAAGTTCAAGAACGGAATGACGCATAACTTCAGCATAGGACTGCCAAGTTTCCAGCTGCTTAAATACCTTACATTCAACCCTTCCGTATCATACAGCCAGAACTGGTTTTTCCGAAGCAGCGAGGCCGTCTACAACTCCGAAACAGGCCAGGTGGAACTGGTTGAAGGCAAGCAGTTCGGCTCCTTCGGCATCACGCAGAACTATTCCGGTTCACTGAGCATGTCCACCCGTATCTACGGTATGTTCAATTTCGGACGCTACTCCAAAGTGCAGGCCATAAGGCACGTGATATCCCCTTCCATCTCACTGTCCGTGAGCCCTGAGAAAGGCACCTATGCCAACGGCTACCGCACGCTCACATATACTGACTCGAGCGGCTCGGAAAAGGAATACCAATACAACATCTACCAGGGTCAGCTCTACTCCGCTCCGAGCAAAGGCAAGACGGCATCCATGAACGTGTCGATAGGCAACAACCTCGAAGCAAAGGTGCGCGATTACGCCGACTCTACAGGAAAAGGCAGCAAGAAAGTAAAGCTCCTGGACCAATTCAACATATCTTCGGGCTACAACTTCCTGGCGGACTCACTCAAGATGCGTACGATAAGCACCTCGATGAGCACCAATCTTTTCAATAAAGTCAACCTCAGCGGAAGTGCAGCTTTCGACCCTTATGCGATAGACGGCAAAGGCAAGACCTACAACAGGTTCGCCGTAACTGCAGGTCAGGGATTGGCCAGATTCACTACCGGTTCACTCTCCGCCTCTTATGCCATCTCGGGAAAGGGAGCCATAGACGGTAACGACGGCCGCACCGAAGGCAGCGCCACAGACTATTATCAGAGAATCTATTATCATCCTGTCACAGGGGAATACATTCCTGGAGGATGGCTGTACTATACTAATCCCAACATTCCGTGGTCGCTTAATTTCAGCGCATGTTTCCGCTATTCACGTTCATACTCGTACAACAGTTCCACCGAGGTGCTCAGCAAAAAGGACACCTATACCACGACGCTCAACGTGACCGGCAACATCAAGCTTACCCCGCGTCTGAATATCAATGCATCTTCCGGATACGACTTCATAGCCAAGCAGCTCACCACGACTCAGCTTAACGCTACTTACGATCTGCACTGCTTCAACATCACATTCTCGTGGGTTCCTATCGGAACTTGGAAACAGTACAGCTTCAAGATAGCTGCCAATGCCGCCTCGCTTGCAGACTTGCTGAGATTCAAAAAGAGCAGCAGTTATTGGGATAATTAAAATTATTCCCTTATATTTGCCGTGCTTTTTGGGAAAAAGCTTCTTTGTAAATAAATAATGGCGGGTCCGCCATAACTTAATACATTATTTTCATGCCACATCGTCTATATGACCTTAGTGAGATGAGCCGTGAACAATTGGAAGAAATTGCAGGTTCACTCGACATTAAATTTTCAAAAAAAACAGACAATGAGAATCTCGCATATATGATTCTCGACGCAGAGGCGAAAGCAGTAGCCAGCGGCGCACTCAGCGCAGAAAACACGGCATCTGAGAAAACGGGCAGAAATCAACGCAAAAAGACAAAAGTGACAGAAAAGCCTGAACAGAAGACAGAACAGACTTCCGAACAAAAGCCAAAACAGAAGCCTGAGAAAAAGGCGACAAAAAAATCAGCCCCTGCCACCGCGGAAAAACCTGAACAGAAAGCCGAAAAACCTGAGCAGAAGACAGAGGAACAAGCGACCGAAAAGCCTTCGGATAAAGCAAAATCCACTCGTCGCACACGCACGAAAAAAGAAAACGCGCCGCAGCAGAAGGCAGAGCCAGGACAGACAGAGGCTGAGGTTTCAAAGAAAGACGACGCTCCTCAGACAATAGCGAAAGAAGCCTCCGCGCCGAAGACAGATCCAAAGAAACAGGCTATTCTGGATAAAGCGGCACAGCGCCTCGCAGCCCAGAAAAACAGAGAATTGAATCCTACACAAGGGCAGACCGTAGAACAGGAACAAGAGACAAAACCTCAGCAGGAAGCTCAGCAGGCCAAGGAGAACAAACAAAATCAACAGAATCAGCAGAAAAACAACAAGCCGCGCTACCCTGAATATGAAGGCACAGTCACAGCTACCGGTGTACTTGAGATAATGCCCGACGGATACGGCTTCCTGCGCAGTTCCGACTATAACTACCTTAACAGTCCGGATGACATATATGTATCTGCCCAGCAGATAAAAAGCTACGCTCTCAAAAACGGAGACACGGTTCTCGGAGAGATACGTCCTCCGCGTGAAAGCGACAAATACTTCCCTTTGGTAAGCGTCAAGAGCATCAACGGAAGGACACCGGAATTCATACGCGACAGGGTACCGTTCGATTTCCTTACCCCTCTCTTCCCGGACGAAAAATTCAACCTCCTGGGACACGGACACGGCTCAGATCCGTCATGCCGTATCGTGGACATGTTCTCCCCTATCGGAAAAGGCCAAAGAGGACTTATCGTGGCACAGCCTAAGACAGGTAAAACCATGCTTCTCAAGAGTCTGGCGAACGCCATTGCTGACAACCACCCGGAAGTATACGAGATAGTGCTTCTCATCGACGAGCGTCCGGAGGAAGTTACCGACATGCAGCGCAGCGTAAAGGCCGAAGTGGTGGCGTCAACCTTCGACGAACCGGCCGAAAGACACGTAAAAGTGGCCAATATGGTTCTTGAAAAAGCCCGCAGACTTGTAGAATGCGGACACGATGTGGTGATACTTCTCGACAGCATAACACGATTGGCCCGTGCATACAACACCGTACAGCCGGCTTCAGGTAAAGTTCTTACCGGTGGTGTGGATGCCAATGCGCTACAGAAGCCCAAGAGATTTTTCGGTGCAGCCCGTAACGTGGAAGGCGGCGGTTCGCTTACGATTCTGGCAACGGCACTCACCGAGACCGGTTCCAAGATGGACGAAGTCATATTCGAGGAATTCAAAGGAACAGGTAACTCCGAAATTCAGCTAGACCGCTCACTTTCAAACAGAAGAATTTTCCCTGCAGTGAACGTCGTATTGTCCGGAACCCGCCGCGACGACCTTCTTTACGACAGATCATCCAGCCAGAGAATATGGATTCTGCGTAAACTCCTGGCCGATATGAATCCTATAGAGGCGATGAATTTCATGCTCCAGCTGATGGACGAGTACAAGACGAACCAGGATCTGCTTGACAATATGAACAAAGTCACACCGCGCGATCCAAAGTACTACGATTAATTACGATAGAAACGGTCATTGTCTATGACGCTGACCTCGCCCCTGCGAAGAATGCACCTGCTAATGAAATTGGCCAACAGACCAAGACCGTAACCATATAGCTGAACAAATGAAGCTGCTACTGAAAGGAGTCCCACACGAGGACTCTTTTCTTTTACAGTGGCGTGAATAAGTATCAACATCGCATAAAGTACTACAGGAGCGGCTATCCACGCCCTTCTTAATGCCAATGCGCATAGAACAAGAGCCGTGCAGCCGATGGCAAATGCACTCGGCAGAAGATGCACCACCTTAAGTGAGCCGGGGTGACGCAAGGTCAAATCTATCCTCGCCCTACCCGAGTTATATACCTGCCGATAAAAGCCCTTCAACGAAGTCCTGCGTTTATGATAGATGGCCGCGCTCTCGATAAGAGCAGACGAATACCCTTCCGAGATGATACGCATGGACAGGTCCATATCCTCTCCGAAACGCATGGCGCTGAATCCGTCCACCTCTTCGAAAACCTGCCTGCGTACACCCATATTGAAAGAACGCGGGATGAAACGGCTCACCTTACGCTTGCCACCCCTGATGCCTCCGGTAGTAAAAAAAGACGTCATGGAATAACCTATGGCCCTTTGGAGTGCAGAGAAAGACTCCGAAGACATATCCGGCCCGCCGAAAAGATCCACAGGACTATGTGTCAAATATTCACTGATATTACTTAAAAATCCTTTTGGAAGCACCGTGTCCGAATCCAGAAACAGAAGATACTCCCCTTCGGAGTGCACAGCGCCGAAATTTCTGGCAAGCGCAGGGCCTCCGTTCCTCTTTTCAAGATATTTTATTCTCAGACGCCCGGCAAAAGAGTCAACCACCTCTTTACATTTCAGTGTAGAGCCGTCTTCGACTATGATTATCTCATAGTCGGAAAACAACTGTTCGAGGAAACTCCCCAGCAGTTCCCTGACCTCATCGGGACGGTTATAAACAGGTATTACGACACTGAAAAGCATCTGGATTAAAGTCTCTTTTACAAACTCTTACGCCCATCTGACAATTGTAATATGTCAAAAAGCGCATATAATAAAAAAGTTTTACTTACTGGAATCAAATTCGATATCGAAAAAAAATTCTGGACGGTGAAAATCCGGCGATGGCGAGACAATCGGAGCGTATGAAAGGAAATGCGGCTGCGGAAGAAGATCTCCGCACTTGTAGAAATTACCCTTGAAATGCGCCCCGTCAAGTGTCTTTACATCGTGCAGAAAAAAAGCCTCTTTAGGAATTATGAGAGCCAACTTCCAATAATCCAGGTGCTTCTTTTCAAACGGCCTTCCCTCTACAGAAGAAAAGGCCTTTATGGAAGAAAGCACCTGGGCCGATGGCGACACCCTCTCGTGACGGTCACGTCCGGCGCGCAAAAGGAAATTCCCCACGCAGTTACACTCCAGATTATAATAGATTCCATCATCCGGATTCGGACTCAAGAACATCTCCACGCATGAATCCTCCCACACGCGACCTTCCATCCCCTCCATGGCCCTGCACCACTGCTCCCTGACTTCAAATTCGAGAAAAATGGAATCCCCATCGTGAGCTATACTGAAATTCACCTCCGGTTTATCAGGATATGCATCCGCCCAATTGTTACACTCCAAAGAGTGTGAAGTCAAATAATTCTTTACATTCATATCTTATGTCTTTTCCCTTGTCTCCAATAGCCGTGAACTTCCGTTTCATTACTTGAAGTCACAAATGCCTTGATATCATTACTATAAATAAAATTCATCAAGGTAGAAAATTCAGTCTTGGCCACTATGGTTTCTATTTCCACCGCCTCTTTAAGATTAGTGCCTCCCAAGACCTTATACATGGTGCAGTCACGGTCCAGTTCCTCCACTATGAATTTGCGAATCCGCTCATACTCTTCAGAAATGATGCAGACCCTTTTCCTATGGTTCATGCTTCCCATAAAATAATCCACGCACACGCCGTTGATCCATGTTCCCACAAGACCTATAATCACCATCCTGGCAGGATTTATGGCAAAAGCGGACAGACAAATTATAGCTCCCGCAACAGTCACCGACAAGCCCATGTCTATCTTGCAGAACTTATTGAATATCTTGGCCAATATGTCCAGACCGCCGGTAGAGGCGTTGATACGGAAAAGTATGGACTGCGCCAGAGAAAGAACCAGGATAAAGACTATAAGGTCGAACCATTCATCGTTCATAATGGATGTACACCCCTGGGCAATCACGCTCTCTACAGGAAGGATCTTTTTCCATATACTTATCATAGGGCCAAGGACCAGAGCCGTATAAACAGTCTTTATACCGAACTCGTGACCTATCAGTAAATAGGCCAATACCAGAAGAATGGCATTAATGATAAAGATCATCGCAGACACATCTATCTGAACTCCTATTCTGGAAAATACTTGAGTGAGCACTATGGAAAGCCCTGAAACAGATCCGACAACTATCTTGCTTGGAATCAGAAAATAATATACTGCAGCAGCAGAAATGAACATGGCGACGGTCATGAGAATGAACTCGCGCCAGAATTTCCTGGTACCTAAGATGGATAAGATATTTTTATTCATAGAGCGAAATTTACGATAAAAAATCGAAAATCTCACTCATACGCTTAAAATCCTTAATCTGATATGTGCTGTATTTTTTAACGGTTTCCTCCGGGTTCGATGTAATGAGCCCCACTACAAGCGCACCGGAGTCTCGTCCGGCCTTAAGGCCATTGACAGAATCTTCAAAAACCACGCTCTGCTCCGCAGTGACTTCCAACGATGCCATCGCTTTTAAAAAGCATTCGGGACTAGGTTTGGAATTGGCAAAATCCTTGCTTATGAGCACCGCGTCAAAAACACCCTTTAATTCAGGACGATGAGCGTAGATCTGGGCAAGCTTGGCACTGTCAGAACTCGTTACGAGGGCCGTCTTATAGCCCCTTTTTCTCGCTTCCTGAATAAACTCCAGCGCACCGGGAACATAACTGTAATCCATATTAGCCTCAAGTTCATCAAGGGCCTTTCTCACCGCGCATACTGTGGCTTCATCCATGGAGAAAACTTTAATCATGGACTCGAAAGTCGTGCCTTTCACTTTCCGGCACAAATCCGGGTCATTGAAATAAAGAGGGTTCATCCTCGCCCAAAACTCATCGTACTGAGTCTCGGTGTTACATACCACCCCGTCAAAATCAAAAAGAAGTGCTTTAATGTTCTGTTTCAGCATAGTTTAAAAATTATCTGCCGCTAATTAGCATTGGCTACAGGCCTCACTCCTAAACCAAAGAAGCGCCAATTATCTGAAACATAGACATTATCGGTATCGGTCGTAACCCCACCAAAATTCAGGGTTGAGGCTTCTTGATACGTATATGTAGAATAAACTATATAGTCATCTTTTTTTTCAGGAATAAGGTTATTGGTCCAGTAACGCCCGTAATAACTACCATCTTTACAACCGGAATACCCTCTATGGTATGCACGTTCGTAGATACCATTATACGGCAAGAATATGGAGTTGTCATTGGTTTTGCTTTTAAACTCGGCGCCTTCGATGGTGACACCGTTAGAATTCTTTCTTGTCGCGTCAAGAGTCACGGTTGTATTGTCTATCAATTCCTGGGCTTGGTCTTTTGTCGGAGTCCAACATTTGGTAGTCCAGTTTGTATAAGCAGCGTCATCTGATGTATCAAGTGTCAACATACTGCCTCCGCTGTTATATTTGCTAAATGTGTAGATTGGGTCCTCAAACCCTTCATAATACTTGTAGTTTTCAGATTTATAGTACATATACCCATCAGAAGACGGTTCTTTGACTGAAGTCTCACCCCATGCATAGAAATTACCGAAATCCGCCGGAAGTTCTGCACCCACGTTTGTCTCCGCCCAGAGAAGTCCGCTCGGAAGACCGAGATCTATGAACCTGTGTCCTTCGATAATCTTATATCCTCCCTTGTACATCGTGCTCTGCGTGATGCTTACTCTCTTTATCTTGGCTCGATCTATCTCCACTTTCTTGACAGCCGTGCAGGAACCATTCTCCTTTCCCTTTATTAACGCATAAGATAATTCAACTGTAACACTATACTCTCCTACCGGCATAGGGATATAATAAACGCAAGGGTTATTATATATTCCGCCGGAAGTATTCACTGTCACTACATTATCGGTTGTGCTGATATCGTCTGATTCTATTTCCGGCTGGGAAGATGTCAGATCAACGGAAAAATCCCCGCATATCTTCTTGTCCGCAGTAAGGGTTAGAGTGCAAGCTGTAGACGGCATCTTATCTATCTTTATGCACAACAAACCGCAAAGGTGATTGAATGTCGCAGTTGCCGCAGACGACACATCCTCACCTGCAGTTATCTTTGCGAGCAACGCAAAATTGGCTTTGGACTTGCTGGCTTCTATCTTGTCAGAATTCTCAACCCAATCAGTATCAATCCCTTGATATGTGTATTCCGAAGGCAGATGATATGTCAACGTAGTGCCGGAAATCTTATGCCCTTCATTATACGGATATACCGCATAACCGCCAAGTTCGCCCTCGATTTCACCGCCAAACGTAGCCGACCGCATATTCGCGCTTCGGCTCTCGACAGTGAGCGGATAGAGCGACTCTGAACCGGAAGCCACAACGCCTATTTCATCGTCCTTCTGCCAATAGATGGTAACAGGATTCTTCAGATTGCCAGGAAAAATCACCTTTGTGGAAACGCCATCAGACGAAGAGTCTGTACCATTATTCCCTTTTGCATCATCGCTCGAGGTTGTTCCGGCAGTCAAAGAAACGTAATGACGCTCAGCAGTAACGTCTCCGCCATTTTGCGTATTCTGAGAACCTTCTTTGGTACAGGCCAACGACAATAAACCTGCAACCGCAACAGCAGCGGACAAATATATTCTTCTGTTCATAGCTCTATACCCATTCTTCATCCTCAATACTGCTATCCTCTATGGTGGCTTCCACAGAACCGCCGGACATAAACTCATTCTCGGTCTCTATTTCAACAATCTCTGCTGACGGAGACACATATTCATTCTTTACAAAATTCATAACACTCTGCTCATTTCAAAATTTTGCGAATTTCGGATTTTAGTAAAAAAAAGCAAGACAAGTCAACACCGCCACCTCTAAAAGCGACATTTTGGCAATATTTTGATGTCAATTTGTCTTAAACACAGTCATTTTGTCCACTTTTTGAACCTTTTGAGCAGTCGGCACACTGATTGCCTTTTCTCCAGTCGTTCCGAAACAGAACAACAAGATGATTCGGAATACAATCCGGACAGAATCCGAAAGGAGACTGAAAAGATTGGGAAACAGATTATTAACAAATAAAAATAGGAGATTTAATTATGGTACCTTCAAGAAGAATGAGTAATCAGAATTGGTTACCAAGCATTTTCAATGATTTCTTTGATAACGAGTGGATGGAAAGATCAAACGCCACCGCACCTGCAATCAACGTATTAGAAAATGAAAAAAGCTATGACCTCGAGCTTGCCGCTCCGGGTATGACTAAGGATGATTTCAAGGTAACCTTGAATGAGGAAGGCGATCTTGTAATCAATATGGAAAAGAAGCAGGAGAACAATGAGGACAAAAAGCACGGACACTATCTGCGTCGCGAGTTCTCTTACAGCAAGTTCCAGCAGACTATGTTGCTTCCTGACGATGCTGACAAAGAGAAGATTAACGCTCAGGTAGAGAACGGTGTATTAAAGGTCAACATACCTAAGATTGTCAAGGTTCAGCCTGATACAGCCCACAAGGTCATAGAGGTTAAATAATCTTAAACGGCCTCAGGTTGCAGATTTTTCAAGTTTTTTTCAAGAAGCCCTTGCAAGTTCGAAAAATATACCTATCTTTGCATCCGCGTTTGAGAAAAACATCAAACACAGTGAACGCCTGGTGCGGTAGTTCAGCTGGTTAGAATGCGGGCCTGTCACGCCCGAGGTCGTGGGTTCGAGCCCCATCCGCACCGCTTCAATAAGCCTCTCGGAGCACATCCGAGGGGCTTTTTTTGATATAACAGACATTTTCGGTCCGTAAAACGATAAATACTTTCTTTCATCTTACATAGGGTTATGCGCGTGAGCCTCTAATAGACTTTCGTGTCAGCTCAAACGTCACCGCGCCCAGAATGCGGCTCATGAGTAAAACTCTTGTTGGGCTCAGGAATATAATTTTGTCCGCGGAAACAGGATTTGCGCGGACAAAAGAGCCTCAAACACTATTTTGTCCGGCAGAATGGCGATCTGCCGGACAAAACCTTCCCAACTCACGGCAGGCAATGGTGACTATCATAAGATATTTGCTTGTTCTCATTGTGGACATACATTACATTGGGAAAAGGAGAGAGAACAATTGTGCTTGTTGTAGTACCCCCCCGGTAAAATTTGACAAACAAAAAAAACAGGCATCCCTTTTAGCCGAAAGGATACCTGTTTTTTATTATCCCCAAACTTCTTTGGCAACGTCCTGCACCAGTTGAAGCCTGCGCCACCTTGTACAACTTAAATCTTGTCGAAGGCCTGCTAAAGATCGGCAATAA
>CAVKBL010000006.1:0-106378 GCA_963654805.1 Lachnospiraceae bacterium | reverse complement strand
ATCTGTAGTTCCTGTGACATGTTCAAGGGCTTTTGTTTCACACAAAGGTACCCTTGATTCAGGCTTTCTACAAATATTTATACCCATAGATTTGCAGGTGAGCCGTAAAAGCTTACCTCGAGATCACGATGAAAATCAAAGAGAGTGACCGCGCCAATGCCGCGAAGGTGTATTTTGATTATCGTCAGCCGTTCCTCGATACCATAGAGGGCGCCAAGACAAAGAATCTTCTGCTGCGTGACGAGGACGTGCAAGTTCTCCACGGATTCGATAGCAAAGAGCACGCTGCCGCATATCTTGAGTCAGATATGTTCAAGAACGATGTCGTTACAGGTCTGGCTCCCTATTTCCAGGCCGACCCGGAAATCCGCATCTTCAGCGTAGTCGGATAATCTTGCGGGCTTTCCGCCAATGATGGCATCGGAAATGCATAATGTCCGGAAAGGGGTTACTCCTCTCCGGACATTTTCATTTACAAGACCCATATATATGGTATCTAAAAGAACTATGGGATCAGACGAGACTGGATTTTCCGGACTTTGAATTATTAGCCAAAATCAGTAGATTAGTGGCTGTTTGAATTCAAATTAAATAAAAATGGATTTTGATCTCAACCGTTTCCTCTCCGCACAGAAGTATTGCTACTCTCAAGCCATTGCCGAGTTGCGCTCTGGGCAGAAGCGCAGCCATTGGATTTGGTACATTTTCCCGCAACTGAAGGGGTTAGGCTATAGCTATAATTCCAATTATTACGGAATCGATGGCAAGGAGGAGGCCGTTGAATATCTGAACCATTCCGTTCTTGGGGAAAGGCTGCGGGAGGCTTCCGATGCTGTCCTTGGCATAGAAGGGCGTGACATTGTCTCGATTATGTCGCCTGTCGATGCTCTGAAGCTCAAATCTTCGATGACGCTGTTTGATGCAGTTAGTCCCGGCAATGTCTTTGCGGATGTGCTGGAGAAGTATTATGCGGGTGAACGCGATGCCATGACGCTGAAGCTGCTGGAGACGAAGACCTATGGAGAACTTGGCTTGAAGTGAGTTATTTTGCCTTATATCTGATAATTGGAAAGATAAAAATCGGAGCGGCATAGGCTGATTAAGATAAAAAATGATTAAAAACGTTGTATTTGATTTCGGGGGAGTCCTGATGGACTGGAATCCGAGATATTTCTATCGCACTTATTTTAAAGATGAAAAAGAGATGGAATATTTTCTGTCTCATATATGCACCGACGAGTGGAATGCAGAGCAGGATAGGGGGCGCACATTTGACGAAGGTGTCAATCTGTTGCTGCTGCAATATCCCCAATATGCAGAACCTATACGGATGTACAAAGACCGGTGGGAGTGTATGCTGAAGGGTGAGTTTCCCCGTAGTGTGGAGCTGCTGAAACGCCTGAAAGAGGATGGGTTCGGTATCTATGGTCTGACGAACTGGTCGGCTGAAACCATTCCGTTGGCTTACGCCAAATACGATTTTTTCTCTCTGTTCGACGGGATAGTCGTGTCGGGTGAAGAAAAACTCATCAAGCCTGACCCGAAAATATATGGAATCCTGCTTAAACGCTATAATCTTACTGCCGGAAATACACTGTTTATCGATGACAGCCCTGCCAATATCGAAACGGCCCGCCGACTGGGTTTTCAGACGATTCTTTTTGACAATATAGAAAACGTAACGTCGAAAGTGCTTGCATTGACCGGAAAAGATGAATAATCGGGGAAAATTCTTATATTGCGGAAACCATTTCCCTTTCTAACATGAAATTGAATCGTATCGTTTTCTGGACTATTCTTACATTGCTGTCTGCCAATTGCACCCAAAAGGAGAGCGCACCTGAGCTGGCTCCGGTTAAAAAGTATAAAATTAAAGTTAATACGCTTCCCTTTGATGGCGGGAATACGAGTCTTGCCAATTCCGTCAAAGAGGAGGGAGAGACGGTGAGCGTGACCGCGACACCAAATGAAGGCTTCGTGTTTGGCGGTTGGACGGGAGATATCACATCCGATGCCAATCCTTTGGTTTTTACAATTACTTCAGATGTCTCGTTAACTGCCAATTTTCATCCGGAAAAGTATCTGCTTGTCAGTGATTTACCTGAAGATAATGGGGCTGCGTGGCCGTCCGGAGGCACGGCCACATTGCGTCTTACTGCATATGATTCGTGGACTGCGGAAGTCAGCCAAGGTTCCGATTGGTTGAGTATCGATGCTGATAGTGGGGAGCAGGGCGAGAAAACTCTTGTACTGAAGACATTGGCAAATGAAGGAGGACGAAGAGATGGAAAAGTCGCTATCTGTTGCAGAGACGAGCGTGTCGAGGTGGATTTGTCACAAAGCCCGCGGATTATGACGGTGACCCCTGTTTTAGCACGCAGCCTTACAAATGCTGTCACTCTGACCATCGACAAGCCTTCGGCCATTACGAGACTTGTCGTTATGATGCCTAAACCTCAGACCAATATCTATCAGACAATCCGTTCTCTTAATGTCACCGGTGATGTTAAGGAGATAGAAAATGCACCTAATGTCGCTTATTGTTTCGATTCCGGGGCGATTTCGTCAAAAAATGTGGGCATAAGTATAGACTACGACATAATAAGTAACACTATAACGACTGATTTCAGCCTGATAGACAGGATGCCGGAATATGACACGCAGTCGGATCTATATCTTTCGAACATATGGCAGTACAGCTATGATAATGTGTGCTATATTGATCCGCAGAATCCGACTATTGTGAGCGTGGCGGAAGAATTGTGGGCAGCATCGGGCGGAGACTTGCTGGCGTTTGTTCGTAAGGCTTCGACCTGGACCGCGACAAATATTCCATATGGCTATATGGGCACCGGCTTGCATTCGATCAGTGACATCCTGAGTAAGGGAGGCGATTGCGGGAATCAGGCATCGATATTCATATCCCTTTTACGGGCCAAGGGTATCCCGGCGCGCCATGTGGTGCTCGTGAGACCCGGCTCGGTCCACGTCAGAGCTGAGTTTTATTTGCCTTCATATGGATGGATTCCGGCAGATCCTAATGGAGAGCAGTCTTATCCGGAACTGGACTGGATAGGGCAGGTGCTTTATGATTACAATACGACTATTGTCTCATTCGGCCTTACGGAACCGTTTAATGTGGGATCAAGCAAAATTAATCCCGTCCTTTTTCAGATAGGAGGTTTCTGGTATTGGTGCAGTTCGGACTGCAATGTCACATTCTCCTTCAGTTGTACGGAACGCTGACATCTGAAATATATTTAGTCGGACTGTGTCTTTTCGAAGCGTTTGCCCGTACAGGGTCGCGAAGCGACAGCGGAGGGAAGGCATTGCCCTATCGATTGTTCCTGCCGCTCTGGACGTGACTGGATGGAAAGTGCCGGAAAAGCCCGAACAGGAGACGAACTAAGAAGTAAAAATGCATCATGTCTGACACGCGATTTTGCGTGTGAAACTGAAAATGTCAGTATTCGCGGGATTTTTTAGAAGGATATGAATAAGAATACGATTCTTTTTCAAGCGGCGGTGGTTATGGTTATTATAGGACTTCTAATTTGACTCCAAAGGTGGCAAAGGAAGGGATTATATTGGACGATTATAGCTATGATGTCGCAAATATATTCTGCTTTAAAAATGGTTGGATTTCTCCTATAAGACCTGTTGCTGCGCCGTAATCTGTCCGATCATATCTTGTCTATGGGGATTCTCCTTTCGCCCTTGATTCTTCGGAACTCGGTGGGGGAGAACCCTGTGATGCGACGGAACTGGGAGCTGAGATATGCCACGCTCGAATAGTTCATAAGATAGGCTATTTCGGTAAGAGACAGTTCGCCGTAAACCAGCAGTTCCTTTACCCGCTCCACTCTCTGGGCGATATGGTACTGTTCTATAGTGACATTCTCCAGGTCCGAAAAAATACCGCTCAGATATTTGTAGTCGCAATTAAGCTTTTCTGACAGGTAATCAGACAGATTCATCTTACCATAATCTCCGTCAGCTGATTCCGACAGGCTGTCCTGGTGGACAAGTTTTATTATTTCCTGTTTTATCTGTTCTGCCAACAGTTTTTTCCTATCATCGATGAATCCGAATCCAAGCGGTTCCAGAACGCTTTTCGCTTTGTTTACCTCGACATTTGAAAGAGCTCTTTCAAATTCGGCTTCGCCAAGCCTCACTTGCACAGGGCCAAGTCCAGCATCTTCCAACTGCTTTCGCACCGCCATTATGCAGCGGTCACAGACCATATGTTTGATGTACAGAATCATTTTTCTCTTTGTCCCCGAAAGATAGCCATTATTCCCAAAATTTCTTTATCTTCGCGGGATTTTTAAAAAGGGTATGAATAAGAATGTAATAAAGTTAGCGGTACTTTCGTTTGCCGCGTTTTTCTTACTTTCCTGTACAAAGGAGGTTGGAAGTGGAGAGTCAGTGATGCATCGCGTAACCCTGAATGCCGGGACAGCGTCCGATGAGTCTGCGGACACCAAGGCTATCTTCGCCGTGAATGTCTTGTCCGATACGGATTTCTATTGGCAGAAAAGCGATGCAGTAGGCGTGCAGGCAAGCGGCTCGCAGAACCTGTATAAATTGGCTCTTAAGGACAGAAGCGCTAACCTGACGGAAGCTACTTTCGAGGGAGACATAAGTGGTAATCTGGGAGATTATGCCGTGTATCCGTATAATGAGAACCATAAGATTTCGGGTAACACGCTTACGTATCATCTGCCGTCGGAATATGATTTTTCTGTCTCAAGTAATGATGTAGATTATCTGGACCTATCGGAAAATGTTGATTCGTACAAGACGAGTGCTAATCCTGCACTTCTAGGCAAAATAACCGGAGGAGATGGCGAGGGAAGTGCGACTTGTGAATTCAAGCACCTCGGAGGCGTGCTTTGTATCAAGATAGATGATGCTACCAATTCAAATAACTTTGAAATTGTCGTAATTGCAGACAGGCAGATCAGCGGAGATTTCAGCGTGGACCTTGACTCTTCTGAACCGGTCATAAAGACCACTGCGGATGCCACTGCGGATCCTGATGTATTGGGAACCGACAATTACGTTATAATCAAAGGGCGTGTTTTAAATTATAATAAAGGCTGCGTCTGCTACATTCCTATGCCGGTAGGAGAATATAATCTTAGAGTCAGATTCGGAGTGCCTGGCAGTCCGAATTATGGAACATGGTACAACGTGTCTCCTGTTAAAACTCTTTCAATGCAGAGATGCAAAATCAAACGCGCCACACTTAGCAGCAGCACTTTATACAAGAACGGCGGGTACATGCTCGTGAACGGCATCAAGTATATTGACCTTGGCCTTCCGAGCGGCAATCTTTGGGCTACGACCAATGTCGGCGCCACGTTGCCGGCCGACTACGGTAATTTTTATGCTTTATCGGATATGACTTCTGCGCTTGGCAGTAAGAAATGCCATATTCCTTCCGATACGGAATTTCAGGAACTGATTGACAATACAGATAAGGAATATACCAGCGGGGAGAAAAATTCTTCTGGAGAATGGACGGCCGGTGTCTATTTCAAGTCCAAAACTGATGACAACTGTCGTGTTTTCTTTCCTTTCAGCGGACTTTATAATGATTCTGGAAGAGGACATGCAGGTGTAGAATCCTGTTCGTGGTCTTCTACGAAAATGACTGAAAATGGATATGACTATCAGAAATTTCTCTCTGTAAGTCTAAGTAATGGTTCAGTGTCCGCAAGCGTAAGTAGAATATTCATGACGTATAAACTGACCATACGCCCTGTCGTGACGCCTTAGCTGACAGCGATTTGCTGATATGTAAAACAAAAAGCCATCGGACGCGCAGTTCCGGTGGCTTTTCGTTTAGTGGCAGGTAACAAATATTACCAAGAGATATCTTCTATCGATGCCTCTTCTATGGTGCAACTTGCGGCCTCAATTGTGGAGCTTGCAAATATCTGTTCTGATTCCACGTCTATGACCTGCGTGTCAGGAATGATATAATTTTTCTTCATAATTTCTTGATAAAATGTTTCTTTGGCCTTAATCGAGGCGCAAATATAGTGAAAATATTGAAAATGTCTTGGAAAATCTTGTAAAGATTGAAGACTGTGTGAAAATTAACTTTGCAATATGATACGTAAAAAATTTAAAGTCGGCGGGATGGGGTGTACTTCCTGCGCAGTCAGAGTAAATAAAGTCTTGCAGAATGTAGAGGGAGTGAATAGCGCTTCCGTTAATTTTGCTCTCGCCAGTGCCACCGTAGAATATGACGAGAAGAGATGCTCTGCGTCCGCTTTGGAGAAGAGCGTTAAAGACGCCGGATATAGCTTGACCGAGGTGGAGAATGAAGACGACATTGACAGCGACCCCGACCGGAAGAATTCCGGGAAAGCCCTTAAGTTCAAGGTTATAGGCTCTACGCTTATTTCATTGGCAGTTATGCTGACGTGCATGCTGTGTGATTGCACGTATGTCGGTTTGGTGCAGTGGGTTCTTTCTTCTGTCGCACTTGTATGGTGTGGCGGAGGATTTTTTAAGAATGCATTTCTTCAGTTGAAACATGGGATGTCCAGTATGGATACGCTTGTGTCTTTAAGTACTGGCATATCGTATATTTTTAGCGTATTTAATCTTCTGTTCCCTTCATTTTGGCTGGAGCGTGGGGTGGAGCCTCATCTTTATTTCGATTCGTCTGTGATGGTTATCACATTTGTCCTTATCGGAAAGTATCTGGAGAGCCGCGCTACATTCAAAACCACTGTAGCCATCAGAAAGTTGATAGGGCTAAGGCCAAAGGAGGTGGAGATTATGGTGGATGGCGTGCCGGTTAAGGTAGATGTGGCTGAGGTGCAGAAAGAAGATCTTGTGATATCACATCCGGGGGAGAGGATAGCGGTGGATGGAATTGTCATGCAGGGACAGAGCAGAATAGATGAAAGCATGCTCACCGGAGAATCCGTGCTTGTATGTAAGGAGGTGGGAGAGAAGGTGTATGCCGGCAGTGTCAATATGGAAGGTTGTATCGTATATCGTGCGCAGCAAGTGGGCGGGCAGACCGTTCTTTCGCAGATTATCCAATTGACTCGCAAGGCGATGGAAAGTAAGGCTCCCGTGCAGCAGAAGGTTGATAAAATAGCCTCTGTCTTCGTGCCTATAGTCTTGTTGGTCAGTGCATTGACTCTATTGTTATGGTGTTTGTTTTCACCTGGCCTTGGTTTTACCCATGGCCTTCTCTGCGCTGTGACCGTGCTTGTCATAGCATGCCCCTGCGCATTGGGATTGGCCACTCCTACAGCTATCACTGTTGGAATGGGCCTTGGCGCACAGCACGGGATTCTTATCAAGGACGCTCTCTGTCTGCAGCAGGCCTGTCGCGTCACTGACGTTGTTTTTGATAAGACCGGAACTTTGACCGAAGGTCTGTCTGATGGAAGGGACAGACTGCGCCCTGAAGCTAAAGAAGCTGTCAGGGCCTTGAGAGAGCAGAGAGTGAAAGTGCACATCCTGTCCGGAGATAAGTCGGAGGCTGTACAGAGGGTTGCCGCAGAACTGGGTGTCGAAGATGCGCTATCGGAGTTGCGCCCTGATGCAAAATTGGCATATATTAAAGAACTTCAGGATAAGGGCAGTGTAGTTGCTATGGTTGGAGACGGGATAAACGATTCTGCCGCACTTGCCAAGGCGGATCTGGGGATAGCTATGGGTCAGGGCACGGATATCGCCATCGATAGTGCCGGAGTTACGCTTGTAGGATCGGACCTTAGAAAAATCAGTGCTGTGCTGCAGCTGTCCCGATTGACGGTGCGCACTATCAGGGAAAATCTGTTCTGGGCTTTTATATATAATCTGATCGGTATTCCTGTTGCGGCCGGAGTGTTGTATCCCGTATGTGGGCTTTTGCTCAGCCCTATGGTGGCAAGCGCCGCTATGGCTCTCAGCAGTGTGTGCGTGGTTACGAATAGCCTGCGGTGCGCCACCCGGAAGCGATTTTGACCTTTTGGAATAATTTATTACTTTTGCAAGTTTTACGTTTTATCGTAAATAGTTGAAGTAGTAGATTATACCTTTAGTGGGAAGGTCGTTTAAAAGATTTGTATTTACCGCATTAGCTGGCCTGCTGTGTTTTTCGTGTGGACTTGATTACGATTCGCACGAAGGCGGTGTGGAGGTAGCTTTGGGGGTCAGTGATTCTTCTGCGGACACGAAAACCAGTCCTAACAGTGAGTACAATCGTTTCTTCTGGAATAAAGGAGATAAAGTGGCCGTGTGGGCTAAAGCTGAAGACGGCTCATATTCTTTTGAAAATCAAACTTTTCATCTTTTAAGTTCAACTACTTCGCCACGCAGCGTAGCGTGGTTCACTACCACGCTTTCTTCCGCTATGACCGAAGGAACATATACTTATTATATGTGTTATCCTTTGCCTGAGTCAGTAAACGGGACTGTCGCCGCTTTTACTGTGCCTTCCATGCAGAATGGCGATCTTTCAGGTGGAAGCGATATAACCGTGGCTGTCCCTGTAAACGGCGAAGCGCTTGGCCCCATCCCTGAAGATGGTGTGGTGGGGGATAAGACTCTTGTAAAGATGAAACATCTCCTTCATTTTTTGAGATTCTATATACCTGAAGGTAAGAATATTCTGGGTGAACCAGTGAAAAAGATCATTCTTTCCATGCCGCAGCCTGTAGCCGGAAAGATTGAAGTGGACGTGGCGGACTTGTCCGATAAGACTGTTTCCGAAGGGAAGTCCGTTATGGAAGTCGAGCTGGAGGAGTATCTTCAAGAGTCTACATCCTCTGAGCGATACTATGCCGGGGTTGCGATCTTGCCACCGGAGAACGTGTATTCTTCGGCTGACAGTATGGATGTAAAAATTTACACGCAGAATTATTATTCGGCTCTCCGTTATTCGCTGCTGGGAAGAAGCTTTGAGCCGGGACATGTGACATCCGTTTCGCTTAGACCGGAGACCATAGGCGAGAGGTATACAATAGACTTTGTGTTGGCCTCCAATAATCTTGGAGAGGAGGTGCAGAGTCTTACTTTGACTCTTCCTGAAGGTGTTAATTGGCCCGGAACGGATTCAAACATATATGTTTATGCCCATTCTGACGGTTCTGTCATAAAAGTGGGAGACACCTTTTATCTGGACACTGTAGATGAATCGGAATTCAGAGCTTTGTCTTCTAAACAGGTAAGCGTATCGTATGATTCCGAAAGCGCTCTTGTATCGCAGGTCGTCACAATCGCAGACCTATCCGGAACTAACAATACGCAGGTCAGCCTGGATTGTCCGTATCTTTTCTTTGAGGATTTCTCGACAGTGGAGAGTTTCAACTCCGGAGACAAGCATTCATCTTCCAATGTAGGAAGCAAGGATCCTAAGGTGTTCAATGGTTGGAGCGTGGCAAGAGCCGGTGCCCAGGCTGGTACCGCTATCAGGCTTGCGGCCCATAGAGAAACAGGTTTTGCGAATTATCCTGCCCGAGGGGATTCTCCGTTTCTTAGCGGTTTGAAGGAGGGAAAGACTGTTTCTCTCGATATCGAGTTCAATTATTCTATGGGTCGGGAAGAAGGCGGACTGGGTTCCAAGCCTAAAGCGTCCCAGACTGTTTATCTCGGATATATCACTACAAGCGATAATCTTAAAAGCGGCGATGATACCGGGACTTATCCTGCCAGCTTTACTCTTAATGAGACTACAGGTTCATATACTAATATAGATCACATATATAGTTATACTCTTGAAAGTATAAGTGCTCCTATCCGTCTAAGCTGGAGAACAGTTACCCAGACAGTATGGGATACATCCAACAGTACCTGTTGGCTTTATATAGACAATATTAAAGTAAAAATCAGTAAATGATAATTATAAAAAGATGAAAAAAACAATCACTCTTACTCTTTTTGCATCTCTGATGGCAGTGTCCTGTTCTCAGAATGTGGAGAGTGGCGTCGGATTCATAAATTTCGGTGTGAATTCTGACGATTCTGTGGTAGAGGTCAAAAGCAACGTGTCCGATTTTGCGACACTCCCTTCTGCTGATGACTTTACGCTTGTGCTTAGCAATCAGGAGGGAACCGAGATTTACTCCGGCCCTTTAAAGAACTACAGCAGTACTACCGCTGTGAAAGCGGGTAATTACACGGCCCTGGCTTATTATGGGGCAAGTTCTCAAGAAGGCTTTGAAAGGCCGTATTTCAGTGGTTCGACTTCATTTACGGTGGCTCAGGGGACTACAAGTGATGTCACGGTGCCTGTCAGTCTGGCCAATTCCATAGTAAGATTGGCATACTCTTCAGTTTTCACTTCGTATTACACAGACTATGATTTTACATTGAAAACAGGAGCCGGCACGGAAATTTCTTTTCCTAAAGGGGAGAGTCGGGCTGCTTTTATTGACGCGTATTCGTTTACCCTTACAGGTACGCTTACTTCTCAGGGTGGTATGACTCAATCATTCAGTGCCAGTTACAAGAATCTGGAAGCGAAAAAATGTTACACTGTCTCTTTTGACGCATCCAATGTGGGCAACGGCACCATTACCATAACATTCGATGATACTGTGGAGGATGTGCAGCTGGAGGACATCGATTTAAATGACTAGAAAATGAAGAAGATATCTATAATCTTAATCAGTGCCGCAGTTCTTTGCGCATCTTGCTCGAAAGACGCATTCAATTACGGCAACAAAAAGACCGGGACACTTTCTTTCTCCGAGATGGCTCTAAGTGTCTCTGAAGAAGTGAATTCAGTTACCAAGGCAGAGTCTGCCGGAGACGAGTATGTCATCTGTGTCTATGATGCCGCTTCCACTCTGGTAAGCCAGAAGACTTGGGGTGAAGTCCGCACCACACAAAGCATGCAGCTGCCTGCAGGTGATTACACTATGACCGTGCGCTCAAGTTCATCTTCTGTGCCTGAGGCCAAGTTCAACTCTCCTATATACGGAGCGTCCAGCAGTTTTTCTATCGTTGCAGGTCAGACTACTTCCATAGGAAGCATCACCTGCACTCTGCTTCAGACTGTGGTGACAGTAAGCTATAACGACGCTTTCCTGGAGACTGTGACTGGAGACGGTAAGACGACAGTGGAACTCACTTCGGGATATCCTCTTGAATACGCGCTCTCATATAGCGACGGAAGCGCGCAGTATGACAGAAGATTGGGCTATTTCGCCGTCAACAGCGAGAACGCCACTTTGTCTGTAACGTTCAAGGGTTCCATCGACGGCAAATCTCAGAAGATGGCCACTTCCATAAGCGGCGTCAAAGCACGTGATTGGCATGTCATAACCTTCCTCAAAAAAGTGGATGCCGACGGCAACGCGTCTTTCGCCGTGGAGATAGACGGACTTGTGGAAGATGTGGAACTTGAGAATGACATCGATGCGCAGGAAGATGGTGACGGGGAAGACCCTAACGCTCCTCAGGGAGACGGCGGTATAGAACTGGTAAGTACCTGCTCTTATGATATTACTTCTGAGATAGTGGTTCCTGCTACAGGCACATTCCCTCTCACGATGACAGCCAAGATTCCTAACGGGGCACGTAAGTTCACCGTGGATATCGCTTCCACTAACGCGGATTTCATCGCTTCTGTCCAGACTGTTGGAGGAACGACCCTTGATTTGATCAATCCTTCTGAGGCGGCTCTGGGTGTATTCGATATCGTTCCTTTCCCTCACGGAAGTGAACTCGCAGGAAAGACGGAGATTGATTTCGACCTTTCCGGTGCGCAGACTCCGCTCCTCGCTTTCCCTGGAACACATACGTTCACTATGAATGTTGTGGATGCCAAGGGTTGCAAGAAGAGTATTCCAATCAGTCTTAAAGTAGAATAGCGCTATGAAAAAGAGAATATCATATATATTGTCAGCTCTCCCGGTGTTTTTTGCCTGCACCTCGCAGGAATTGGCAAATGAGGGTAGCGGAACCGTTTCTTTTTCGATTGGTGTGGAAACTACCAAGGCTGAGATGAGCCAGGAGGATCTGCTTTCATCGGCGGTAATCAAGATTTACAAGGCGGATTTTTCAGGAAAGGTGAGAGAGTATGTATACTCGCAGATGCCCTCACAGATTTATCTTCCTTCAGACGAGTACAGGGTGGATGTGCAGGCAGGTGAAGTGGTTAAGGCTTCAGCGGCCCAGGCATCTTGGGAACAGAAAAGTTACAGCGGATCGCAGACTTTCAAGATAACTGCCGGCAATGCCAGCGATGTCAAGGTAGTGGCCAAGGTATGCAATGTCATCTCCAAGGTTACATTCGATGCTACTGTAGATGAATTCTTTACGGAGGGTTATACGTGTAAGGTCTCTTTGAACGACGATGCGAATCTTGTCTACGATGCTTCCAAGAATGGTGCGGATGGATTTTTCATCGCTTCCGGATTCGAGCCTTCACTTAGCTGGACTTTCTCTGGCGAGCTTAAGAAGGACGGCTCTTCTTTCAGCAAGAGCGGGACTATCAGCGCTGTTGAAGGTGGCAAGAGATATAAACTGGGACTCAAGTATGTTGAGAAAGACGGTACTTTGAGTCTGGACCTTCTGGTAGATGACAGTACAAACAACATTTATGACAACATTATCTTCATTCCTACCTCTACAGGCGTGTCAAGCACCCCGTCTTATGAAGTATGGGCCGGACATTTTACTGCTCATGCCGATGTCGACGAGAGCCAGTATGATTCGCAGAAAGTATATTTCGATGTGCGTGCGACAGGAAGTGATTCGTGGATAAGGGTTTCAGCGCAGCGCGATGCCGAAAGCACGTATAGTGCAGTTATCTCCGGTCTTGCTCCTGTTACCGAGTATGAATACAGATTGGCGGTGACTTCACTTGAAAGCGGTGAGGAGGAGTATATGGCCGCTACGAATACCATTACCACCGATGTGGCTACGGCAATTCCTAATGGTAGCTTCGAAACCACTTCCAATGCTGAAAGCAGCAAGTACAAGTCTTTCTATGATCCGTCATCGAGTGACGTGACCCTTCAGACCAAGTGGTGGGGGAATGGTAATCAGGGCTCGACATCAGTCGGCGCAAGTTATGCGATTTGTTATCCTGATTCAGATACTTATAAGGATGGAAGCCAGTCTGTTTGTCTGCAGTCTCGCAATGTAGTAGTCAAGTTTGCTGCCGGGAACTTGTTCAGCGGACATTTCGGAGATGTGATAGGAACGAAAGGCGGTACCGTTTATTTCGGCCGTCCGTTCACTGCTCGTCCTACGGCTCTGCGTTTCTGGATGAAGTATACCGGAGGTATCATCAACTTTGCCAATGACAATGTTCCGGAAGACGGCAAGAAGGGGAATTATGATAAGGCCAGCGTACGTATCGCTCTTGGAACTTGGGATTATCGTAAATACGGCGGCGATGCTGACAGCCCTGTGCTTGTCAATACGACGGATACCAGCTCGTTTGTAGATTATTCTACAGACGCTTCCACTCTTGCTTATGCGGAAAAAATCGTATCTTCGGATTCGACAAATCCGGCTACAGACTGGATTCAGGTTACGCTGCCGCTTGACTGGAGAGATGTGACCAAACGCCCGACGCACATTATAATAAGTTGTGCATCAAGTATGTATGGAGATTATTTCGCCGGCTACGATGACAGTAGGCTCTGGCTCGACGGAATGGAACTTCTTTATGAATAATGAATAGAAAATTACCGATACTCTTTTCGTTTCTGCTCCTTTGCCAATTGGCATCGGGGCAGAAAATGGATAGAGGGATAGATCTGAGTTCGCAGCCCGTATTCGTGTCCAAGGGTACATGGATGGTGGGCGGAGGTGCGAGTTATAGCCTGCAGGACAGCCAGAACGCCGATTTTCTGATACTCAGCGGGGTCAATTCCACTGGATACAGCATTTCTTTGAGCCCAGCATTCTGTTACATGGTAAAAGATAACATAGGCGTAGGCGCCAGGGTCGGATATAAGCGCGGAATGTTTTTGCTGGACAGTGCATCTCTTGATCTTGGAGATATCGCGAATCTGGAATTTTCTAATTATCATAAATTAAGCCAATCATTTGAAATTCAAGGGATCACCAGGTATTATATCCCTATTGGCAATCTTAAGCGTATCGGCCTTTTCAATGAAGTCTCTCTCGGTTATTCTTTCGGTCAGGGAAAGGTTTTGGATGGTCGTGAGAATGCCATAAACGGCACATACGAGATTAATCACGCTTTGGGTTTGAATGTCTGTCCGGGATTCATCGCTTTCGTGACTGACAGGTTGGCGATAGATGTCAATGTAAATATGCTGGGACTTCAGTTCGATTGGACCCGTCAGACGCATAATCAGGTGGAGACAGGCTCCCGGCGCACGAGTTATATTAATTTCAAGATAAACATCCTGGCTGTAGGATTCAGCCTTTATTATTATATATAGTATGGCTGAGTATCTTAAAAAAGCAGTTGTTTTTATAGTCTGCGCAGTGACGTGCTTTTCGGCGATGGCGCAAACTGCAGACAGTACTGCGGTGGCTGTCAAAAGAGGCCCTGACCGCGTGTTCATGCCGAAAGGGGATGTTTCGACCGGAATACAGTTCTTTCATTTGAATCTTGACAGTTCGAACAGCGAATTGGCCCTGATACTTCAGCATCTCGATGCCAGCGGTGAGATTCTCTCTATCTCTCCGTATTTCGACTATACCTATAAGGATAATCGTTCCATAGGAATGCGTTCGAAGTTTTCAAGCGTCAGCGGGGGCGTGTCCAATGCGGATTTGTCTATGCTCAATGAAGGTTTTGAGATGTCTGTCCAGGACATCAAGGCCAAATCGAAGATACTTCAGTCTGAGATTTATCATCGCTCCTATGCGGCACTCGATGAGCGCGGAAGGTTCGGAGTCTTTATGGATGTGGCTCTCAGCTGGTCGCGTACAGACACGTCATTCAGCTATAATGCCAAATCGCTTGACACCAGTTCCGTAGCCCAGAAGCTTCGTGTGGCTGCACATCCGGGACTGATGATATTCGTCATGAACAATCTCAGCACTCATGTGTCCATAGGTATAGGAGGAGCGCAGATTACGAAGACGGATTATATGAAAAACGGAGAGAAAGTGGGTAACAGCTATATCTCCAAGGTTAATTTCATGCTGGATATACTTGATATCTCCTACGGTTTGAGTCTGCATTTTTAGATATGAGAAATTATATTCCGGCCGTATTGGCCTTTGTGTTGGGCATTTTGTCTTCGTGTATCCGTAACGATATTCCGTATCCGAGCGTGGAGGCTCAGATAGAGGGTCTGTCGGTGGATGGCGCCAAAGAAGTGAACATTTATTCCGATGCCCGTCTCGTGGTGATATCTCTTTCTGAAACGGCTGACCTTAAGAATGTGAATATTACGGGGGTTCGTTTTAATGACAGTCGCGTCAAGGCTAGCGGGAAGATAGAAGGCGTGCACGATATGACTTTGCCCTTTACGGTAAGCTTGAGCGTATATGAGGATTATCTCTGGACCATAAAGGCGGAACAGAAGATAGAACGCTATTTTACGGTTTCTTCCGGAGTGGGCAAATCCGTAATCGACGCTCAGAATTTCAGGGCTATTGCCAATGTCCCTGTCGGGACGGATCTCTCGAAAGTCAGTGCCACTGCCTTGAAACTTGGTCCGGAGGGAATTACGGCATATAATCCTACGATATCCTATCTTAAGGATTTCTCTCAACCTCAGAAGGTCAGCGTGATGTATCGCAGCAATGTGGAGGAGTGGACGCTTTTTGTCAACGAGGTGGATCAGAGTGTGGATTTTGAGAGCGTGGATGCGTGGACGGCTGTGGCTTGGCTTAAAGCTACAGGCAAGGAGGGCGAGGCCAATGGCTTCAGGATAAGGAAGGCCGGGCAGAACGAATGGACGGAAGTTGGGGGTGTGAGCGTGCAGGGAGCATCATTCAGTGCCGCGGCAGACGGACTGACCCCGCTTACGGAATATGAGTGTGTAGCTTATAGCGGAGAAGACGTTACAGACCCTGTTAGTTTTACCACGCAGGCCGCAGTTCAACTCCCTAATTCAGGATTTGAGACGGTAAGCCACGCAGAATCAAGCAAATATTACTCCTTTTATGATCCGGAATCTTCTTACGAAGAACTTCAAAGCAAATGGTGGGGAAGCGGCAACAAGGGCTCCACTACAGTTGGCTCCGATTACGCAATCACTCTTCCGGATGAGACGGACAAGGTCGAAGGACAGCGGTCATTGAAGATGACGTCGCGTTATGTCATCATTAAATTTGCTGCAGGGAATGTCTTCTCCGGAGCTTTTGACCGGACGATAGGCGCATCCGGCGGTGTTATCCATATGGGGCGTCCGTTCACTTTGAGACCGCGTAAACTTACACTTTATCTGAAATACAAGAGCGGTATAATTGAGGAAAAGACTATGGGCGATGTCCCTGAGGGAGATGATGTGAAGGTGGGCGATAATGACAGGGCTTCGGTATGGATAGCTCTTGGAGACTGGGATTATAGAAAATATGGAGGAAGTGCGGATTCCCCTGTGGAAATCAACACTACCGATAAATCCACGTTTTTTAATCCGAAAGGTGACAATGTGATAGCATACGGCTGTTATATAGCCTCCCAAAGCATAGATGATTGGACCAAGGTGGAGATTCCTCTGGAATATGTGTCGACATCACGCGTGCCTACGCACATTATCGTTTCTTGTGCGGCAAGTATGCTGGGTGATTATTTCACCGGAAGTAAGGATTCGATTCTTTGGGTGGATGATTTGAAACTGGAATATTGAATTATTCCATCCTTTCCTGTATCAGTCGTTTCAGAAGGTCGTTCAGGTGCTCTGCCTGGTACTGTCCGACAGTCGGTTTGAGATGTTCTCCTCCTATGCCGCTGTCGTCCGTCAGGAATGTGAATGTTCCTCCTGTAGCGATGGCGAATAGTCTGAGCATGAATTCTGTGGACTCGTCTGTTCCGCTTGCAGCCACTCCAATGATGCTTATTCCGTTGCCGGCAAACTGTCTTATGCTTTTCCTGATGCTCTCTTTGATCTGCACTTCATCGTGAGCGGGAGCATCCAGTATGAGGAATGCGATTCTGCTTTTGGCATTTTCGTTCCAAGACAGATTTTGGAGCGCACATTCAAGAGCGTCGTGCACGGCTTCCGGATAATCGCCTCCACCGGCGGCGCGCTGCTTTTTGACATATTCTGCAGTCTTGTCGGCATCGGCAGTGAAGTCCTGATATTTAGTTACATAGTCGTCATCCTGGTCTTTGTAGAAAACAGCGGCGCTTCTTAGCATAGTGCTTCGATTGTATTGCGAAGAGCCCTCAAGTATGTCGACAAGGTCGGATTTGAGAAAATCTATCTCGTCGGACATGGAACCGGTAGCGTCCACTATAAAAGCCACGTCTACAACATCTTCTGTCTTAATATTTTCGGATAGAACTATTTCGTTGACTTGAAGTTTTTCATCCTGGTGATGCGTGAAATCAAGTACTCCGTCGTAAAGTTTACCTTCGATATAGACTTCGGCTCCTGAATCGGAGTAGGATTTTGAAACATCATCCAAGCCCAGCCATAGTGAAGCCTCTCCCTTGTTATCCGTTTTTGTCTGCCAGCTGTACTCATCCGATTTCAGTTCTATTCTTGCACCGGCAACTGCTTTCCCCTCTGTATCCGTTATTCTGACGGCGGCTCTGTGGTCTGTGTTGTATCCCCAGTATGTGCATTTGTCGCGGTATGAAGAATCCAGCATAAGTTTACTCCAGAAATCCCAGTTTTTCAGGTCATTCCACTCCCCGGCGGTAATTATGCCTTTCTGACCTTGCTCCGAAGGGGTGGATTGCGATGAAACTCCGTCATATGCACTTTCTGCTCCTAGTTCAAAACCGTCATATTTGGAACAGGAGTTAAAAAGTGAAAGGGCGCAGATTGTCAGCGGGATAAGTGTTTTCATTTTTATTTTCGTTGAAGTCATAACTGTGAAATAGATGCAATAAGGTAAAAAAAGGTTGCATAAGGGATTTTTTTCGTACCTTAGCATCTATGGATATAGTGATTACATACGTGGACGGGAATGACCCGATCTGGAGAGCAAGTTATGCGCAACATACGAATATTCCTGTCATGACCAAGAGATTTCGCGATTGGGGCACATTGCCGTATCTTTTTCGCGGAATAGAACGGAACATCCCTTTCGTGGGGAATGTTTTTCTGGTGGTGTCCGGGGATTCTCAGGTTCCTTCGTGGGTAAACCGCCAGACCGTAAAGGTCGTGCATCACGAAGACTTCATCCCTTCGGAATTTCTCCCTACATTCAACTGTAATCCGCTTGAGATGTATCTGCATCGTATCGAGGGCCTTGATGAGCAATTCCTGTATTTCAATGACGATATGTATCCTATGCAACCCTGCTCGTTGACCGATTTCTTCAGGGGGGACAAATCAGTCATACATTTTTCTTCTCATTTTTTGGTCGGGGGCAACATGTATAAGCAGATATGCAAGAACTCTGATACATTGGCGCGTGATGCCGCTGGCCTGGGCAGGTCCTGCCGCTTTATCCGTCCTCAACATATATGTTCTCCCATGCAGCGTTCGCTTTGTGAGGAGTTGCTCGTGAAAGTCGAGGATAAGGTAAAGGATTCAATTACCATTACCCGTACCGCAGGGAACTATAATCAATATATGTATCTGGATTATATGTTTTATAAGGGAAAGATTCTGGATGAAAAGATATCCAACAAGCACATATCGGTAGCATTGTCCAATCCTAAATCGGTGTCGGATTTTATTCTCGCCCCATCGCGTAAATTAGTGTGCATTAATGATGTACATCTTGGCGAGAAGCATTATGAGACTATGCGCGAAGCTATTTTGAAAGCTTTCGATGCGCGTTTTCCGGACAAGAGCAGATTCGAAAAATAACATCAGAATTCCGAACGGATGTTATAGTGGTTCCTTTCGCTGGAAGAACGGGCTATCATTTCGCCCAGGAAACCGGCGAGGAAGAATAGCACTCCTATTACTATGGCGAGAAGCGCCAGAAAGAACAGAGGCTGATCCGTCACTGCCCTGAATGGAAGCCCGTGGCTTTGGGCGACAAGTTTGTCTACAATTATCCATATAGCCAGTACAAAGCCTATAAGGAAAGTGAAGATCCCGCTGTAGCCGAAGAAATGCATTGGCTTTTTACCGAAGGTGCTGAGAAACCACAGGCTCAACAAATCCAGAAAGCCGTTCACGAAGCGGTTCATCCCAAATTTGCTTTTGCCGAATTTGCGCTTGGCATGACGGGTGGGCTTTTCTGTGATGCGCGTATATCCGGCATTTTTCGCCAGGTAAGGGATATAGCGGTGCATCTCTCCGTATACTTCTATATTTTTTACGACTTCTTTTTTGTAGGCTTTAAGCCCGCAGTTCATGTCATGTAACTTGATTCCGGTAATTTTACGTGCCGTGGCGTTGTAGAGCTTGGAAGGAAGATTCTTAGTGAGCGCATTGTCCTGACGGTGTTGTTTCCATCCTGAGACTATGTCCCAATCTTCCTCCATTATCATGCTGTACATTTGCGGTACTTCCTCAGGAAAATCCTGCAGATCAGCGTCCATTGTCACCACCACGTCTCCTTCGGCTTTTTTGAATCCGCTGTACAGCGCGGCAGATTTGCCGTAATTGCGTCTGAACCTGATTCCGTGTATCGCCGTATTTGTGCGCGCCAATCTCTGCACTTCTTCCCAAGAACCGTCCGTGGAGCCGTCATCCACCATAATCACTTCGTAGGACAGGTTGTGCTCCTTCAGAGTCTTATCTATCCTTTCTGCCAATTCGGTCAGACTTTCACGTTCGTTCAGCAGTGGGACGATTACAGAGATATCCATATCGGTCTTATTCTTTAAAAGGATCTGAAGGGGCGATTCTAGGTGCCATAATAAGGGAAAGTACCCATCCGTAGAAGAGACACCATACGAATTGGCTTATCGTTACTACCGGAGCGAAGTTGGCCTCGGCCCATTGGAGGGCGATGCGCGAGTTCTCGTCAAGGCTTGCCCCCATCTGTGCATAGACTTCGTCCCACATGGCCGTTACCGCATCCGGAAAGATGTGTTGATAAGCGACATAAGCCACGACCGATGTTATTATGGAGGAGAACAGGGCGATAAGCGTGCCGTAACGTTTGAGTGAACGGGAGTCCACTCCTTCATATCTGTTGCACAGACTCTGCATGCAATATTTCATGAGCAGAATCAGTCCTGCGAATTTGGCTAAATCGAGAATATAGATGATGGCCTGTATCTTCAGGACCTGAGACACTATGATGTATGCTCCGGAGATTACTCCGAAGAGTATTGCCGATCTGGAGGCTTCGTTGCTTATGATTTTTTTGTCTATTGTTTCCATAACCGTACAAAGATAGGAAATTTTTAATTATCTTTGTGGGCTTTATAAATATACGATATGGCAACTATTGCATTTACAGACGGAACGGTTCGTCCGTGGGAAGACGACGAGGCTAAGAAGATTTTCTGGCACTCTTCTGCACATTTGATGGCTGAAGCTCTTGAGGCTTTGTATCCTGGCGTGAAATTCGGTGTGGGTCCTGCGGTAGAGACAGGATTCTATTATGATGTGGATTTCGGCGGACAGCAGATCAGTGAGGCCGACCTTAAGAAGATAGAGGACAAGATGATAGAATTGGCCAAGACTAAAGAGACATTCGAAAAGGTGGATGTGTCCAAGGACGAGGCTATGCGCTATTTTAAAGAGAAGGGCGATCCTTATAAGTGTGAACTTATTGAGGGCCTTGAAGATGGCACCATCACTTTTTATAAGAACGGTAATTTTACGGATCTCTGCCGTGGACCTCATGTCAAGCATGTAGATGACATCAAGGCTGTTAAGCTTACCGCCATAGCCGGAGCCTATTGGAAGGGCGATCAGACCCGTGAGCAGCTTACCCGTATTTATGGCGTATCATTCCCTAAGAAGAGTCTGCTTGATGAGTATCTTAACCTTATGGAAGAGGCTAAGAAGAGGGATCATCGTAAGATAGGTAAGGAGATGCAGCTCTTTACTTTTTCTTCCCGTGTGGGTCTTGGACTTCCTCTGTGGCTTCCTCGTGGGGCCCAGATGCGTTATGTCCTCGAGCAGTTCCTTCGCCGCAAGCAGCAGGAACTGGGCTATCTGCCTGTAGTTACGCCTCATATCGGAGCCAAGGAGCTTTACGTGACATCCGGCCATTATGCCAAATATGGCAAGGATTCGTTCCAGCCTATTCATACTCCTCAGGAGGGAGAGGAATATATGCTCAAACCTATGAACTGTCCTCATCACTGTGAGATTTATCGCAGCGAGCCACGTTCATATAAGGATCTTCCGCTTCGTTATGCGGAGTTCGGTACCGTATACCGTTATGAGCAGAGCGGGGAACTTCACGGACTTACCCGTGTACGCGGTTTTACTCAGGATGACGCTCACCTTTTCTGCCGTGCCGACCAGCTTCAGGAAGAGTTTGAAAAGGTTATCGATTTGATTCTTTATGTGTTCAAGACATTGAACATGACAGAATATATGGCACAGATTTCACTTCGCGACCCTAATAACAAGACCAAATATATAGGTAGCGATGAAAACTGGGAGAAGGCTGAGAATGCCATCATCGTGGCGGCTCAGAAGAAAGGACTCAAGACCGTAGTTGAGTATGGTGAGGCCGCTTTCTACGGGCCGAAACTTGACTTTATGGTTAAGGATGCCATAGGAAGAAAATGGCAGCTCGGCACCATTCAGGTGGATTATAATCTTCCGGAGCGTTTTCAGCTTGATTATGTTGACGCCGATGGCGTTAAACAGCGCCCTGTTATGATACATCGTGCACCGTTCGGCTCCATCGAACGCTTCACTGCAGTCGTTTTGGAGCACACTGCCGGTCATCTGCCTATCTGGCTTTCTCCTGATCAGGTGAAGATTCTGCCTGTCAGCGAGAAATATTCAGAATATGCAGAAAAAGTTTGTAATTTGCTGAAAAATTCCGAAATTCGCGCTTCCATTGACGCGCGTAACGAGACTCTTGGTAAGCGAATTAGAGATATAGCTGCATTGAGGGTGCCTGTGCTTGCGATCGTGGGAGAAAAAGAAGCCACTGAAGGCACTGTTTCTGTCCGCAGAGAGGGTGTCGACCAGGGCTCTATGAGTGCAGAACAGTTTGTTGAATATATAAAATCAGCGGTTGCTGAAGAATTAGCTTAATGCCAGGACCTTACAGACCAAAGCCAAGTGGGCCGCGCCCTCAGCAGGGACGCAGACCTGATCCTCGTCAACAGAAAGACGAGTTTGAGCTTCGTATCAATGGTGAGATTACCTCTCCGCAAGTTCGTTTGGTAGGAGACAATATTCCTGAACAGGGAGTTTATCCTATCGCCAAGGCGATGAGACTTGCAGATGACCTTGAATTGGACCTTGTGGAAATCAGTGCGAAAGCAGATCCTCCTGTATGCAGGATAATGGATTATGAGAAATACATCTACCAGCAGAAGAAAAAGGCCAAGGAGATGAAATCAAATTCTGCGAAGATAGTAGTCAAGGAGATCCGTTTCGGTCCTAATACCGATGAACACGATTTTCAGTTCAAGCTCAAACACGCTCAGGGTTTTCTTCAGGAAGGTTCTAAGGTTAAGGCGACCATATTTTTCCGCGGGCGTTCGATTATGTTCGCAGATCAGGGAGAGAAGCAGCTTTTGAGATTCGCGGTGGAACTTGAGGAATTCGGACGTGCCGAGAACATGCCTGTTCTGGAGGGAAAGCGAATGACCATGATGATCGCTCCTTTAAAAAAGAAATAGACCGTAGAGATACGGCAGTATTTATAAACATTTATTAATTAAACATTTTTACACAATGGCAAAGCTTAAAACGAATCCCGGTGCCAAAAAGCGCTTCACGCTTACCGGGTCGGGCAAAATTAAGAGGAAGCACGCTTACCACAGCCACATCCTCACAAAGAAGACCAAAAAGCAAAAGAGAAATCTTGATCATTTTGCAATCATCGAATCTGCAGATATCAAGAGAGTGAAAGAAATGTTGGTTCTCTAAAAAGTATTGAATTATGCCAAGATCAGTCAATTCAGTTGCCTCAAGGGCACGCCGCAAAAAGATTCTTAAGAGAACTCGCGGTAATTTCCTCGCAAGAAGGAATGTATGGACGGTAGCAAAGAACACTTACGAGAAAGGACTTACCTATGCTTACCGTGATCGTAGAGCTAAGAAGCGCAGTTTCCGTGCACTTTGGATTCAGAGAATTAATGCAGCTGTACGTCAGTACGGGATGACTTATTCTCAGTTTATGGGAGCGCTTGCAAAGAAGAATATCGGTCTTAACCGTAAAGTGCTTGCAGACCTCGCTATGAATAATCCTAAGGCATTCGAGGCTATCGTTAAATCTGTTAATAAATAGTAATTGTGAGCCTGAAGGAATTTACCCGTAACAAATGGACAAGGTTCGTTTTTTGGGCCTTGGTTTATGTTTGTTGGGTAATTTGGCTTGGCAATTTCTGGTTCCTTATAGGACTGGGTGTTATATATGACATATTCATTACCCGTAAAGTCCATTGGAACTTTTGGAAGAAAAGGTATAAGGAAGGGGAGAAACATTCTGCATTAAATGATTGGCTGGATGCCATCATATTCGCGGTGATCGTTGTCACTTTGATTAATACTTTTTTATTCCAGGCTTTTAAAATTCCTTCACCTTCGATGGAGAGAACTCTCTATACAGGAGACCATCTCTTCGTAAGCAAATTGACATACGGACCCAAGTTGCCTCAGACCCCGCTGACGCTTCCTTTTACTCATAACGTCGCTTTCGGTAAGGAGTCTTACTCCACGCTGATAAAAAACGATTATAGAAGACTTAAGGGTAGACGCAGTGTTGAGAGGGGAGATGTGGTGGTTTTCGGGTTTCCTAATGGAGATACCGTTTTAAGAAAGGCCCCTGCAGAAGATTATTATGCATTGTGCCGTTTTTATGGTAAAAAGACGGTTGTTTCCAAGCTTGGACCGGTTATCGCGCGTCCTGCAGATAAGGTGGACCATTACGTTAAAAGATGCGTGGCAGTAGCCGGAGATACTCTGGAAGTGAAAAAAGGCCATGCGTGGGTTAACGGAGTGAGAGAACCTTTGTATCCGGGGCTACAGATTTCTTCCAACCTTGAGGAAACTCAACGTGATTACCGCGAAATTTTTCCGTTCAGCGCAGATTACAGCTGGAGCAGGGATGAGTTCGGACCTGTTTGGATTCCTAAAAAAGGAGTCACCGTAAAGCTTGATGCACATACGCTTCCTCTCTACAAGAGAATAATAGAAGTTTATGAGAATTCATCCGTGAAGGATGCACTTGAGGACGGTGAATATACTTTTAAGCAGGATTACTACTTTATGATGGGAGATAACAGACACAATTCCTTGGATTCAAGGTATTGGGGTTTTGTTCCGGAAGACCATATCGTGGGCACTCCGGCAATAATATGGCTCTCGACAAATGCTGAAGAATCTTTTCCTCGCAATATAAGATGGAATAGATTTCTGAAGCTGGTAAAAGATTAATAATAAATAAAAAAGAATAATTATGGCAAAGGTTTGTCAAATAACCGGAAGGAAGAGAATGAAAGGTAACAATGTTGCCCATTCCAAACTGCGCACCAAGCGCGACTTCTCCGTCAACCTCAAGAACAAACGTTTCTGGAGCGAGGAGGAGCAGAGATTTATTACCCTTAAGGTTTCTTGCAAGGGAATGAGAATCATCGAGAAGAATGGTCTTGAGGCCACTGTTCGCGATGCTCAGAAGAAAGGATATGTTAACCTTGTTTAATTTTTGATAATATGGCAAAGAAAGCAAAAGGCAACAGGGTGCAGGTCATCCTTGAGTGCACAGAACAGAAGGCAACTGGCGTTCCGGGAATTTCCCGTTATGTGACCACAAAGAACAAGAAGAACACCACAGATCGTCTTGAGAGGAAAAAATACAACCCGTTCCTCAAGAAAGTGACTGTACATCGTGAAATTAAATAATCTGAGGAGGATATAATATGGCAAAGAAAGCCGTCGCAACATTCGCAGCTAAAGCCGGTGCTAAGAGCATGGTTAAATGCATCCGTATGGAAAGGTCTCCAAAGACAGGCGCTTATGTTTTCACAGAGCAGCTCGTTGAGGAGTCACAGGCTAAAGAGATGTTCTCAAAGAAGTAATCCTTTTTAGTTACAAATTTTGAAAAGAGAGTGGAAACCCACTCTCTTTTTTGTGTTTATACGGTGTATTTTGATTATATTTGCGCGATATGGCAATTAGTTTCTTTCAACGCATAAGCAGGGCCTTTGTGGGTAAATCGAGAGTGGATGACACTACTCTTGATGCTATCGAAGAGGCTCTCGTGGAATCAGATATGGGAGTGGATACCACACTTAAAGTGGTGGACGCTCTGGAAGAAAGGGTTTCTAAAGACAAGTTCATGTCTAAAGATGAACTCTTTTCGATGTTAAGAGAAGAGATCTCATCTCTGATGCCTGCTTTGTCGGCTCCGGATACTTCTACGCGCCCTTATGTCATACTGGTTGTGGGCGTTAATGGAGTAGGTAAGACTACAAGCATTGGAAAATTGGCATATAAATTCTGTAAGGAAGGGAAAAAGGTGGTTCTGGGTGCGGCGGATACGTTTCGGGCAGCGGCGGTGGATCAGATAAGTGTGTGGGCGGAAAGAGCCGGAGTGGAGATAGTGCGTCAGCAGATGGGCTCTGACCCTGCAGCTGTGGCTTATGATACGGTAAAGTCGGCTGTGGCCAAAGGTGCGGATGTCGTGCTGATTGATACGGCAGGTCGTCTGCACAACCGGGTAGATCTTATGAATGAGCTCACCAAGATTCGTAATTCCGTAGGGAAGGCTTTGCCTGGGGCACCGTCTGATGTCATGCTCGTCCTGGATGCAAGTACTGGTCAGAATGCGTTTCAGCAGGCCAAGGAATTTGCGCGTGCCACGAACATCACTTCGCTGATGCTGACCAAGATGGACGGAAGCGCAAGAGGAGGAGTTGCAGTGGGGCTGGTGGACCAGTTCGGAATACCTATCCGTTATATAGGTGTAGGTGAGGGGATAGAAGATATTAAAGAGTTTGATAAAGAGCAGTTTGTGAAAACTCTTTTCGATGAAGATAATTTGAAATAAATATAAATAGATATGAAGCTGGAATATAATTGGCTTAAAGATTACATTAAATGTGACCTCACTGTGTCTCAGTTGGCCGAGATAATGACTTCGATAGGCATAGAAGTCGACAGTGTAGAGGAAACAGAGATTATAGATGGAGGTTTGAAGGGCGTTGTAGTAGCCAAAGTGCTTACTTGCTGTGCTCATCCTGATTCGGATCATCTTCATGTTACAACTGTCGATGATGGCGGGACCGAGCCTTTGCAGGTAGTGTGTGGCGCTCCTAATGTAGCTGCAGGACAGAAGGTTCTGTTCGCAAGGGTGGGTGCAGTGCTTCCGGGAGACTTCAAGATAAAGAAGTCGAAAATCCGTGGCGTGGAAAGTTTGGGCATGATTTGCGCCGAAGATGAACTTGGCATAGGGGAAAGTCACGATGGCATAAAGGTCCTTCCTGACGATGCTCCTGTGGGAGTTCCGGCTAAAGATTATCTGAATATCCCTACTCATGCGGTGATAGAATATGAGATTACGGCCAATCGTGTGGACGCTGCGTCACATTATGGAGTCGCCCGTGATATCTACGCTTATCTGAAACTTCGCGGAATTCCTTGTGAACTTTGTCGTCCGGAGGCCGGTGCTTCGCTGAAGGGAGCTGAAAATTCTGCGGCTCCTGTCTCTGTTGAAGTCCAGGACGAGTTCGGTGCACCCCGTTATATGGGGCTCACTATTGAGGGAATAAAGGTAGGCCCTTCTCCTAAATGGCTGCAGGACAGACTTTCTGCAATAGGAAGCAGACCTATCAATAATGTTGTGGATATTGCCAATTATATCCTGTTTTCTTTCGGCCAGCCTCTGCATACCTTTGATGCGGATAAGATAATCGGAGGTAAAGCCATTGTTCGCAGGGCGCAGAATGGAGAACATATCGTTACTCTTGACGGTGTAGACAGACAGTTGTATGATAATGATATGGTGATTGCCAATTCCCAAGGGCCAATGTGTATTGCCGGCGTATTTGGAGGAGAAGACAGCGGAGTGTCGGAAAATACGGTGAATCTGTTCCTTGAAAGCGCATATTTTGATCCGGGCAGCATAAGAAAAACAAGCAAGACGCATCAGCTTTCTACAGACGCATCGTTCCGTTATGAAAGGGGATGTGACCCGCAGATTTGCCCGTTCGCACTTGAATATGCTGCGGATTTGGTGGTGGAATTGTGCGGAGGGAAGGTTACAGGACCGGTTCAGGAGAATTATCCTGTTCCTGTCGAAAAGAAAAAGATAGCGCTTGATTACGCCCGCATATCTTCTTTTATCGGTAAGGAGATAGGAGATGATAAGATTGATCTTATTCTTCAGTCACTTGGTTATGAGTTTCTTAGTCGGCATGGTAGAAGTGCGGAAGTTATTGCGCCAAGTTATATGGTAGACGTGTACAGAGAGTGTGATGTGGTGGAAGAGATACTCAGAATCTATGGATACGATAATGTGGAGCTTCCAAAGCAGATGCGCATGTCAGTCAATGCCACGCCTTCGCCGGAACCTGAGGCTGTACGCAGCATAATATCTAATTTTCTCGCTGCCAATGGATTCGTGGAGACCATGAACAACTCTCTTACCAAGGCTGATTATTACACGGAACTTAAGACCTTCCCTTCAGATCACCTTGTAAGGATAGTGAATCCTCTCAGCCAGGATCTTAATGTAATGAGACAAACTCTGGTTCTCAATGCATTGGAAGTGGTGTCTTATAATATCAACCGTCAGATGTCATCCATGAAGATTTTCGAGTACGGTTCGGTATATCAAAGACTTCCGGAAAAAAGCGGGGAGACTCTCGAAGGCTATGAAGAACATCAGAATTTTTGTCTGGCCATAACCGGAGGGAAAGAAAAATCATGGCGTGGCGCTGCAGTAAAATCTGATTATTTCGTCCTCAAAGGGTATTTTGAACTTTTGCTCAGGCGTTTTGGTGCGGATATTTATCAGCTATGGAATGAGCCTGCACCAGGTGACATTTATAGCGAAGGAATGTGCTATAAGCTTCCTGGAAGCGGAAAGACTCTTGCCGTATTGGGTAAGATTGCGCCTGCGCTTGCCAAAAGATTCGGTATTAAGCAAAACGTGTATGTCGCAGAGATTTCTTGGCCTGTACTTTTTGAACTCATTAAGCGTAATAAGGTAGCCTTTAAAGAGTTGCCTAAATTCCCGGAGGTGAGAAGAGATCTGGCCTTGCTCCTGGATGAGAGTGTAACTTATGCGGATCTTCGTGCTACCGCTTTCAAACAGGCGAAGAAGCTCCTTAAGAATGTTTCGCTGTTCGACGTCTATCGTTCAGAGAAGATTCCTCAGGGAAAGAAACAGTACGCATTGAGCTTTATTTTGCAGGATTCCGATCGTACACTTACAGATCAGGATGTTGAGAAAGTAATGAACGCCATTCTGGCTTCTTATCAGAAGAATTTCGGAGCTCAGTTAAGGTAGTTTTTCATGCGTAGGTGTAGTGTATTGGGGATTTTGGGCGTATTGGCAGTATTTTCATCTGTCGTAATGTCGTGCTCTGACAGAGGTCGGGTGATACCGGCCTCTAAACTTTCTGACATCTACGCCGAGATGTTTCTCGCGGACCAGTGGTTGACTTCGCATTATTCAGAAAGACGCGTAGCGGATACATCCCTTTTTTATGAGCCGATATTTAAGAAATATGGTTATACATTGAAGGATTATGATGCTTCCGTGCGTCATTATATAGAGAAACCGGATGATTACGCTAAGATATTGAAGACTGCCTCTCTCAAATTGGATAATAAGGCCAGGTATCTTAGAAAAGTCGACGATTATTACAGTAATCGGAAGGTGATTGATTCTTATCAAGAAAAGTCTTTTGACCTTAAGACGTTAATTTCGGAAGATACTTTGATACTTTGGCACTACTCGGATTCTCTATTTGTCCGTGATAGTGTGAAGACCGAGATTCCAGATAGTCTTAAGGAGGAGAAGGGCGATGCCGCTATGCTGCTTGACACTGTTGATACGAAAAGTTTGTTGAAAATAAAGGAGATGAATCCCGCAAGTAAGAAATTTGTAAAAAAATATGGAGATGAATAAAATTGATATTTTGAAGGAGTGTTTTGGTTTTATGGATTTGACCACACTCCGTCCTGAGGATACCCCGAGCAGTGTTAAGGCTTTAGTGGAAAAAGTAACAGAGTTTCATAGTCTTTATCCGTCTTATCCGCTTCCGGCTTCTATCTGTGTATATCCTAATTTTGCGCATGTGGTTAAGGAAAACAGAGTGAGCGAAGATCTTCATGTGACCACAGTGGCCGGATGTTTCCCTTCTTCGCAGAGTTTTCTGGAAGTCAAGAAGGCGGAGGTTGAATTGGCCATAAAGAACGGTGCTGATGAAGTGGATATCGTCTTGGCATTGAATGCATTCCTGGACGGTGATTTTGACAGCGCCGCTTGCGAGATAAAGCAGATCGCGCAGATATGCCATCAGTATGGTGTTATTTTAAAGGTTATTCTTGAGACCGGCATATTGAAAACGGACGAGTTGATTTACAAGGCGTCGATTCTCGCCATGGAATCAGGAGCTGATTTTATCAAGACATCTACCGGTAAGGTGAGCGTAAACGCGACGCCTCAGGCTGCGACGGTAATGTGCAAGGCTATAAAAGAATACTATGGGAAGACTGGTCGTCGGGTAGGATTCAAGGCTGCTGGCGGTGTGTCTACTGCTGAAGAGGCTTTGCAGTATTATGAGATAGGTCGCTCTATTCTCGGACAGGAATGGATGAACAAGTCCCTGTTCCGTTTCGGTGTAAGCAGACTGGGTAATTCGCTACTTAGCGCCGTAGAAGGTAAGGAGATAAAGTTTTTCTAATCATCCAATTAAGAATTAGCCGTGTAAACTCGTTTTTACACGGCTTTTTTTGTATAGATTTGCAGGAAAAGAAACTGAACTATGAAGACTTCAAATTTTTTTCTTGCTTTATCGGCGTCCCTGTGTCTGTTTTCCTGTACGCACGATTCTTTTAAGGATGACGAGGACATATTTCCCGATGAGATGGACCGAGTGCCTCATGGGATGATAGTTTTGGGTGAAAGGTTGGAAGACCCATATTCCTTGGATAATATGGCCAAAGCTTTGGCATCGTTGTATCCTACCAAGGCGGGAACAGTTGAACTTAGTGCTACGGACCATTATGTGAGGCTGCTTCCTTCCTGTAAGGAGGACCTGGACGCTCTTGAGAAAATGGGGGTGAAGATGCTTGATCATCCTCTTGACTATCAGATTGTAGAAGAAGGTGATTATTATCATGATCCGCAAATTCCTGATGGAGAATTCACATGGCAATATGCCGTAGTGCCGCCTGATTTTGTCGCTCCGCCTTCCGTCAGATGCGAACTTATCCATAAATGCTATTTGGCAGAGGCTGAAAACGTCACCAAGTCCGGTCTTGACTGGGTGGACTGGGATGCCGTGGAGATGGAGTCTTATAGGCTTACCGGAAATGCTGACCTGTTAAGTGTGCAGACCAAAGGTGAAAAAGTCGCTCATATTCCTCAAGGCACAATTCGTATAGTTGACAAGGACCATTCTCCTGATACTGTAGGTGTATCCGGTGTGCAGGTGTCGTGTAATGTGTTTGTTAAATTTGACAGATGTTTTACCGATAAAGACGGTAATTATCAGATGAAAAAAAGTTTCAAGTCCAATCCGCGTTACCGTCTTGTATATACAAGCAGTAAGGGATTTACGCTTGGCTTCAATGCCGTTTTCGTCAAAGGGTCCATATCCACTCTTGGCAAACATTCTTCTACCGGGTGCAGTATCACTGTAAGTGAGAAATCTGACAACTCCATGTTTAAAAGATGTGCCATCAATAACGCGGCGTATGATTATTATGAAAGTTGCTCAGCTTATGGAGTAAAGATAAAAACTCCCCCTGCCAATCTTACAATTTGGAACATTGGCCTTATGGAGAGCAGCGCCACTCTTATGCTTCATCAGGGAGCCATTCTTGATATTGATACGATAAGCAGCATATTGGGAGAGTATCTTCCGATAGTGAAACTTTTCGCTCCGGACATCATCCTGGGCTCGAAAAATTACAGGACCTATAGTCAGATATATCATTGCGTGCAGCATGAATTGGCTCATGCAAGTCATTATATGCAGGTGGGGAACAATTATTGGGATACGTATGCGCTTTTTATTCTGGCTTCATTCACGTCGTCTGGTGGGGTGACTTACGGAACTGGTGCTGAAGATAATGCCGGATATTGTGAGATAGGTGAGATGTGGGCTTATTATGTTGAAAATATACTCTATAGGGAGAGGTACGAGAACTGGATTTATACTTACGGGACGAAATATTGGTTCCGTCCTGAGATATTGATATACTTGGATAACAGGGGTATGAACAGGTTTAAGATATTCCCTGCTCTTGTGGCGGATGTCCATTCGAGAGATAATCTTCGTGCCCGTCTCATTACACTTTACCCCGAGTGCAAGAGCATGATTAACGAAGCTTTTTATAGATATCTGTAATGGTGCAGAGTAATGTTTAAGTATTTTAGTTTATTTGCGGTAGTGCTGCGCTTGTGCGTAGCACCCGCTTTTGCTCAGAATAAGGTTGCGCTGTCGACTAATGTTGCAGATTATGTCTCGTCCGGAACCCTTAATATCGATGCTTCCCTGGGATTGTCCGAGCATTGGAGTATAGGGGCAGGGGCCAGATATAATCCTTATTCCCCAACTGATAAGCAACGCAGTTTTACTGTAGGTGCGAGATATTGGCCGTGGTATCTGTATGCCGGCTGGTGGATATGTGCCGATGCCACATATCAGGAATTCAGTCGGATGGATAATTATCTCAGTGAGGGGGACAGATATGGAGCGTCGCTTTGGATAGGCTTTTCAAGGTTGCTAAGCAAACATTTTAATTTTGATGCCGGATGGGGGCTGTGGGGAGGTTATGAATCATATAAGATCTACGGATGCGAAACGTGTTCGAGGATAAGAGAAAAGGGAGAAAATTATTTCATCGCTCCGAACAGGATTATTTTAAGTATATCTTACATATTTTGAATTATTTTGTTATATTTGCACTCCCTTTGCGCGGGTGGCGAAATGGTAGACGCGCTAGTTTCAGGAGCTAGTGTCATTACGACATGTGAGTTCGAGTCTCATCTCGCGCACTATGAAGTTGCCCTTGTGGCAGCTTCGTATTTTTTAGAGGTAACAGGATTTATTCGGCAGTTATCCTGTTGCTCGTTATTCAGTTAGTGTATGACAGACATCAGAAACATAGCGATAATCGCGCACGTTGACCACGGCAAGACTACTCTCGTGGACAGAATGATTTATCAGGCTAACCTTGTACGCCAGCCTGAGAATCTTGGCCAGCTTATTCTTGATAATAATGACCTGGAAAGGGAAAGGGGTATAACCATTCTGGCCAAGAACGTTTCAGTTACTTATAAAGGGGTAAAGATCAATATTATAGATACTCCGGGACATAGTGATTTCGGAGGGGAGGTCGAAAGAGTGCTTAATATGGCTGATGGCGTGCTTCTTCTGGTGGATGCCTTCGAAGGTTGTATGCCGCAGACCCGTTTCGTTCTTCAAAAGGCTCTTCAGCTTGGCAAAAAGCCAATAGTAGTGATTAATAAAGTTGATAAACCGAACTGTCGTCCGTTCGAGGTGCAGGAAGAGGTTTTCGATCTGATGTTCAATCTTAACGCTACCGAGGAACAGCTTGATTTCAAGACGGTTTATGGTTCAGCCAAACAAGGTTGGATGTCCCTTGACCCTGCCAAGCCTACGGGAGATATCATTCCTCTTCTCGATGTGATACTTGAAGAAATACCTGCACCTCAGATAGTGGAGGGAACTCCGCAGATGCTTGTTTCTTCTCTGGAATACAGCCCTTATGTAGGCCGTATTGCGGTGGGTAAGATTACGCGCGGTTCTTTGAAGGTAGGTCAGAACGTGAGCTTGTGCAAACGTTATGATGTCATACAGAAGCAGAAGATTAAGCAGCTGATGGTTTTTGAAGGACTTGGCAAGAGTCCGGCTGAAGAGGTTCATTGTGGAGACATCTGTGCAGTTGTAGGTATCGACGGTTTTGAAATCGGGGACACCATAGCTGATTTTGAAAATCCGGAGGCTCTCCCTCCAATAGCCGTAGACGAGCCTACGATGAGCATGCTGTTCACTATCAACAATTCGCCATTCTTTGGAAAAGATGGCAAATTCGTCACTTCGCGCCATATAAAGGACAGACTTGATAAGGAGCTGGAGAAAAATCTCGCTCTTAAGGTGAAACCTGGTCTTACCGCAGATTCTTTTGTGGTGTACGGACGTGGCGTTCTTCATCTTTCCGTGCTGATTGAGACTATGCGCCGTGAGGGATTTGAACTACAGGTAGGTCAGCCTAAAGTCTTGGATAAGACTATAGGCGGACAGAGGTGTGAACCTATCGAGGAACTTTCCATCGAGGTGCCGGAGCAGTTTGTCGGAGCTGCGATTGAGATAGCAACGCGTCGTAAAGGTGCGCTTGTCCATATGGAACCGCGTGGGGACAGAACACTTCTCGAATTCGAGATCCCTACCCGTGGATTGATGGGATTGAGAAGTAATCTTCTTACGGCATCTCAGGGTGAAGCTGTCGTTGCCCACAGGTTTAAGGATTATCAGCCATACAAGGGCGACATCGATCGTAGAAACAATGGTTCATTGGTTTCTCTTGAGACAGGTGTTTCGAGTGCATATTCAATGAATAAGCTTCTGGACAGAGGCCGTTTCTTCGTGGAACCCGGAGAGGAGATATATGCCGGTCAGGTAGTCGGTGAGCACACACGAGAGAGAGATCTGAACATCAATATCTGCAAGACCAAAAAGCTCACCAATGTACGTGCGGCCGGGTCTGACGATAAGATTATTCTTCCTCCAGCCATCAAATTCTCTCTTGAAGAGGCGTTGGAGTATATTCAGGAGGATGAACTGGTGGAAGTTACGCCACATTATATGAGAATACGTAAAATCTTGCTGGACCCGTTGGCCCGTAAGAGAAATAGCGATAATGTAGATTGATATTAGAAAAATTTTGTTAACTTTGCAACCCTTTGTAGTAGACCTTAATGGTATTGGCACTGGTGTGAAAACGCTCAGCGCCATTGCTGACAGGAAGTTCTTTGAAAGTTTCGGGAACACTGATATTCTTGATGGTGAGGTGAAAGTTGATTTCAACATCAGGAACAAAGGCACCAGCGTAGATGTTGATTGTCATATCGAGGGAAATGTCGTGGTATGTTGTGACCTATGTCTGGAACCTTTGACATTGGACGTGGCTACTGGATTCAGTGAAAATTATATTCCTGAAGGAAAGGAGATTGATCTCAGTCAAGACGTATATGACTATATCATAACTTCGCTTCCGCTTCGCAGAGTGCACCCGCAGGGCGAGTGTAATGAGGAGACTACAAAGTTTTTAAGTAAATAATAATTTAAAATAATAAGAAAATGGCACATCCAAAACACAAATTCTCTAAACAGAGAACAGCCAAGAGACGTACGCACGATTTCGCGCCTGTACCTACTCTTGCTACTTGTCCAAATTGTGGCGCTACAGTAATCTATCACCGCGTATGTCCTGAGTGCGGTTTCTATAGAGGACGCCAGATAATTGAAAAGAGCGCTGAGTAATCAGTACTCTTTTTATGGTCTCTTAGTTCAACGGATAGAACGAAGGTTTCCTAAACCTTAAATACAGGTTCGATTCCTGTAGGGACTACAGAAGGGCTGTTGGTATCCTCCGACGGCCTTTTTTGTTTGTGAATTTATACTATGAGCACAATAGAAAAAGCCATATATAACAGAACCTCCCTTTTGCTGGGAGATGACGTGATGCAGGCGTTGTCTGCTGCGCGTGTGATTATTTTCGGTGTAGGTGGAGTTGGCAGCTGGTGCGCGGAAGGGCTGGTGCGCAGCGGAATAACGAAACTTACCATAGTGGATTCAGATCGGGTGTGCGTAACCAATGTTAACCGTCAATTGATGGCTACGACCAAGACAGTCGGTCAGGTGAAAGTGGATGCGCTTAAGGATCGTCTTTTGGAGATTAATCCGAAAGCGGAGATAATCGCTATTCAGAAGATTTATTGTGACGAGACGGCGGACGAATTTGATTTGGATTCCTATGACTATGTTATAGATGCAGTCGATTCGTTAAAGGACAAGGCTCTGCTGATTCTCAGAGCGGCTGCGAGCAAGGCTACTTTCTTCTGTTCTCTGGGCGCTGCGCTTAAAGTGGACCCGTTGAAAGTCCGGGTGGCGGAATATTGGAATGTAAGGGGATGTCCGTTGGGGGCGGCTTTACGAAAGAAAATGAAGCGCGCCGGGACTTTGCCGGCGAAGAAATTCTTGTGCGTCTATGACGAAGAAGTACTCCCTAACAGGGGACAGTGCAGAACCTGCGGTACGGAAAAATGTATGTGCCCTAAAACTCAGAACGGTCCCGGGGATCCGTCACTTCTTAATCATGAGTGGTGTACTACAAAAGCTCAGATTAATGGAACTACCGCCCATATCACGGCTATTTTTGGTATGACTCTTTCAGGACTGGTTATTCAGGATATATACTCGTCGGTGACAGAAAAGAATTCTTGAAATTGTAAAGTGCCGGTTGACAGTGTAAAGTTCTTCTTGGTTGACAGGTCACAGATGTGTGTGTATTTTTGCCAAACGCTTTAATAACACATAACTATGAATATTGAACTGATCAAAAAGAACATTAGAAAACAAAGAAGGTCACTGGGAATTACTCAAGCGGAAATGGCACAGAAATTAGGAATATCACGCCAGTCCTATAATAGCATTGAAATTGGAAAAACTCGTCTTGTGGACCGAAAACTAGTTAAAATCGCAAATCAGTTGTGCGTCAGTGTTGATAATCTGCTGCTCGGATATGACCCATCTCCTAATACCGCATCTCTGAAAAAGGAACTGCATGAAAAAACTGAAAAATTGGCTTATTCTGAACGGGAGCGTAACGAGATGCGTCTTCGTCTCGAAAATCTTCAGCAACTGTTTGATCAACAGGTAGGTTATATAGAAACTTTGAAAAAGGTTGAAAAGTATCAGGACAGTGAACTTTCCCGCCTGATGTGCAAAGATGAAAGTTAGATGGCTAAAAGGCGCGACCCGCTTATTGTCGTCTAAGGAATCGCCAGAAACCCGTATCCACAATAGAAGGTCACGCCTAAAGGCAAACCCTCTTCTACCGTGGAAATAATAAAATTGGCGATTTTAAGACGTCGGTAAAAGACAGTAAGAATCATTTTGTGCAAATATAGTATTTTATTTGGTTCCCAAGTCGCTTTCCCCAAGTAGAATGTTTTCCAGTGTGGTTCCGCATTCCTTGGCGATATGTTCAAGTTTGGTATGTATCAGTTTGGTACATCCGCTTTCCAGATTATAGTAAGCTTGTCGGGACATCCCTATTTTTGAAGCTAATTCTTCTTGGCTAAGACCGGATCGTAGCCTGGCCTTACGTATGTTGAAATGAATGGAAGTTATATCCATATAATAGAGTAATAGATTTTTGTTCATAGTATTTGGTAATGATGATTTAAAATGAGTGGGCAAGGGCGTATCGGGACCACTCCCTCCTAAAGTGAATCCAAACATTGACGATATAAGATTGTCAGTTTTCCGGAACTACGGCTATTGCGTAATGGCTTTCTGCTTGTAATTCTCCGCTTAGAACAATACAGTCAGCGGGAAGCATTTCTTTTAAGGACCCGTTCATAGGAGAGTAAAATATACTCATATGAAATGTGCCGTCTTGCCGTGGGTGCGATAATTGGAAATATTTGTCATAATAAAGTCTTGCCACAAGACCGAAATTGTTTCTTACATTGATTTCCACGCAAGGATTCAGGCTGTAGCTCCCATCTTGGTCCTGGTTTATGAACATATCCACTCCGAGATTTCCTTCGTATTTTCCTACGAATTCATTGAAAAGGAACTCACTGATGGCTTCTCGCACTTGCAGTAAAAGATCTTTTTTTATATATCTGGAGATAAGGGACTCCATATATTCGTTTGAGGCCAACAGATTTCCTTGATATGCTCCGTGGGTGGCCTTGAAGATGGAGTATCCCCAGAATTTCACGCTTGCGGGCGAAGTAGCGAACTGCATTGAGAAGTCAATCGCCGGTGTGGCTCTTTTTTCAACTATCAGGCTGCCTTGTTTGGCTATGATGTTTCTGCACCATCCTTTGTCGCTTTCGGTCCAGGAGTGCAGATTCACCATCCTGAGTCCCTTGCCGCTGCTTGACCATGGAGATTTGAGAATAGTGTCCTTATATTCGTCTACTGTTTTGAGCACATCTTCAAATGTCTTTACCTCTATGGGGGCTGTATCACAGATTTTTTCATCTGGGGCCAATTGGCTCTTTATGTAAGAAAGGCACTGGATAGATTCTCTGCGATGAGAAAGAGAGCGTACCTGCTCCAGGTATTCATCGCTCGGAAGTGATGTGGGATTGACGCCATCTTTTAAGAGTTTATGTTTTAGGGCTTTATCCCATCCCCAGACGATGAATGGAAAGACAGGGCTGTCTTCCAGGTAACGCATTATGGGTGCGCAGTCACGGCTGAAGCGAAAGGCCGATTCGCTTGGCACATAACTTATATTGTTATTGGCCAGGCAGAAATCATGCTCTGAGTTGAATATTCTTTTTGTGTCGTCCCCCATTGGCCGGAATCAATAAAAACAGGGGTGCAAAAATAATCTTTTTATTTCTTATTTTTGTAGGATAGGTATTTTTGATAATGTAACCAATTTATAATATATGAATCTTAAGCATATTGTTCTGCTTCTGTCTGGCAGTGTGGTAGGGTGCTTTTCTTATGCCCAATCTTTGGACGCCAGGCATCTTCTTGAAGAAGACATAACACGAAGTGCGAATCTGCACCATAATTATGAGGCACCGTCTCAGGTTTATGATTCGCCTGTCCCTAAGGGATATACGCCTTTTTATATCAGTCATTATGGACGGCACGGAAGCCGTTATCACTGGGGTGCACGCCCTATAGACGAGGCTATAAGTGTTCTGGATTCTCTGAAGAGTCACGATTTGCTTACTGAGCAGGGTCTTGCCGTGCGCGAGGATATTCTGATTCTTCAGCAGGCTCATGAAGGGCAGGTAGGGTATCTGACACATAAGGGGGCAGCACAGCATCAGGCGATAGCTCACAGGATGTATAGCCGTTATCCGCAGGTGTTCAAACAAAAGGATCGTAAGGAGGTTAATTGCGCGGCGACTAACGTGCAGCGCTGCATTCAGAGCATGGCCAATTTCTGTGTGCAACTTGCCAGAGAGAATCCGTCTTTGGATTTTACGATGGATGCCGGAGAGAGATTTGCCGATTATATAAGCAATTCCAGGGGCGTACCTCGATCTTCAGAACGTTCAAGATTCATAAAAGATTCGGTTTTTAACGCGTCCATTGATCCCTCTCGTGTAATGACCACTTGGGTGAAAGATTCAACCGCCGCTCTTGAATTTCTCCCTCACAGAAGTTCGCGCCAATTCATGTATTCTATTTTTTCTGCCGGAGGAATTGGCCAGTGTCTGGATATAGAAGATCCTTTTATTTATAGACATTATACTTTCGACGAAGTATATGGAATGTGGAAATATGCTGATGTATCGTATTATGACAGCATGTGTGCTACCGTCGAGAATAACAGGTCCAAAGATTTGACCGGAAAACGCATCTTGAAGGATATTTTGGAAAAGGCCGACGCGGCATTGGAGGGAGGCGATCATGCGGCAGATTTGCGTTTTGGACATGACACGGGTCTTTCGCCTTTGATGTGTCTTTTGAAGGTGCAGGGTGTTGAGAGAGAATATCCGCTTGCTACCGCACCGGAAGTTTGGCTTGGCTTTCAGAGAATGCCGATGGCCTCAAATCTTCAGATAGTTTTCTATCATAACCGTAAGGGAGATGTGATAGTTAAATTCCTTTTTAATGAGAAGGAAACCACTATACCGTCTCTTTCTGCCGTAAGCGGTCCGTATTATAAGTGGGAAGATGTAAGAAATTATTTTGTAAGTCTGTTAGAATCATAAACTTATGCCCCTTTTACTCCTAGTCTTTGCTCTGATAATAATCATCTGTGTTTTTTTGAACAAGATTTCCAGTAAACTCGGGATTCCGGTATTGTTGTTTTTCCTGATGCTTGGACTTCTTTTCGGAAGTCACGACAATCAGTTTGCGGATAATAACGCTTGGCTCGTCGGTGACATCAGCACCATCGCCCTGATTTTCATCATGTTCTACGGCGGCTTCGGTACTCGTTGGAAGTCTGCCAAGCCTATTGCGGTGGAGGCAGGACTGCTTGCCACGGTGGGGGTCTTCCTTACTGCCGCTTTCGTTGGTCTTTTCTGTCATTATGCTCTGAGGTGGGATTGGATAGAAAGTTTCCTTATGGGAGCCGTCATTAGCTCTACGGATGCGGCATCGGTTTTCTCCATTCTCAGAACCAGAAAGCTTGGTCTGAAGAACAATACGGCGCCGCTCATAGAGGTGGAGAGTGGCTCCAACGACCCTATGTCATATATGCTCACTTCGGTGATGCTCTCTCTTCTTGCTGGATCGATTACCGCCGGAGCTGTAATATGGGACATCGTTTCGCAGATACTTTTCGGCGTGCTTTTCGGCCTGGGTATAGCTTATCTGGCGACAAGGCTGCTGAAGAAGATTAAGTTCAAGAGCAACGGATTCGATATTTTGCTGTTCATAGCAATAGCTATTCTTTCTTATGCGCCCCCTACGATTTTCGGCGGTAATGGGTTTTTAAGTGCTTATATAGTAGGTATTTATCTGGGCAATGTGGAATATGAAGGGAAGAAGTCTCTTGTGGGATTTTTCGATGCCATCACTTCGCTGATGCAGATAATAATCTTCTTCCTGCTTGGCATGCTGGCCGTGCCGTCCGCTTTGTTCAAGGCCTTGGTACCGGCGCTGTTGATTTTTCTTTTCCTTACGCTGGTGGCCCGTCCGCTTTCCGTATGCGGAGTTTTGGTGCCGTTCCGAAAGTATCCGCCATCGCAGTTGGCCCTGGTTTCATTCGTGGGTTTGCGAGGTGCCGCATCCATAGTGTTCGCAATCATGATTCTGTCTTCAAAGATGACACTTTCGAATGATATCTTCAGTATCGTCTTCTGCATAGTGCTGATTTCCATAGCTCTTCAGGGCTCTTTGGTCCCAGCGGCCGCCAAGGTATGCAAGATGACGGACTCTTCGGAGGATGTCATGACCACTTTCTCCGATTTCCAGGAAAAGTCAGAGATGTCTTTCGGCGTGATACATATTTCGGACAAGAGCCGTTGGAATGACAAGACCATAAGCGAGTTGGGCCTGCCGCAGGATTGTCTGGCCGTGCTTGTCCTGCGCGGAGATGAACGGATTATCCCTAAGGGGAACACTCTGCTGCAGTCTTCGGACGATGTCGTGCTCTGCACCAAGGCTTATCTTGACGATGGGCTGGATTCTCTCATGTACTACACTCTTTCTCAAAGCGATAAACTGGTCGGAAGCAAAGTGAAGGATTACAGCGGGGGAGAGGACAGTTTGCTTGTGATGATACAGCGAGGTGAACAACGGGTTATTCCTAACGGTAATACCACCCTGAAGGCCGGTGACGTCCTGGTCACGCTTAACAGAAGCCACGTGAAGAAGTAGATATTTGAAGGTTCCACATCACTTAATATAGGAACCCGAAAGCCCAAAGGGGAATTTTTCTAAAAATGGCCGTGTCTATACCGTCGGCCGCTATAAATCCGTCTTCCTGCTTGTCAATTTGAGAAAATCCCTTGTCTTTCCCTCCAACTTCTATGACATAGCGCCCGTCAATCTTGAAATCGGCATTCTTCATCCCGCCGTATTCTATCCGGTGTCCGGCAGAGGAAAGCTGGTTGCAGAAAAAGGTTTCCCGGACAGTGCCAATCTCCGGAACTGACGGGCACAGGGCATACAATAGGTTGGGATTGTCTAGCAGAATCTTGTCCGGCTTCTGTAAATCACCGGTCGTCAGCAAATTGGAAAACAGGCGCCGTATCAGTTTGGCATCCTCCAGATGCTTTAGGTACTGAAGAACAGTCAGACGCTGAAGTCCGAGATTACGTGATATCTTTGCTATATCCACCTCAAACGGAACCATCCCTGAAAGCACCTGCATCAGAGCCTTGATTTTTCTTGTGTTGGAAACATCTACTCCGCATTGGGATGTCAGTTCATTCTCAATTGTATAATTCACCACATTTTCGACCCTCGGAGCATAAGCCACGGAATCTTCGAAATAGAAAGGGTAATATCCGGACTGCAGATAATTACGGAAATATTCCAGCGGACGGCACTTTTCCCTTATGCCAAGGCAAATTTCTTCTGGACCGGAAAGCAGTTCTTTCAGGGATACGGCCGAACAGTCCATCACTTTTGTCAAACGGAGATATTCCCGGAAAGACAAGCCCGGCATATCGTAAATCAACATCCGTCTGGAGAGATCAGCCATCCCGCTCCTAAGTGCCAGAAGCGAACTCCCGCTCAAGACAAGGTGCAACTTAGGAAAAAGGTCATAAATCTCTTTAACCTCGATGCTCCACTTGTCGTATCTATGTATCTCATCTATGAACAGATGTGTGCCTCCGCGACGCACAAAGTCTTCGGCGGTGTCAATGATGCTGTGATTTGAAAAATACCCTGAATCTGCGGAGCAGTAAAGGATGTGTCTGTCCCTTGCAGCGTAATTGAGTTTTATCCTTTGAAGGATAAGAGTGGATTTTCCTACTCCTTTCGGGCCGCGTATACAAAGCAGTCGGCTGTTCCAGTCCACCTTGTCCATAAAATCACGGACATAGTCCATCGGGGTCACCGCCAAATATTCATCGTGCCGTTGAAATAACTTTTCCATACTGACAGGTGTTTTTTAATTACAGCAAATATAAAGTGTTTTTTATAAAAAACACATATGCGCCAAAAATGTTTTTTGCGAAAAACGCCCGAAAATGCTCATAATATCGGTAATCCTAAAAGTCAGTGTAATCGTCTATTGAGGACACCTTATTATCCTGTCTTTGTCGGCATCCCCATTTGGGGACTATCCAGCTTAAACTTAAACGCAGCTTAGTTTTTCAATGGTTGTGGTTGAAGTATTGGCTATTTTCGCGCAAAGTGACTAAATTTGTCGTGTGACTGAATTGCACAGCAGTAATTTTGAACCGGAATTGGTCGATAAATGAAGTCTGCCGGCGAAAAATGGCCGACAAATCGGACTTTATAAAGGAAAATGGTCGATAAACCGGGGTTTTTGAAGAAATTGACCGACAAAAACAGAACATATGAAATACGATTTTGATAAAATAATTGACAGGCGTGGAACTTCCTGCCTGAAATGGGATGCGACTCCGGAACGGGTGCTTCCAATGTGGGTGGCCGATATGGATTTCGAGACGGCACCGGCAGTGCTTGATGCATTGAAAAAACGTATGGAGCACGGAGCATTCGGCTATACGTTGGTTCCGGACGAGTACTACGCCGCGATAGACCGCTGGTTCAGCGGAAGGCACTATTGGCATATAGACCGGAGCCAGGTCATATATACGATAGGTGTGGTCTCAGCTCTTTCTGCTGTCATCAAGGCACTTGTAAAACCTGGCGAAAAAATTCTTCTTCAGACGCCGGTCTATAATTGTTTTTTTTCATGCATAAAAAACAACGGTTGCATCATAGAGGAGTCTCCGCTTATCCCGCAAGGGGATTCTTACCGGATGGATTTCGAGGATCTGGAACGCCGTCTTTCTGATCCTCAGGTAAGCCTGTTCATACTTTGCAATCCTCATAACCCTGCAGGGCGCGTGTGGCGGATGGATGAACTGACCATGCTCGGCGCGATTTGTAAAAAACATGGGGTGCGCGTGGTTTCAGATGAGATTCACTGCGAACTCGTGATGCCGGGGAACGAATATATTCCTTACGCTCTTGTGGACAAGACTTGTATAAGTATGACATCCCCGTCCAAGGCTTTCAATATAGCCGGACTTCAGATAGCAAATATAATTTGTCCTGATGAGCAGACCAAGGCCCTTATAGACAGAGCTATAAACATTAACGAAGTGTGTGACGTGAATCCGTTCGGGGTTCTCGCGCTTATAGCTGCATATAATGAAGGAGGAGAATGGTTGGACGAGTTGAATCAGTATCTGTATCAGAACTATCTCTATATGAAGGATTTCTGCCGGGAATATCTGGCCGCTTATCCTGTCTGCAAGCTGGAAGGAACGTATCTGGCGTGGATGGATTGCAGGAAGAGCGGATTGACTTCCGTACAGCTCGATGAAAAACTGCAACGTGAAGTCCTTCTGCGTCTGAATCCCGGGAGTATGTATGGAACCGCGGGTGAAGGCTTTATGAGATGGAACCTGGCTTGTCCGCGTGCGCTTCTGAAAGACGGGCTCGAACGTTTCGCCCGTTTTATCGGCGATGACTAAGACCTTTCCAAGCGAGAGACTGCTTGCCCTTATCCGCAGCGGAGAGCCGATAACTCTGTCACAGAGACTTTCGCTTACCGCCAGATTGGCGCTTCCGGCTATAATCGCGCAGATGTCCTCCATCGTGATGCAGTATATCGACGCCGCGATGGTGGGAAGTCTGGGGGCCGAGCCGTCCGCTTCGATAGGGCTGGTGTCCACTACGACATGGCTTTTTTCCGGACTGTGCTCGGCAGTGGTGGCCGGTTTTTCAGTGCAGGTCGCCCATTATATAGGGGCCAATGATTTTAAATCCGCGCGCAATGTCCTTCGCCAGGCTTTTTCATTCACACTGATTTTCAGCGTGGTGCTTTCGCTTTGTGGCGTTCTGATAAGCGGTCATCTTCCTGTCTGGCTCGGCGGGGATCAGTCTATCCGTGGGGATGCAAGTGATTATTTCCGGATATATTCGTTGTTCCTGCCCGTCCTGCAGATGTATTTTCTGTCCAGCAGTATGCTCCGTTACAGCGGCAATATGCGTGTGCCCGGAGCTATGGGAGTGCTTATATGCATTCTGGACGTGGTGTTTAATTTCTTCTTGATTTTCCCTTCCAGGCCAATAACTCTTTTCGGGCTTTCTCTGACCCTCCCCGGTGCCGGTCTTGGCGTTCGTGGCGCGGCTCTCGGTACAGGTGCTGCGATATGTGTGGTGTCGGCTGTACTTCTTCTGTATCTGGTTTGCAAGTCGAAATCATTGAAGCTGTCCGCAGAGAGGGGAAGCTTTTATCCCACTATGCCGGTCATACGGCGCTCAGTACAGATTGGCCTGCCAATGGGGATAGAACATCTGCTGCTTTGCGGGGCGCAGATCATATCCACCGTGATAGTAGCTCCGCTCGGAGTAGTGGCTATTGCTGCCAATTCTTTGGCTGTAACCGCCGAAAGCCTTTGCTATATGCCGGGATATGGTGTGGCTGATGCCGCCACTACGCTGGTAGGACAGAGCCTTGGCGCAAGGCGTCCGCAGTTGGCCCGAAAATTTGCCCATATCACGGTGGGAACAGGGATGCTGGTGATGACGCTTATGGGCGTAATTATGTATATATTTGCACCGCAGATCATAGGGTTGATGAGCCCGGTGGAGCAGATACGCTTGCTCGGTGCGGAGGTGCTTCGAATAGAGGCTTTCGCTGAACCTATGTTCGCGGCCAGCATTGTGGCTTATAATGTTTTTGTGGGGGCGGCGGATACGGTGGCGCCGTGTTTTATGAATTTGGCCAGCATGTGGGGTGTAAGGCTTACTCTTGCAGCTATCCTCGCGCCGGTTATGGGACTGAAGGGCGTATGGATAGCGATGTGCGTGGAACTTTGCTTCCGCGGTGTGATATTTTTGGTTAGACTGTTTAGAGAAAAATGGCTTAGACCTTATGAAAATAATTAAAGGAAAAGAATTTGGCGGAGAGCGTCCGCTGTTCGGGCAGCACGATCTTCATTTGGAGAATGTGATTATCCGTGCCGGAGAATCAGCTATAAAGGAATGTAGCAACATAGAGGCGGCAGGATGCCGTTTCGAAGGAAATTATCCCTTCTGGCATGTTCACGGTTTTGCGATTAAGGACTGTTATTTCGATGTGGGAGGACGTTCGGCTCTGTGGTATTCGGATCATCTGAAGATGACGGACACCGTGATCGATGCTCCGAAGATGTTCAGGGAAATGAGCGTTCTGCGTCTTGAAAGGGTCAGAATAAATGATGCGGACGAGACTTTCTGGCGCTGTAATAATATAGAAGCCCGTGACCTGAAGCTTTCCGGAGGGACATATCCTTTTATGTACAGCCGTAATATCCGTATAGACGGACTGGAAAGTGACAGTAAATATGTTTTTCAATATGTGAGACGCGCAGAGATTCATAATGCGCGCATTACCACCAAAGATGCCCTGTGGGAGGCGGAAGATGTAGTCATATATGATTCGGTTCTGGACGGGGAGTATCTGGGTTGGCATTCACGGAACCTGACGCTGGTCAACTGTCATATCTCCGGGGAACAGCCCCTTTGTTATGCCGAGAATCTGGTGCTGCGCGGATGCACTTTCGATGCCGCGTGCGACAGGGCATTTGAGTATTCCACTTTGGATGCTGAGATAAAAGGCCAGGTGACAAACATAAAGAACCCGACATCGGGCCGTATAGTGGCGGACGGGATAGGTTCGGTGACGCTCGATGAAAATATAAAAGGACCTGCGGACTGTAAAATTATTGTTAAAAAGTAATTGCTGTTATTTTAGAGCCCCCGAATTTTTAATATCTTTGGAAGATTTATAACAGTAGTGTCATGTCTATAATTGAAATCAATCACGTCAGTAAGAATTTCGGGGAGAAAGTGGCTCTGAAGGATGTAAGTCTTCAGATTCCGGAGGGCGGCATCTTCGGACTTCTCGGACCTAACGGAGCGGGGAAGACTACGCTTATCCGTATCATTAACCGCATTACCATTCCTTCCGAAGGACAGGTCCTTTTTCAGGGACGTCCCATCACACAGGCGGATGTCGAAAAGATAGGCTATATGCCGGAGGAGCGCGGTCTTTACCGGAAGATGAAAGTTGGGGAACAGGCCATGTATCTGGCTCAGCTTAAGGGAATGAGCAAAAGCGAAGCGCAGGCCGCTCTAAAAGAATGGTTCATTAAATTCGGCATACAGGACTGGTGGAATAAGAAAGTGGAAGAACTATCCAAGGGTATGGCCCAGAAACTTCAGTTCATCACTACAGTCGTCCATTCGCCTAAACTGCTTATTCTGGATGAACCTTTTTCCGGTTTTGATCCCGTGAATGCGGACGTGATACGAAAAGAGATCCTGCGCCTTAAAGATGAAGGCGCCACTATCATACTTTCTACGCACAATATGGAAAGCGTGGAGGAGTTGTGTGACAATATCGCCCTCATCAATCATTCTCAATTGGTTATTACCGGCGGCGTTGACGACATACGTCGCGAATATGGAAACAATCAGGTTGAATTGGTGTATAAAGACCTCGCCGGCCTGCATACGGAGGTGTTGCCCAAGGAGACGGACGGTGCGCTTACTCTTGAGGCTTACCTTGCCAAAGGCGTGGATATAGTCTCTTACAAAGAGTTGATGCCTCGCATGAATGACATTTTCATCAAACTTGTAAAAGGGGAGGAATAAGATATGAACTTTCGTACGATAGGAGTTGTAATCAGCCGTGAATACTCGACCAGAGTCAAGAAGAAGAGTTTCATATTCACCACTTTGCTTGTTCCTGTTCTTTTGGGCTTGTGCGGGGTGGTGATGGGCCTTATGATAGCTCATACCAAGGACAAGACCAAGGTAGTGGCTGTGGTGGACGAATCAGGGATAGTGTTCCCTTATCTGAAGAGCAGTGAGGAGATAAGTTATCAGGATATGTCGAGCGAGCCTCTTGATACGGTTAAAAAGTCTCTTAAGGCTCTCGGGCTGGATGGTGTCCTGAGCATCTCACCGATAGACGAGAACAAGAGCGTAAAGGCTACGTTCACTTCTCTCAAGCCTGTGGGGATGGGCGTTACGGACAATATGAACCGCTATATAGGGGATGCTATAGAAGATTACAGAATAGCATCTTATAATATAGACGGACTGGAGGACATAATAAACAGCGTGAAGTCTGATGTCTCTGTGCGCACTTATACACTTTCTGATAGCGGAGAAGAGAAATTGAGTGAGTCCGGTATCAATTCAATCTTATCCATGATGCTTGGTATATTCATCTTCCTGTTCATCACCATGTTCGGAAGTATGGTGATGAGCGCCGTGATAGAAGAGAAGTCAAGCCGCGTAGTGGAGGTTCTCATCAGCAGCGTGAAGGCAACGGAACTTATGTTCGGAAAAATCATAGGCGTGGCGCTGGTGGCGCTTACTCAGTTCTTCCTGTGGATAGTGCTGTCGGTTATTCTTCTGTCCGGAGCCATGGGCATATTCGCTCCTAAGATAATGGGGACGGTTGATGCCCAGACGGTTATGTCCACCCTTCCGGAAGGAACGGGAGAATTGGACGCTTTTACCGCCGTAATATCACAGAGCGACAGTGAGTTGGGTGATATATTGAGTGCATTCTCGGGCCTTGACATATTGGGGATGGTAGTGTATTTTATCATATTCTTTGCACTCGGCTATCTTCTTTATGCCTCGCTTTTCGCGGCAATAGGTTCTGCCGTGGAGAACGAAAACGATACCAATCAGCTTCAGATGCCGGTTACCATTCCGCTTATGATTGCTTATTTCATAGCGCTTTATGCTTATAAGGCACCGGACAGCAGTCTGGCCCTGTGGGGTTCGCTCATACCGTTCACTTCGCCTATAGTGATGCTTGCACGTATTCCGTTCGGTGTGCCCGGTTGGCAGATTATTCTTTCTTTGGTATTGCTTGTGCTCACCACGATTGCCTGTGCTTGGCTTTCGGCCAAAATATACAAGGTGGGCATATTGATGTTTGGCAAGAAAACATCGTTCAAGGATTTGTGGAAGTGGTTAAAACAGAAATAATGAAACATTCAGTTCTTTACTCCGCGCTTTTGTTATGCTTATGCTCTTGCGCGACTCATTACTCATGGTCCAAGATTGAGGCGGACGCGTCCCGAACCGGAGTTATTCCGGCTACTGCGGATAATGCCGTTCAGGCTCTTGGCCGGATGGAAGAAGGCGTATATTATGCTCCTTCCGGACGCATCTATTCAGGTGGAGCAACTCCCAAGCTTGCTGAGATTCTGATCTCCAGACAGCCTGACATGGTTCAATTGAAGCAAGTCATTGCGTATGCCCCTAAAAGCATGAAAAGTCGCAATCCGCAGAGCGAATTATCAAACTTTGCTGCAGATTGTGTCGTAAAAGGCGTTGAGAAAGCGACGGGTAAAAAGGTGGATTTGAGCATCATTAATTTCGGTGGCATAAGATGCGCCGTTCCTCAGGGAGATGTGCTTCTTGACGATATCGTGTCCATGTTCCCTTTCAAAAATTACCTTGTCTATGTCGAAGTCAGCGGAGCAAGGCTCCGTGAGATTTTTACCCAGATGGCACGACGTAAAGTGGAAGCCATAGGAGGAAATATCGAGGTGACTGTCTCTGACCATCAGCTGCTTAGTCTGAAAGTTAACGGAGAGGAGGTAAGCGATGACAAGACATACGGCATAGGAAGTATTGATTTCCTTCTTCAGGGAGGAGACAAGATTCATCTTGCTGACGGGGCTGCGCAGGTAATTCGTACAGATGTCCTGTTGCGTGACTGCATACTCGAAAAAATCTATGCCCTTTCCGCTGAGGGCCTTCCGCTTGAATATCATTTGGATAACAGAATACAGGTAAAATGAAAAAATCTTTAATCCCCATTATAATTTCGAGTGCGCTTTTGGTGAGCGCATGTTCTCCATCACTTGTCATTCTTCATGTGAATGATACCCACTCTCATCTCGAGCCTATCCGTGATGAGCGCGGTTATGGTCACGGAGGCATTATCGAAAGAGGAGCCATAGTGGACAGTATACGTTGCGCCAGGGGTGACGACAACGTACTTCTTATTCACGCCGGTGATTTCAACCAGGGGACATCGTATTATAATCAGTTCGGTGGCATTCCTGAACTTGAATCGATTAACGCATTCGGTTACGACTGCATTACGATAGGCAATCACGAATTTGACAATGGTGTGCAGGATCTTGCCGACAGACTCGCTCAGATCAAGTGCCCTGTAGTCTGTGCCAATCTTAAATTGGAAGGAACTCCGCTCGAAGGAATAGTCACTCCCTATGCGATTGTTACACGTGCCGGTAAAAAGATTGGCATTATAGGACTGGTTTCGGATCTGGCTTCCAATGTCGCCTATGAGATATCGTCTTCGCTCGTTCAGTATAATTCAGCGGAAGTTACAAATCGTTATGCCGAGTATCTGAAGAAGGAAGAGAAATGCGATATGGTGATCCTCCTCTCACATCTTGGCTTTAAAGAGGACAAAAGGATAGTGCCACTTACAAAAGACGTTGATCTAGTGGTAGGTGGACATAGCCATACTTTTCTTGACGACATAGTCTACCAGACAAACGCGAGCGGAAAAAAGATTCCTATTATAACGGACGGTTGTTGGGGTTATTCAGTAGGAGAGCTGATTGTAAAATAATTACATCAGCTTCTTCTTCTTGAAATAGAGCACTACTCCCACGATGATGAAAATCATCATGAGGAGTATGCCAAGCCATGCGAGGCTGAACGATTCGAACGGAAGCTTGACATTCATGCCATAGAAACTGGCAATGAGGGTAGCCGGCATGAGCAGAAGGGATATCAAGGTGAAAAGCTTCATTATCCTGTTCTGCTCCAGATTGATTATACCCACTACGGTATCTTGCAGATATTCAAGCCTTTCAAATGTAAAGTTGATATGGGCTATGAGGGAGGTTATATCCTGCAGAATAATGGAGAATCTCTTGTCAAGCGAATCCGGAAACAGGTCACTTTTCAGAATGTTGCCCAGAATTCTCTGTTTATCCACTACATTCTCGCGGATAACCATCGCGTTTTCCTGCAACTGATTGATGTCCAGGAGGAACTCTTCGTTTATGTCTTCCTGTTGGTTGATTCTTTTGCTGAATTGGGAAGTCTGCTGCGAGATAAGCTCAACGATATCGGCATCCAGGTCAACCCTTTTGTCCATTATCTCCACAAATACGCTGAATCCTGTCTTGTAGAGTTCCGGACGCGCCTGAATTTTGCTTGAAAGCAGGTCGAAGCTTCGGATAGGTATTTCACGCAGGGTGGTGAGCGTGTATGGAGCCAATATGAATGAAACAGGGTCCATACTCATATCGCTGCTTGTAGGGGAGAGGAAGTTGGTGTTGGCAAAAATAATCCCTCCAGCCTCGTGAAAGCGTGATGAACTCTCGATTTCTTCGGCTTGTGCGCGGCTTTGAATCTGAGCGTTACTGAAAGCTTCTGCCGCTCTTTTTTCTTCTCCTGTAGGGTCGATAAGGTCGATCCAAATCACATCCTCCCTGTGGAGCACGTCCAACGCCTCCTTTGAGGTTGAGAGGATAATCTCAGAACCGCTTCTATGAAAGATCCTTATCATATCGCGCAAATTTAGAAATAAACTGCCTATAAAACAAGACTGAATCCTATCCCTATAAGTACAATTCCACCTATTCCTTCCGCCCAGTGACCTGCCCGGTGAGCTATCTTTTTCCCTCCTGCTATTCCAAGCGCTACGCTTAGAGCCGTGAATACGAATACCGATATGGCCTGAGGAAGCGTATCATGCCAATTTTGCCCTGTAAGTGAAAGGCTGCTTCCTATGGCAAGCGCATCGATGCTTGTAGCTATTCCGGCTAGCAAAATATTCTTTATCCCGTTGAGATCATGACTTTCGCTTTCGCTATGGCAGAAAAATGCGGAGTATATCATCTGTCCTCCCACATACAGCAGAAGCGCCAGCCCTATCCATTTGGCTATCTTTTCGATGAACATGGCCAATATGTCACCGAATCCCCATCCGGCCAACAGGAAGGATGTCTGAATCACGGCGAAACACAGTGCTATCTTCAGTGTCTTGCCTGCACTGTTATCTTTGAGTTTCACCGACGAGCAAAGCGATACGGCAAAACAGTCTACGCACACCGATAGACCGAAAAGCAAAGTCTCCAGAAGGTTCATACGCTATACTTTAAAAGGTTGTCTTGAAATCAGGCTTCTTCCAAGTGTTATGGAATCTGCGTATTCAAGGTCATCTCCGAAACCAATACCTCTTGCCAGTGTCGTGACATTTACATTGAAAGGTTCAAGTTGCCGATAGAGGTAAAAGGCTGTAGTTTCACCTTCGACATCTCCGCTGAGAGCCAGGATGACCTCCATTCCTTCGTTTACTCTTTCCAGAAGCCCTTTTATGTTGAGATCACTTGGTGCGATTCCGTCAATGGGCGAAATAATACCCCCGAGTACGTGATAAAGGCCCTTGTATTCGCCTGTCGCTTCTATGCTCATCACGTCCCGCACGCTTTCAACCACGCATATCACATTCTGCTCCCTTCTCGTGTCTTCGCATATGGGGCACAGGTCGCCATCGCTTACCATATTGCACTTGCGGCAATATTTTATATCTGTGGCCAATTTGCCAATGGATGATGCCAATCTCTGTATGTAGTCCGGATCTTGCTTGAGAATATGCAGAGAGAGCCTCAGCGCGCTTCTCGGTCCTACCCCCGGGAGTGAGCTGATGGCCTCCACGGCATTTTGTAGAACTTTTGAAGGGTAGTTTTCTGTTTTGTACATAAGGCTTGCAAAGATAATAAAAAGCCGATAAATTTGTTCTTTAGTATGGAGACGGTTTTTTCAATATTGGAATCAGTTACTCTATTTGCAGGGTTGATATACATATTTCTGCAGGTAAAGCAAAATATATGGATGTGGCCTGTCGATATTTTATGTTGTGTGGCAGCCATTGCGGTATTTTTTCATCAGCAGCTGTGGGCTTCAATGGCTCTTAACGCATATTATCTCGTGATGGGCTTCGTGGGCCTTGCCACTTGGAAAAAGGATGCCGCTCAATGTGAAGAGCAAGCCATACGGCTTCGTCATTTGACTTTAAGAACGGCGCTATTTTCATTGGCGGGATTTCTTGTCAGCGGTATCGTATTGTATCAAGTGTTATCCTTGACAGGTGATTCGTCGCCGGTAATGGATGCTTTTATCGGAGCGAGCGGGGTCGTGGGCACCGTATGGCTGGTCAGATCATATCATCAGAATTGGTATATCTGGATAGTTTCGGATATTTTTTCCACCATTTTGTGTTTCAGCCAAGGCCTTCACCTTATGGCGGTATTATATTTGGTATATACGGCAGTTGCAGTGGTGGGCTGTAGGGAGTGGAAACATAAAGGCAGATATATCGGATAATTATGACTTCTTTTCTTATATGTTTGATTTTGGCGGTTTTCCCGCTGAATTCTTCAAAAACCAACGTTTATAGTCTTGACGGGTCGGGCTGGAAAATCCAAAGTGAAGCGGAACTGAAGGGGGCGGACGGAGCCAAACTTTCACAGAGAAAGTTTGACGATGGCGATTGGCTTAAGATATCTGTACCATCCTCTGTGGTAGCTTCTTATACTCAGGCCGGTGAGTTGTCGGAACCGACATACGCAGACAACATTTACTCTGTTCCTGTGGATTATATCTTTCCGGCGTGGTATAGGGTAGAGTTTATTATGCCGAGCTCGTTTGTTCAGGATAGAACTTTTCTTAATCTCGAAAAGATAGAGGGGTGCTCGGAGGTCTGGCTTAATGGAAAAAGGTTTGAATTCAGCGACAAGATAGATGTCACGGATGCGCTGAAGGGGAAAAATGCACTTGCTATACGAATAGTCTCCACGCAGTTGGATGCCGGAATTCTGGGAAGTGTGTATTTTACATCGCGGGAAGATGTGTCTATAGGAAATGTAAACGTGCAGACATCTTTGGCGCTTCCTGACACGACTCTTGCCAAGGTGGAAATATCAGCCGAACTGATAAATCATAGTAGGAAGAGCCAAAAGGTCCTCTTGAAAGGAAAGTATGCGTGGATGCCTTTTACTATCTCGGTTTCTCTTCGTCCGGGCCAAAGTGAAGTGTTTACCACCAGTATGGAATTGGATAATCCAAGCCTGTGGTGGCCTAACGGTTATGGACAGCAGCATCTGTATGATGTGTCGATGACTCTTTATCAGGGAAATAAGGAGTGTGACAGACGAAGTTTCTCCTCTGCCGTCAGGGATGTCTCTTTGCAAGGGGATACTCTTTTTGTGAACGGCAGAAAGATTCAAAGGCGTGGAACCTATGCGGAAAAAATTGAGCTGTTGGGTAGATATTCGTTTGATTATCTTGAGAATATAGCCAGATATCAGAAGGAGCAGAATTTCAATTCTTTTTTCTGTGACTATGTCCCTACCACTTTTGAAGAGCTTGCTTTAAGATACGGATTCCTTCTTTTTGACGATAATGATTTCTGTCTTGTGGACGAACCTGTCATTCCTGAATTCGAGTCGCTTGCGCAGATGATGGATTCGACGTTTTTCTATCCTGTCAGCAATTATGTCTGGGATGCTCATGTGGCAGATAAAAAGCGCTGGGTGGAATTGGCACGAACTGAAATGCATCTGTTTGGAGATAAGGTGGATGATGCACTGTCTTTCTGCAAGTACGGCCAGCTTCTTAATTATGGAAGTTATCAGAGGTTGGCGGATGAGACCTTTTCCGGGAGTTTTGTCGTAAGTCATCCTTATTCTACAAGTGTTTTCGGGTCTACTTATGATTATTTTCTGAATCCTTCTGCCGCTTTTTATGCATCCAAAAAGGCCGGCGAGATGATTCACGTACTATATTCTACAGGAAAGATAATTCTTGTGAACCGTACTTTCTCTGATATGGAGAATATTAAGGTGGGGGTTCAATGTTTTGACCTCTGCTCTGCCAATTCGCAGGAGATGGTTCGTGATGTGTGTGCAAAAGCTGAAAGCGTGACGGAGGTTATGGCTTACCCGCAGCCTTTTGAGGGAGCGTGCCTTATGATGATAGGAGTTTATGAAAAAGACGCTTTGCTTTGTGAGAACAGTTACATCCTTTGGGATACGCCGGAGCAGTGCCAATACATTCTTGAGATGCCCAAGGCTACGCTCAGGGCCGGTGGCGAGATTTCTTCCGACGGCTCACAGTGGGAGATTACGTATTTTATGGAGAATCTCGGAGATATTCCGGCCATTATGTTGCATCCGCAGATTAGGGACAGAAATGGAAACAGGGTGCTTCCTGTTTATTGGTCAGATAATTATATCAATCTTCCGGCCGGAGGGCAAAAGACTCTCAAGGCCAGGGTGTATATGAGGGATTGTCCTGAATTACCTCAAGTCAGTCTTGAGGGATTCAACCTTTAAGGCATGGCAGCCTGTTGATTATTGGAGTGGTGATTTTCATGCACAGGCCTATGAAGATGGCTAGAACCAGGGTTCCCCATCCTATGATAGGTTGTCCTTGAGGTCCCAGTATATTTCCAAAGAATATAAGGCACATAAGCGCCGCGATTGCCAGGACGATACAGTCCATTTTAATCTTGTTGTCACTGAATTTTCCTCCCCATGCCATTCCTATGGCCCGTACGGTCATGTCTGCAGGGAGCATCCAGGCTCCGCTGCTGACTTCCATTGAGATTCCGATTGCCTGAATGATGACTGAAATTACAAGGAAAATTATGGCTCCAGTCAGTCCGGATGGAGCGAAGTTCACTTTGTCCAGCAGATGAGTGAAAGCATCGATCATAAGGCCCAAAAGGATATTGGTCACGAGTTGAAGAAGGTCCTTGGCCTGAAAACGATTCTTCAGGATAATTGCCTGGAACAGCATGCAGAGCAGAAAGAATGCGATGTTGCAGAGGCCGAGTGAAATTCCCGTTTCGGCTGAAATGGCGTATGCCGGAGTATTGAGAGTGGATATTCCCAGATTGGCCTTGACGGAGAAGACTATTCCTAAAGCGACGATGCATACCCCGATGGTGGCGAAACAATATCTGAACAGAATGTTTTTATGATTCATATTGCAAAAGTACTAAAGAATTCTTAAATTTGCCCGCTTTTGTACGTCGAGTATGCGATTGCATCGGGGGCGTCGGGTTTAGTATTATTGTTTAACCATTAAAAAAATTGTTTTACCAGTTATGGCAGAAACAAAAGAAACCGCAAGGCTTAACGCCTCTATTGCTCCGGATCAGTTTGATTGGGAGGCTTTCGAGGAAGGCGGAGTTTATGGCGGTGAAGACAAAAAGGCCATCGAACAGGCTTATGACGCAACTCTTAACAAGGTAGTTGAGAATGAAGTTGTAGAAGGAGAAGTTACAGAAATCAACAAACGCGAGGTTATTGTTTCCATTGGAGGCAAGAGCGAAGGCGTTATCAACGCAGTGGATTTCCGCTACAATCCTGACCTTAAAGTAGGTGACAAAGTAGAAGTATTCGTAGAATCAGCTGAAGACAAGAAGGGACAGCTTGTCCTTTCTCACAAGAAGGCACGTGCACTCAAGTCTTGGGACCGTGTTGTCGAGGCATTCGAAAAGGAAGAGATCGTGAAGGGTTACGTGAAGACACGTACCAAGGGCGGTATGATTGTGGATGTTTTCGGTATCGAGGCATTCCTCCCTGGCAGCCAGATAGATATCAAGCCTATTCGCGATTACGATCAGTTCGTTAACCAGACCATTGACTTCAAGATTGTCAAGATCAATCCTGATTTCCGTAATGTCGTAGTTTCTCACAAGGCACTTCTCGAAGCGGAGCAGGAGCAGAAGAGAGCAGAACTTATCGGCAAACTTGAGAAAGGTCAGGTTCTTGAGGGTGAAGTCAAGAATATTACCAACTATGGCGTATTCGTGGATCTCGGCGGTGTAGACGGTCTTATCCATATCACAGACCTCTCATGGGGCAGAATCAATCACCCTGAGGAGATTGTCAAGCTCGGAGACAAGATCAAAGTTGTCGTTCTTGATTTCAACGAGCAGCAGAAGAGAATCGCTCTTGGTCTCAAGCAGCTCACAGCACATCCTTGGGATACACTTAATCCTGATCTTAAGGTGGGCGACAAAGTCAAGGGTAAGGTTATCCTTATCGCCGACTACGGCGCATTCGTTGAGATCGAGCCTGGTGTTGAAGGACTTGTACACGTGTCAGAGATGTCTTGGAGCACACGTCTTCACTCAGCACAGGATTTCCTTAAGGTAGGTGATGAGGTTGAGGCTCAGATTCTTACACTTGACCGCGAGAACCGTAAGATGTCTCTTGGCATCAAACAGCTTACTCCTAATCCTTGGGATGAGATCGAAAGCAAATATCCTGTCGGAAGCAAGCACACCGCTACTGTCCGCAATATCACAAGCTTCGGTGTATTCGCTCAGCTTGAGGACAGCGTAGAGGGACTTATCCACATCAGTGATCTCAGCTGGAACAAGATTAAACATCCTTCAGAGCTCGTAGCCGTTGGTGATCCTATCGAGGTGGTTATCCTTGATTTCGATGAGACAAATCACCGTCTCAGCCTCGGCCACAAGCAGCTCACTCCTAATCCTTGGGATGAGATCGAGAAGAATTTCCCTGTAGGAACAGTTGTAGAGGGAACAGTAGCTTCTACTACAGACAAGGGTGCCAACATCACTCTCGGTCCGGACGTTGAAGGCTTCTGCTTTAACCGTGAACTTGTAAAAGAGGACGGCAAACAGGCCGTTGCAGGTGAGACCCTTCCATTCAAGGTTGTAGAGCTCCGTCGCAGTACTCACAGCGTTCTCGTAAGCCATCTTCGTACATACCAGGAGGTTAAAGAGAAAGCGGCTGCCGCTGAAGTAGAGAATACAAAGAAAGCAGTCAAGAAGGTCAATGCCAATGTAGAGAAAACAACTCTCGGAGACATCGATGCTCTGGCAGCTCTCAAGAGCAAACTTGAAAAAGGCGAATAATGAGTTTTACTCTCCAGATACTGGGCACGGCTTCGGCCATGCCCATTTCTGATAAAAATCCAAGCGCTCAGGTACTTAATGTACAGGGGCGCTTGTTCTTAATAGACTGTGGGGAAGGAACCCAACAGCGTTTCAGGCAGCTCCATCTGTCGTTCCTCAGGGTGGAAGCTGTCTTCATCAGCCATATACACGGAGATCATGTTTTTGGTCTTCTGGGGCTGTTTTCTACTATGGCTATGTATAATCGCAGGGAGCCGTTGCATGTGTTCGGCCCCCAGGCTTTGCAAGGAATAATCCGTTTTTACAAATCATATTTTGGAGACGGAGATAATTATGATATTGAATTTCACGAGGTAAAGGTCTCTGACCTTACGCCGGTGTGGACTTCAAAAAGGGTGAAGGTCAGCGCTTTCCCCCTTAAGCACAAGATAGAATGCTACGGCTACCGTTTCGATGAACTGCTCTCCGAGAGGGAACTCGTCAAACATCCGGCAGCAAGTTATGCCTATTGTTCTGACACCATGCCTTTCGACGAATTGGCGGGATATGTAAGTGGCGTAGAAACTCTATATCACGAGGCTACATATCCTGAAGCCTTCGCCGACAAGGCCTCCAAATATTACCACAGCAGCACCCGTGACGCGGCTTTGTGCGCGCAGAAGGCCGGTGTGGGACGGCTTCTGATAGGGCATTATTCGTCCCGCGAGCGCGACATTAAGGTGTACGAGACGGAGTGCAGGCGTATTTTTGAAAATTCCTTCGCAGTAAATGACTGCGATACCTTTGAAATAGACTAATTGGCTTGGTAAAATCTTTATTGATTTCCAAAGATTGAGTAAATTAGCGGAATGAAAAAAATGCTTACTTGTTTGGTGGGAATTGGCGTAGCGATCAGTTCTCTTTTTGCTCAGAGCGATCCTAAAGAAGAATATATAAAGAAATATGCTCCCATTGCAGTATCTGAGATGAAACGCACCGGTGTTCCGGCGTCTATAACATTGGCTCAGGGGTTGCTGGAATCGGGTGCCGGGAACTCGCGGCTGGCTACGAAGGCGAATAATCACTTCGGGATCAAGTGCCATAAGAATTGGACGGGAAAGACAATTTCGCATGATGATGATGCGAAGGGGGAGTGTTTCAGAGCATATGATAAGGCGGAGGAGTCATTTCGCGACCATTCGGATTTTTTGCGCTATAATGACAGGTATAAATTTTTGTTCGATTACGCTCCTACGGATTATAAGAGCTGGTGCTTCGGGCTGAAAAAGGCCGGATACGCTACTGATCCGAAGTATGCCACCAAGCTGATAGATATTGTGGAAAAATATAATCTTCACCGCTATGATAATGTGAAGGTGGAGGTGATATCTCCGGACAAGCTTGAGCGTCCTGTGGCCGTGCCTGTCGAGAAAATCAATTCTCTAAAATACGACGAAGAATATACTTTTGATGTGAACCGGCCCGTATATCAGGTCAATGGTGTGGATTTTGTGTATGCAAGGCGCGGAGATACCTTTGCTTCGCTTGCGGCACAGTATAATCTGTATCTTAAGGAGATACTCCGCTTCAATGACCTTTCGGAAGACAGGGAGATCGTCGTGGGACAGATGGTCTATATAAGAGCGAAGAAAAATCGTACCGCCAGAGGTTTGGATATGTATATAGTCGGTGAAGACGGAGAGGATCTATATTCCATATGTCAGCGCTTCGGCGTGAAGATGAGCAGCGTGATGAGACGCAATCATTTGAAGAAAGGGGATGTCCTCGCTAAGGATCAGGAGCTGAAACTCAGATGAGCAAAACGTTAAAATACTGCCTTGCAGCCGTAGTTTTTTTTCTGTTGGTGCAGGTGTGGGGTTATGTAAGGGATTCGCGTATTCCTAATTTCACGGCACAGAGTGAAGTGTTCGTGAGTGACACCACCACTGTTGACGGCGTGATAGCGCAGATAAAAAAGACCAGCGGCATAAGGTTCGAAAAAAGTATGAGGAGGGTCTTTGAACGTAAAAGGGTAAAAGACTTCATAACTCCGGGATATTATAAAATCGAGCCTTCTTATTCTTCCGTTTATGTGGCCAGGATGCTTAACAATGCCTGGCAATCACCTGTGAAGGTGACCCTTTCAGGGTCTTTGAGGCTGAAGAGCGAGGTCGCGTCAAGGATAAGCAGGAAGATTCTGCTTGATTCTACAACGATCCATAATGCCCTGAACGATAAGAAATTTCTTGAAAAATACGGGTTTACTCCACAGACGGTCTTCGCTCTTCTCATTCCTGATACTTATGAGATTTATTGGGATGCGACTCTTGATGATCTTTTCTCTCTTTTTCTTCGCGAATACGAAAAATACTGGACAGAGGAGAGAAAGGAGAAAGCGTCCAAATTGGGTTTGACACCGTTGGAAGTGAGCATAGTGGCTTCAATCGTAAGATGTGAGTCGAATTATACTCCTGAATATAAAGACCTGGCGGGTGTATATCTGAACAGGCTGAAACGGGGGATGAAACTCCAGGCTTGTCCTACGGTGGCATTCTGTTATGATTTCAAACTTACCCGCATTCTTAACAAGCACTTGCGCGTAGAATCGCCATATAACACTTATACTCACGCAGGCCTGCCCCCGGGACCTATCTGTTGTCCTACCAAGGCGGCTCTTGACGCCGTTCTAGATGCCAATACTGCCTCGGGGTATCTGTTTTTCTGCGCTTCGACGACCAAGCCCGGGCAACATCTTTTTTCAAGATCTTTTTCAGAGCATTCCCAAAATGCCAAGACATATCATAGTGCCTTAAAATAACAGTGGTTATGGAAAATTTAGTGACAAAAGCACGCGAGATTGCCGTTACGGTTCTCAAAGATGAGACCCGCAGTAACGGAAGTCCGTTCATTACGCATCCTGACGGAGTGGCTGCCATAGTTCGTGACGAGATTGGCCTTCCGCAGGAGTGTGTAGCTGCCGTTTACCTTCATGAAGCATCCAGAACTCATCCGGAGGTGGATATGTCCGAATTCCCTGAAGAAGTGCGGACACTTGTCGAGGGCTTGAATAAGATAAGCACCATTAAGCCTAAGGACACGCGCCTTGAGGCCGATAACTATAAGAAACTGATAGCGCAGTACAGTAAGGACCCGCGGGCTACCGTCATAAAGATAGCCGACAGGCTGGAGGTAATGCGAAACTTGAGTATCTTCCCTAAGGCTTCAAGGGAGCAGAAGCAGCTTGAAACGCTTATGCTTTATATTCCGCTTGCACATCAGTTGGGCTTGTATAATATCAAGAGCGAACTGGAGGATATCTATTTCAAATTCGCTGAACCCGAACAGTACAGGGCCATAAAGAATAAATTGGCAGCTACGGCGTCGGACCGGGAAAAACTAAGGGTGGAATTCATAGAACCGCTGAAGGAGAAACTTGATAAGGACAATATCCATTATAAGGTTAAGGTTAGAACCAAGACGGCTTACAGTATATATAAGAAGATGGTGGTGCAGAAGGTGCCTTTCGAAGGGGTGTACGATGTCTTCGCCATGCGTTTCATTATAGATTGTGAGCCTGTAAGGGAGATAGAACACGATTTGTGCTGGAAAGTGTATTCGTATGTCACGGAGGAATATACTCCGGATATAACCCGACTCCGTGATTGGCTTACCAACCCCAAGCCTAACGGATATGAAAGTCTGCATATTACCGTACGTAACTCACAGGGTAATTATATAGAGGTTCAGATTCGCACCAAGCGTATGGACGAGATAGCTGAAAGCGGCCTGGCTTCGCACTGGTCCTATAAAGGGATAAAGGCCGAACATACTTTGGATACATGGCTCACGTCTGTGCGTTATGCCCTTGAACATAAGATGGTTAATGACCCGGACGAGATGCCTGTCGCCTCGCAGCGTGAGATATTCGTCTTCACTCCTTCCGGAGAGCTAAGAATACTTCCATCCGGTGCGACTGTGCTCGATTTTGCGTTCAATATTCATAGTGGTATAGGATGCAGGTGCAGCGGCGCGAGAATCGGCGGGAAGGCGGTTTCTATTCGAGAAAAACTCCAGACTGGAGATGTTGTGGAGATTCTTACCACGAAGACGCAGCGTCCGTCTTCCGATTGGCTTAATTGGGTGGTGTCCAGCAAGGCCAAGAGCAAAATTCGTCAGGAACTGGATGCTGAAGAAAGAAAATTGGCATCTGAAGGAAAGGAACTTCTGGAAAGGCGTCTGAAGAACTGGAAGATGGAATTTACGGACGATCAGGTCACGGAATTCTGTAAGAAATCCAAATATGCCGGCCAGATACCGATGTATGCCGCTATTGGTTCAGGTGAATTGGATGTCAATGAGATAAAAGAGTATATCCAGGGAGAGTCAAAAAGGCAGGAAGAAAGTGTGGCGGCTGCGGTGGCTCTTGAAAACTCCCGTCCTGTCGGTTATACCAGTACGGGAGATGATATTCTGGTGCTTAATGCCAAGGATGTCAAGGGACTTCAGTATAAGATGGCAAAATGCTGCAATCCTGTGTTCGGTGATGATGTGTTCGGTTTCGTGACCAGGGAGGAAGGCATAAAGATACATCGTATCTCCTGTCCTAATGCGTCTCGTCTGATAGATAAATATCCGTATCGAATACAGAAAGTCAAATGGCAGGAGACTCAGAGCAGCGGAGAATTTCTGGTTTCTCTGGTGGTCAGTACGACTCCGGAGGCATCGGTGATGTCACAGATAATGGATGCGATAAGCCGCTTCAGGGTGTCTCTGCGTTCACTGACCGTCAGTGCCAATTCTCGTACGGGAGAGGATGATATGCAGATAAAACTCCTCGTCCCTTCGAATTCGGAGTTGGATAAGGTTATGTCCGCCATAAGCAGGACCAGGAATGTAAATAAGGTGAAGCGAGTCTAGGCTTCGTCTATTTTGATAAGGGTTTCCAATTCAAGCTCAGTCGGGAATTCCTTTATCTTAGGGCATCCGGTAAGCTCGATAATGGCGTTCAACATTATCTTTTTCGGAGAAAAACGGCTTACCAGTCTGCTTGCCGCTGCCAATGTCCCGCCAGTGGCGAGAAGGTCGTCGTGAATAAGGACTATATCGCCAGGCTCTATACAGCCTGTATGCATCTCTATGGTATCAGTGCCGTATTCGAGTTCGTAAGTCTCGGAAACTTTTTCTCCTGGAAGTTTTCCCTTTTTTCTGGCTGGAATGAATCCTGCACCCAGTCTGTCGGCTATTATGCCTCCCATAATGAATCCGCGAGACTCGAGTCCTACCACTTTGGTTACTCCCTTGTCTTTATAAAGATCATAGATGCGTTCGCCAATCTCTTTCAGGCAGTCCGGTTTCATAAACAGGGTGGTTACATCCTGAAAATGAATCCCCGCTTTAGGGAAATCCTCTATTACACGGATGTTGCTTTGTAATTCTTTGATAGTCATACTAAAAGCTTGTTTTTACGAAGCTGAATACAGTAAAAATGCAAAAAAAAATAGCGTGCCCTCATCAAGCACACTTTACAAATATAGTCATTTGGTTGTGATTATAAAAATTTTGTCTATCTTTGCGCCCAAGTTTTAGTTAGAAGTATATTTATTCATTTAATAAAAGGTTGCGCACGACACGTAAAAGTGTGATTATCAATGAAAAAATTTTTCTATCTCGCAGCTGCCGTTCTTTGCCTTGGCATCGCGGCTACTTCTTGTAAAAAAGACAACAAGAAAGAGGACAAAGCAACTATCGAGGATCTCGGTGGCGGTATCTACAAGGTAAATGGTTATCGTTTTGTTGACCTTGGACTTCCTAGCGGCCTTCTTTGGGCTGAAAACAATGTTGGCGCCGCTTCTTCAACAGATGCAGGTACTATCGTAGCTTGGGGTGAGACTGAGACCAAAGCAACTTTCACCGCTGACAATTACAAGTATGGTAAGGATGAGGCTTCTTATACAAAATATGCAAGCAAAGACGGAAAGACGACTCTCGATGCTTCTGACGACTTCGCTACCGTAGCAATTAAGGCCCCTTGCCACACTCCTCTCTATGCAGATTTCAAAGAGCTATTCAATCAGGATAACACCACTACCACTTGGATAGAGAAGAAAGTAGGAGACAAGAGCGTTTATGGTCTGGAAGTAAAGAGCAAGAAGAACAATAACTCAATCTTCTTCCCTGCTTACAATACAACTCTTCCTCCATACGGTTCTTACTGGGCAGCTGACATCTTTGAGAAGACTGTAACAGATTACGATCTTGCTTCAAGCTTTACTGTAGCTGAGAGTTCAACATGGAACGGTGCCGGCAGCCAGGAGCGTTATAACGGCAATGCAGTTCGTCCTGTTGCTTCTAACTTGAAGTAATACTACTGGTGATATATTGAAAGGATGACCGGAAACGGTCGTCCTTTTTTTGTGCTTTGTTTCGAACGATAATAAAAAGGTCGACCTTCAGTGGCCGACCTTTTAATGTATGCAAGTGAATATTATTCAACTGTAGGACCTGCTGCTACAAGAGCCTTTCCTGCCTCGTTTCCTTCATATTTCTTGAAGTTCTTTACGAAACGTCCTGCGAGGTCTTTAGCCTTGGTCTCCCATTCTGAAGGGTTAGCGTATGTATCGCGTGGATCAAGGATGTGTGAATCTACACCAGGAAGTTCGGTAGGTACCTCAAAGTTGAAGTGAGGGATAACCTTGGTAGAAGCTTTCTCGATAGAACCGTCGAGGATAGCGTCGATGATTCCGCGAGTGTCGCGAATTGAGATTCGCTTGCCTGTTCCGTTCCATCCGGTGTTCACGAGGTATGCCTTGGCTCCGCTCTTCTCCATCTTCTTGACGAGCTCCTCGGCGTATTTGGTAGGATGAAGCTCGAGGAATGCCTGTCCGAAGCATGCTGAGAATGTAGGAGTAGGCTCTGTGATACCGCGCTCTGTTCCTGCAAGCTTAGCTGTAAATCCTGAGAGGAAGTAGTATTTTGTCTGCTCCGGGGTAAGTACTGACACTGGAGGAAGTACTCCGAATGCGTCTGCAGAAAGGAAGATGACCCTCTTGGCTGCAGGACCCTGAGAATAAGGACGTACGATATTGTTGATGTGATAGATAGGGTAAGATACGCGGGTGTTCTCGGTAACTTTCTTATCTGCGAAGTCGATCTTGCCTTTCTCGTCTACGGTTACGTTCTCGAGAAGTGCATCGCGACGGATGGCGTTGTAGATGTCAGGTTCAGACTCTTTGTCGAGGTTGATGACCTTGGCATAGCAGCCGCCTTCGAGGTTGAATACGCCTTCGTCGTCCCAGCCGTGCTCGTCGTCACCGATAAGAAGACGCTTAGGATCTGTAGAAAGGGTGGTCTTGCCCGTTCCTGAAAGACCGAAGAAGATAGCTGTGTTCTCTCCGTTGAGGTCTGTATTTGCAGAGCAGTGCATAGATGCGATGCCTTTGAGAGGAAGGAAGTAGTTCTGCATAGAGAACATACCTTTTTTCATCTCGCCGCCGTACCATGTGTTGAGGATAACCTGTTCCTTGCTGGTAACGTTGAAAGCGACAGCGGTCTCAGAGTTGAGTCCAAGTTCTTTATAGTTGTCAACCTTAGCCTTGGCGGCGCAGTAAACCACGAAGTCCGGCTCCTGGTCAAATTCTGCCTGATTCTGAGGACGGATGAACATATTGGTAACGAAGTGTGCCTGCCAAGCGACTTCCATGATGAAACGGACTTTCATACGGGTGTCCTTGTGGGTTCCGCAGAAACCGTCGACTACGAAAAGGCGTTTGCCTGAAAGCTGCTTGAGAGCAAGTTTCTTAAGCACTGCCCAGTTCTCTTCGCTGAGCGGGTGATTGTCGTTCTTGTACTCCTCTGAAGTCCACCATACGGTGTCTTTTGAGTTAGCATCCAAAACGATGTATTTGTCTTTAGGGCTACGGCCAGTATAAATACCGGTCATAACGTTAATGGCTCCGAGTTCAGTTACCTGTCCTTTTTCGTAGCCTTCAAGACCAGGTTTGGTCTCCTCGTTGTAAAGTACCTCATACGTAGGATTGTAGAGGATTTCGGTCACACCAGTGATACCGTACTTTGAAAGATCAATATTTGCCATATTATATAAAGTATAATTTGTATTTTTGCTCCTGTTTGAAAGCGTTGCAAAGATAAACAATTTTAGAAGATACGCAACTAACTATTTATCGTTATTTTGATACAAATTTTATGCCTTTAAGCGTCTTGAAAAAGTACTGGGGATATGATTCGTTCCGTCCTCTTCAGCAGCAGATAATCGACTCCGTTCTGAGCGGAGAAGATACGTTGGCACTGCTCCCTACGGGGGGAGGAAAGTCCGTCTGCTTTCAGGTGCCGCAGATGCTGAAAGAAGGATTGGCACTGGTGGTGAGTCCCCTGATAGCTCTTATGAAGGACCAGGTGCAGAATCTTCAGGATAAGGGCATAAAGGCTATAGCCATATATTCTGGGATGAGCCGGCGGGAAGTGGATCTCGCCCTTAACAACGCAGCTTATGATGCGGAATGCAAATTCCTCTATGTGTCGCCAGAAAGGCTTGGCACCTCGCTGTTCTCGTCTTATCTGGACGTGCTGCCCATTACTACCATCGTGGTGGACGAAGCGCACTGCATTTCGCAGTGGGGGTATGACTTTCGACCTGATTATCTGCTTATAGGCAAGATTCGCGAACGCCTGGACGCACCCGTATTGGCACTTACCGCCACCGCTACCCCTCAGGTGTGTGATGACATAATGGAAAGGCTGCTTTTTAAGAAAAAGGTGCTGTTCAAGGCGGACTTTGAAAGAGCGAATCTTACTTATCTGGTGAGGGAGACCTCGGATAAGATGGGCCAATTGCTTTCCATCTGCTCCGCTGTGAAGGGGACGGGAATAGTGTATATGCGCAATCGTGCCAAATGTGAGGAGGTCGCCGCATATTTGAAAGGAGCCGGAATCAGTGCGGACTTTTATCATGCCGGATTGGCTTCTTCTACAAGAAGTCTCCGTCAGCAAGATTGGAAATCTTCAAAGACGCGCGTGATGGTGTGTACCAACGCTTTCGGTATGGGAATAGACAAACCGGACGTGCGTTTCGTCGTGCATATGGATGTTCCTGATTCTCCGGAGGCCTATTTCCAAGAGGCCGGGCGCGCCGGAAGAGACTCACTTCTCTCTTATGCGGTGGTTCTGTATAATAAGAGAGATATTTCCAGACTAGGCCAATTGCTTTCCATATCTTTTCCGCCGCTCGAATTCATAGAGGACATATATCAGAAAATCCATCTTTTTTATGGTATTCCTTATGAACACGGGGAGGGGAGGGAACTTAAATTTTCTCTTGAGACATTCTGTTCTCAGTTTTCACTTCAGCGTGCCGGTGTGCATTATGCGCTTGAATATCTGGACCGGATAGGACATTTCGTATACAGTGAGGATGTAGATATCCCTACAAAGGTGAAGATAATTCCGGACAGGCAGGCGTTATACGGAGTGGAACTTCCCGATGCGCAGATGGTAAAGCTGCTGGAAGTTTTGATGCGCTCCTATACCGGCATCTTCGCTTATCCTGTGTCTATAGATGAAGAGGAAGTGTCGCGCAAGATGTCCCTTAGCGTCCCGGCATTGAGAAAATTGATGTATGAGATGTCGCTTGAGCATGTCATAAAGTATATCCCTTGTGACAAGAGCACGATAGTGGCTTTGCGCCATTCGCGACTTCGTGAGGGAAATCTGGATTTGTCGGAGTCTTATTATAATCAGTTGAAGGAGAACGCCACTAGGCGTGCATCCAAAATGCAGGAATATTGTGAGGAGTCGGAGGTGTGCCGTTCTCGCTTTCTTATAGAGTATTTTGGGCAGGAGAAAACAAAAGACTGCGGAGTGTGCGATGTGTGTCGCGCCCGCCGCAGCCGAAGTAAATCTTTTTTGAAAAATTGGCTTGAAAGTCATCCGGACTGGACCAGAGAGGAACTTGACTCTCTTTTTGCTGATCCTGCCAATTCCTTGTCGCCTTCCGACATGGAAATATTCAGGAATTTATTGGATTCCTAGCTTCTTGAGAAGCGTCGCTGGCTCAGGGTCGTGTCCGCGGAAGTTACGGAACATCACGGACGGTTCCATGGTGTTGCCACGGCTGAGAATGTTCGCTCTGAAAGAACCCGCCACCTCGCTGCTGAAAATGCCTTTTTCTTTGAACAGCGAGAAAGCGTCCGCTTCCAAAACTTCACTCCATTTGTAAGAATAGTAGCCTGCACCGTATTGGCCCGTGAAGATATGGGAGAAGGAGGTGCTTATGCAGGTGCCGTCTACCGGTGGGAACAGGGTGGTCTTGTCAAGCGCTTTTTTCTCGAAGTCAAATATGTCGCCGCTGAATTCCTCGGTGCGGTTGTTCCAAGCCATATCGAGTATGCCGAAATTAAGCTGTCTCACCTGGAAGTAGGCAGCGTGGTAGTTTTTGGTCTCTATTATCTTGTCTATCAGAGTAGAAGGTATTACTTCACGCGTCTTATAATGTTTGGCGAATCCTTTAAGAAAATCTTCTTCGTAGGCCCAGTTTTCCATCAGTTGGGACGGCAGTTCCACGAAGTCCGTAGAAACGTTGGTCGTGGCCAGACTCTCGTACCTGCCTTCGCTTAGGAAAGCGTGCAGGCAGTGTCCGAACTCGTGAAGCAGGGTGCAGAGTTCGTCGTGGGTGATTAGTGCCGGGTTGTCTGCGGTAGGTTTTGTAAAGTTGGTCACCATATTTACAAACGGACGGTGCTCTACTCTGTCTTTTATCTTAAGTCCTTGGAATTCAGTCATCCATGCACCACCTCGTTTGGATGCCCGGGGGAAGAAGTCGGCATAGAACAGGGCCATATGTCTTCCTGAGGCATCCTTGACGTCATAGACTTTCACGTCTTTATGATATGCCGGAAGATCTTTTCGCTCCGTGAATTGCAGCCCATACAACTTGCCGGCCAAACCGAACACTGCATTGACGCAGCTGTCCAGTTCGAAATATGGTTTGAGGGAATTTTCGTCGAAGTCGTAGTGCTCGTTTTTGTATTTTTCGCTCCAGTATGAGAAATCCCAGGCCTGCATTGCGCGTTCTTTGTACCCGTGCTTACGTGCGTAAGAGTAGATGGTCTTCACTTCTTTCTGTGCTGCCGGGAGAGAAGGGGAGAGAAGTTGCTCCAGGAAGGTGTTCACTTCGGACGGAGTCTTTATCATTCTTTCTTCGAGAACATAGTCTGCGTAAGTCTTGTAGCCGAGGATCTGCGCTATCTTTAGTCGCAAATTGGTGATTTCAAGTGCTGTTTGCGTGTTGTCCGTCTCGCCTGTCGTAGCGCGCGAGTTATAGGCGGTGTAAAGTTCACGGCGAAGGGTCGCGTTGTCTGCGTATTTCATGAATGGACCGTACATGGGATAGGACAGATCGAAGGTCCATCCGTCCTGTCCGTGTTCGCGGGCTGTCTGAAGTGCGCTTTCTATTACGTGCTCCGGAAGACCGGCCAAGTCGGCGGTGTCCGTTATGTTAAGGGTGTAGGCGTTGTTTGCCGCAAGAAGATTTTTTGAAAAACGCAGCTGCGCGAGGGAAAGTTTTTCCTGAAGATCGCTGAATGTTTTTTTGTCATTTTCGCTCAGAAGCGCTCCCTGACGGACAAAATGCTTGTAGGTGATTTCCAGAAGTCTCTTCTGGTCCGGGGCCAATTCTGTGCCGGCCTCATATACGGTCTTAACTCTTTCGAAGAGGGCGTCGTTGAGATAGATGTACATGGAGTATTCGTTAAGGAGCGGCGACACTTCTTCAGCTGTCTTTTGAAGTTCTTCGTTGGAATCAGCTTCCATAATGTTGAAAAACAGGCCGGATACTTTTCCCACGAGTTCACCTGCATTCTCAATGGCGAGAATGGTGTTGTCGAAAGTCGGCTCCTGTGGGTTGGAGGCTATTTTGTCTATCTCCTTTTTCGCTTCTTCTATTCCTTTTTTGAAAGCCGGAAGGTAATGTTCAGCTTTGATCTTGTTGAATTGTGGTGCCCCGTATTCGAGAGCGGAGTCTTCGAGCAGGGGATTCGTGTTACATGCATTCATGGTGATGATGATGGACAGTAGTGCTGTTAGATTTTTTTTCATTTAATATGATTGTTAGCTGTTGCGTTCATTTCCGCTGCTTGGATAGTCTTATCCTGTTGCATATGCGCGTGCATTCAGGCGGTCAAAGATAATAGTTTATAAGCAATCCGCAAGTTAATCCCTAAATGAAAAAATGTGTAAGCGTCAGTTTGCGTCAATGCTTTCTTTATCGTAAATTTGTAGGATTGGCCCGAATGAAGAAAATGTATGGGCGAAAAAAACGATTATTTTATCATTCGATGAAGAATTTTGTAGAAGAATTGAAATGGAGGGGGATGCTTCAGAACATAACCCCCGGAATTGAAGAAGAACTGAAAAAAGGACCTATGTCGGCGTATGTGGGGATAGACCCTACCGGAGACAGTCTTCATATAGGACATCTGGTCAGCATAATGATTCTCAAGCATTTCCAGGCCTGCGGGAACAAGCCTTACGCTGTGGTCGGCGGAGCCACCGGTATGATAGGAGACCCGTCGATGAAGAGCCAGGAGCGTAATCTTCTGGATGAAAAGACATTGGCCCATAATGTAAAGTGCATCAAGGCCCAGCTCTCAAAATTCCTTGATTTCGATTCAGACGCTGCCAACAAGGCTGAACTCAGAAATAATTATGACTGGATGAAGGATTACACTTTCATCAATTTTACCCGTGACATAGGCAAGCTCATCACAGTCAATTATATGATGAGCAAAGATTCCGTTAAGAAGCGTCTTTCCCGGGACTCTTCCGAGGGTATGTCATTCACGGAGTTCACCTATCAGCTTCTACAGGGTTATGATTTCATGTATCTGTATCAAAGCGAAGGAGTTAAACTTCAGCTTGGCGGTGCGGATCAATGGGGTAACATTACCACTGGCGCTGAACTTATCCGCAAGAGTCTTGGCCAGGAAGTGTTCGGACTGACGTCTCCTCTGATTACCAAGGCTGACGGCGGTAAATTCGGTAAGACTGAAAAAGGCAATATCTGGCTCGATGCGGAGCGCACAAGCCCGTATCAGTTCTATCAGTTCTGGCTAAATGTCAGTGACGATGACGCGTGCAGATATATAAAGATATTCACTATGTTGGACCGGGAAACCATAGAGGCTGCTATAGAGGAACATCTGCAGGATCCGGGAAGACGTACTCTTCAAAAGCTTCTTGCCAAGGAAGTCACCATAATGGTGCACGGAGAGCAGAACTACGAGATGGCGCTCAAAGCTTCCCAGATGCTTTTCGGCAAGGCCACTTCGGAAGACTTGCGCTCGCTGGACGAGAATACTTTCCTTTCCGTTTTTGAAGGCGTGCCGACATTCGAAATCGCCAGGGAAGACCTGCCTTCAGGAATCCTTGATTTCCTGGCAGAGAAGACTCAGATATTTCCGTCAAAGGGAGAGGCCCGGAAGATGATACAGGGTAATGGTTTTTCACTTAATAAAGAGAAAATTACGGACCCTTCGCGTGAAATTACCACAGGTGACATCATAGACGGGAAGTATATTCTCGCACAAAAGGGTAAAAAAGATTATTTTATTGTAAAAGTCAAGTAATGGAAGGCCAATCAACCAGACAACAGAAAGTCTCAAGGGAACTGCAGCGCGACCTGTCGGAAATAATCCGCAGTAAAGGAATGGCCGCATTCGGCGGCGCCATGGTGACGGTGAGCGAAGTCAGGATAAGTCCTGACCTTTCCATCGCGAAGGTGTATGTGAGCATATTTCCTTCCGCTAAGCAGCAGGAGGTAATGAAGATGCTGGAAGAAGACAAAAAGCGTCTTCGCGGAGAACTTGGCCGTCAGGTTGCCAAGCAGCTCAGAATAGTGCCGGAACTGGATTTCTATCTTGACACCACGCTGGATTACGCCGAACATATAGACGAACTTTTGAAAAAATAGAACGCTGTCCAGCATGCGAAAAAACGCTTGTCCGCCAGCACAGAATGGATAAAAATTGGCATTTACGAGAAAAATAGCGAAGAGATATCTTCTGTCGACCAGGTCTAACAACATAGTCACATGGATTTCGCGCATAGGAGTTATCGGTGTGGCCATAGGCAGTGCGGCCCTTGTAGTGGTGCTCTCTGTCTTCAATGGCTTCACTTCGCTTATCGAGCAGAACATAGATGCCAATTCTCCATATTACAGGGTAGAACCTGCTGTGGGAAAAACGATAGAGTGCAGTGACGCATTGGTCGAAAAGCTTGCCGCTCTCGATGGCGTGGATTATGCCGAAGCGGTTGTGGAAGAAAAAGTGGCTGCCTCTTATGAAGGGAATCAGGGGATAGTGACACTTCGCGGTCTTCCTTCTGCAGGCAGTCTGTCTGTCAGTGCTGATGCTGCCAAGATGTTAGGTGTCAACGTCAGACTTCTCTCTCAGATAGATTTGTATTATCCTGCTATAGGGCAGAAAAATTCATTGCACTCAGATCTGCGTAAAGAAAGCGGAAGACCTTCTTCGGTATCTAATGTCAGCGGAACTGTGGTCATAGCACCTGCCGGGAAGGCAAGAAAACTATTGGGGTGGAAAGAGGGCAGCGCTTCATATATTAATCTGTATTGTGAAGGTTTAGGCTGTGCGCCTCCGTCTCTCGACGACATCCGACGTCTGCTAGGGGCCGATTTCATGGTGCTTAACCGTGAAGCCCAGAACGAACAGATATATCGGGTGATGCGTTCAGAAAAATGGGCCATCTATATGATTCTGTTGTTTATGGTGGTGATAGTGGCTCTTAATATCTATTCCAGTCTGTCCATGCTCATAATGGAGAAGCGTAAGGATATCTTTACCCTCAAATCCATGGGAGCTACACTGCGTCGTCTGAAAGGTATTTTCTTTACGGAAGGTATGATGATGACTTTTGCCGGTCTTATCGCCGGTGTGCTGGTGGGCCTTCTTTTGTGTTGGGCGCAGAGCCGCTGGGGACTTATCGGAATGCCCGGTAACGGCATTGTGTCGTCATATCCTATAAAGGTGAAGATGCTTGATGTTATTCTAAGTATAGGCGGAGTTGCATTTATAGGGGCGGCAGTCTCTCTTGTCAGCGCGAGCGCTGTAGAAGACAGCTATTGATTTTAGTAATCGTTAAAAAAACATTTATATATGAAAACAAGAACATTAGTACTCGCAGCCTTGTTGTCGGCCCTGTCATTTGCGGGCTTCGCGCAGCAAAAGGGCGCAATCACTGATGAGATGCTCTCCGAATTCAGAAGCGGATTTAAAAATACTCCTGAACAGAAGGCGATACGTAATGCTTTGAACAGCACATCTATAGCAACATTGGCAGTGAATGCGGAGAATGCCGCCATGATAGATACGCATTTCTCGGATAAGGTTGAAACCAAAGGTATTACAGACCAGAAACGCTCCGGTCGATGCTGGCTTTTTACGGGATTGAACGTTCTTCGCGCCGAGGCTATTCATCGCAACAATTGGGGTGATTTCCAGTTCTCTCAGAGCTATGTCTTTTTTTATGACCAGCTCGAGAAGGCCAATCTTTTTCTTCAGGCCATAATAGACACCAGAAATTTGCCTGTTGACGACAGAAAAGTGGATTGGCTTTTGAGTAACCCGATTTCTGACGGCGGCACTTTTACCGGCGTGGCCAATCTGGTTATGAAATACGGCGTGGTGCCTGCTGATGTCATGCCAGAATCGCTAATTGCCAACAATACCTCAGCCTATGCTTCTCAGATGAAGACGCTTCTTCGTCAGGATGCATTGGCACTTCGTTCGGCCAAATATGAAAAGCAGGCGCTGAAGATGAAAAAAGAGATGCTCTCGCAGGTATATAGAATACTGTGCCTGAGTTTCGGACAGCCTCCGCTAGAATTCGAATGGACATGCTACGATGCCTCTGACAACAAAGTCAGCACGAAGACATATACTCCGCAGTCTTTTTATCAGGAATATGTGGGACTTGATCTGAATCACGATTATGTGATGCTGATGAATGACCCAAGTCGCGAATATTACAAGGTCTACGAGATAGAGTATGACCGTCACACCTATGACGGAGACAATTGGTTGTATGTCAATCTTCCTATAGAGCGTATCAAAGAGATGGCCATCAGCAGCATCAAGGCTAATCAGGCCATGTATTTCAGCTGTGACGTAGCCAAATTCCTTAACAGCGAGAAAGGAACTCTTGATCTGGCCAATTTTGATTATGCTTCGCTTCTTGGAGTGGAATTCACTATGGACAAGAAACAGAGAATTCAGACTCATGCCAGCGGCTCGTCACACGCAATGACTCTTGTAGCTGTCGATTTGAATCAGGATGGTAAGCCTGTAAAATGGATGGTAGAAAACAGCTGGGGAAAATCCAGCGGGTACAAGGGACACCTGATAATGACGGATGAATGGTTCAATGAATATATGTTCCGTCTGGTAGTGGAAAAGAACTTTGTTCCTGAAGATATAGCCAAAGTATTGGCACAAAAGCCGATAAAGCTTCCTGCTTGGGATCCTATGTTTATGGGAGAAGAATAGAAAGCTTGATGTTTTCTTTGCTGCTCCACAGCCATATATTGTCACCCTCGAGTTGAACGACTTTCAGGGTGACATTTTTTTTAATTCTGTCAGTTCCGTTCCGCTCTATCCATTCGATATATGAAGCGTTGACTTCTTCTCCCTGTGCTGTAGGAATTTTGTCTATCTTGAGCATGAAATAGTCGGACATGTTGTCAGTGTGAGCACGGAACTCGTGTCGCTCCGTATTGTAGGCATATTGACAATTGGCACTTGAATAGGTGAAGATGCGTTTTTTGCCTATCTCCATACGTATGGTATTGTCGGTAAGGAACTCCGGAGTGAAAGTGTTCTGGTTGCACGAACAAAGAAGCACTCCGCTCAGCAATATGAGGTAAAGTGTTATCTTTTTCATCTGACAGTGAATTCTTTGCATATTACATCGACAGAGGAGTCATCAAATAGAAGTTCGGCGCGTAGAATGCCGCTTTCCGTAAGAGTGTAACATCCTTTTGAATCAGGTGAGACGGTCACTCCGTTGTATGTCCAGCTTACATTTTTCGCATTATGGGAGTTGAAGACATAAAGCGGAATGGACGTTCCTCTCGGAACGGAACCGTCCGGATTTTTTGTTATTCCTGAAAGAAATATGAAAGGAATGGTATTTCTTTCATCTATGATGAGTGTCGTGAATTTGCTTATTAAAGAATAATCATCATCTTTGACGTGTATCAGAAGTTCTGCGGTATAGCTTGTATTGTCTTGAAGATTATCAAGATATACCGTGATGGCTCCGTCAGAGTCGGCTTCTCCGCTTAATTTTTCTTCCTGTTGATTTTCTCCTTCGATGAAGAGCTCATAGGAATCGAAATCGTCCTTCAAGGATTCATCTATAGTCCAGTTCAACAGCGCTGCGTTCTGATAGGTCACGTTGGAAACCATCCTGATAGGCTCGATTACTTCAAATTCTATGTCGCCTTTCTCTGTGCGGCTTATGTTGCGGAGGGCATATTTGCTTCCGGCTCCGCTCCAAAATCTTAGTGCCGGCGTGGATTCGCTTGAAAGGCTTTGATTATCTCTGTATGGGAAGAATACTTCTGATATTTCGCTGGCTCCTGGGAATGCTTCAAGCAGCATGGCGCATTGGTGGTCTATACGGCAGTTCACTTGGTTATACTCCCAACGTTGCTGGGCGGAAAGTATTTTGTCATAATAAGTTGAATATCCTGCCTTGTTGGAAGATCGGTCAATGTGATAAACCAGAAGTCCCTCCCCTCCGATGAAAGCGTCTCTGCCTTCTTGGGCGCGACACTCCAGGAGAAAATACTCGTCGACCTTGTCTGTCGGAAGCAGGTAATATTTTCCGCCTCTGGTAGCAGGCTCCAGATGATATTGTCCCACAGTAAGTGTGTCTACCTCAGAAAGTCCAAGCAGGTGTCTTTCTATGGCACTCAGTGCGCATGGTGTGCATCCGTTGTCATTTCTGTCTCCTTTATCCATAATGCAGAGGCTTCCCCAAAGGGCTATGCTCTCACCTCCGCTTTGGGCGGAATCGGTATCGTACAGATCTTTAAGTCCTAGAATATGTCCATATTCATGACAGAAAGGTCCAAGCGGAAGGCTCTGTTCTTCGAAAATCTCGCTATAGGCGAAGTATTTGAGTCCGGTTCCTTTGATTTGTCCTTCGTGAGGCCAGATGTTGGATCCGGAAAAGATGATTCCGAAATCGTTTTCATAAAGGGACATGTCAATTTGCCTTGAACATAATCTATAGGCTTCCAAAGCGGCCATTGACGCGGTCTCGCTTGTGTATCGGGCCGAAGTCAGTTTTATGGTTGGTGCCAAAAAGAACTTTGACGGATACTTCCCGTCGAGAACACTGTAATAATCTTCGGTATCGCTCAGGAGTTTTTGCAGATCGTCCCTTTCGCAAGAAAATGATATTGAGTTGATTTCCACAGGAATAATCAGTACTTTTTTATGCGCGAAAGACGTGGTCGATATGCCGATCGACAAGAAAATGATACTGATTATCAATGGAAATCTTTTCATTCCAATGCTCCTCCTGCTAGGTCAAGTATTTCGGATGTTATCTTGGCCTGTCGACCTTTGTTATATTCGAGAGTCAGTTCGTCAAGCATATTCTGCGCATTGTCTGTCGCTGTCTGCATAGCCACTGTTCGAGCGGCATGCTCGGATAGCAGACTGTCCATAAGGGCGGAATATATTTTCGTTTTTAATAGTTTGTCCTGTATTTCTGCTCTCAGGCGTTCTTCTCCCGGCTCCAGAATGATTCTTTTACGCCGCTCTTCCTGTGTTTCCGATACAATCTCATCCTCCGCCGTCGTATCATAAGAGAGCGGGAGCAACTCTTCATAAACCACTTCCTGTTTTGTGGTCGTTATATAGTGGGTGTAGAGAAGTACGACTTTGCTGAATTCACCTTTGGAGAATCTTTCCCATATCTCTGTGGTGAGTTTGCTGACGCTTTTATAATCAGGATGATCGATCAGAACATCCAAATCTTTTTCACTTCTGATTCCGAGACGCGCCATTGCTTCCTTCAGCTTTTTGCCTATGAAGATGCATTGGCAGTTCTCTTTAATGGGCAGGATCACCTCCCGTGCCTTTTTAATGATGAAAGCGTTATATCCGCCGCACAATGATGAATTTGCGCTGAACGCTATGACGAGTGTCTTTGCCTCTCCGGGTGTTTGCGGGCACCCGTTCGCAGGGCCAAGTTCCTTAAGGTCATTATTCAGCTCTTCGCAGTAGTCTTTAAGCGGTTGTACCTGAAGACTGAATTTGTGAAGCTTGGCGCTGGATATGAGCTTCATCGCTGAAGTTATCTTCAGCGTGCTCTTCACAGAACTGATTCTTCCTTTTATTTCCTTAAGAGAGGCCATATTCTCTATTTAAAACTGTTACATACGGCTTGTGCCGTTTCTTTCAGAATGCCAAGGTCCGCATCCTCCACCTTCCCGTGTGCGAGATTTTCAAGTATGTCGCTGTGACTGGCTTTTACGCTGTGAAGGAAACGCTTCTCGAATTCCGCAACTTGGCTTATCTCAATATCCCTCATTAAGGCGTGAGTGCCGCAATATAGAATGGCGATTTCTTCGCCCAGGCCCAGAGGGGAGTATTGAGGTTGGATGAGCAGGGTGTTGTTCTTACGTCCTTTATCCAGAGTGTCCATCGTAACCTTGTCGACGTCTGAAGAGAATTTGGAAAAACTCTCCAGCTCTGCGTACTGAGCCTGCTCAATTTTCAGTGTTCCGGCGATTTTCTTCATGCTCTTTACCTGTGCGGCGCCACCTACACGTGAGACTGATATACCCACGTTGATGGCAGGTCTGAAACCTTGATTGAAGAGGGCGGTGTCAAGGTAGATCTGACCATCCGTAATGGATATTACGTTGGTCGGGATATATGCTGACACATCGGAAGCCTGAGTTTCTATGATAGGAAGGGCAGTAAGGGATCCGCCGCCTTTGACTTTGCCTTTCAGGCACTGCGGCAGGTCGTTCATCTTCTCCGCCACGCTTTGCTCCGAGATGATCTTCGCGGCGCGTTCAAGCAGTCTTGAATGGAGATAGAATACATCTCCCGGATATGCTTCACGTCCGGACGGGCGTCGCAAAATAAGCGATATTTCACGATAGGCTACAGCTTGCTTCGAGAGGTCATCATAGACCACGAGGGCCGAACGGCCCGTGTCACGGAAATATTCGCCTATGGCTGCTCCCGCAAAAGGGGCATAGTATCTGAGCGCTGCCGCATTGGCTGCAGTGGCGGCTACCACTATGGTGTAATCCATGGCACCCTGGCGGCGGAGCGTCTCTACGATATTGGCGACGGTGGAGCCTTTTTGGCCTATGGCCACATAGATGCAGTATACCGGTTCGCCTTTCAGGTAATTCTCCTTTTGATTGATGATGGTGTCTATGGCGAGGGCCGTCTTTCCTGTCTGACGGTCGCCGATGATGAGCTCTCGCTGGCCTCGTCCGATCGGTATCATGGCGTCTACGGCCTTAATACCTGTCTGTAGCGGTTCGCTTACGGGCTGACGGAATATTACTCCCGGTGCCTTTCTTTCGAGAGGCATGTCAAGAGTTTCTCCTTCGATCTCTCCAAGTCCGTCGAGCGGAACTCCCAACGGATTGACTACACGGCCGACAAGTCCTTCTCCCACAGGGATGGAGGCTATCTTTTGGGTTCTCGCTACCCGCATGCCTTCACTGACTTGGTCAGTGGCTCCCAGCAGGATGGCGCCCACGTTATCTTCTTCCAGGTTCATGGCTACAGCCATAATTCCGTTTTCGAAGCGCAGAAGCTCCCCGGCCTCACAATTCTGAAGACCGTAGATGCGGGCCACTCCGTCACTTACCTGGAGAACATAGCCTGTTTCCTCCCATTTGGCTGAGGTGTCGATACCTTTTAGTTGTTTGAGCAAAACCTCGGAGATTTCGCTTGCTTTAATATTCTGGGCCATTAAACTAATCGTTTATTCATTTCATCAAGGTCGTGGCGGATAAGGTCCAACTGTCGTTTGACGCTGGTGTCCAATACATTATCGTCCACTTCCAATACAAATCCCCCGATAAGGGCGGGGTCCACCTTGGTAGTGAAATTGACTTCGGATGTACCGTTTTGTGAAAGCATGTCCTTAAGCCTTTTTTCCAGAGCATCTGATTTTTGCGCTACGGTGAGATTGGCCTGGCAAATATGCTTCTCACCTTGGTATTTACGGGTGAATGTCCATAGAATCTGCTTGAGATATTCGCTGCGGCCGTTTTTGATGAGAAGTTCGACCAATTTTCTAAGGTCGTCCTCCAGCTTCTCGGGAATGTTCCCTGAAAGCATCTCTTTGGCCTGTGCATAGACTTCTTCCCCCCGTCCGGTTTCGTCAACCAGAAGGAGCAAGGCTTTAGCATATCTGTTGCAGATGACACCCGTATTCATTATTTGTCAATTTCCTTAAATACTTCTTCTACGTATTCTTCTTGTCCTGCGCTGTCAGACAGATCTTTTTTGAGAATCTTCTCCGCAACTTTCACGGAGATTTCACTAACTTGAGCGCGAATCTCCCTTTGAGCGCTTTCTTTTTCGGTCTCAATCTGTTTTCTGGCCTCTTCCAGGATCTTGTCTGCCTGCTGTTTGGCATCCTTCTGCGATTTTTCGAGCAGCTCCTGTCTTTGTGAAGCGGCCTGCGAGAGAATCTTCGACTGCTCCTGCCGTGCCTGCGACAGCATCTGTTCCTGCATCTCTTTCAGGTGCTCAACTTTCTCCTGTGCCAACTCGGCATTCTTCAGACTGCCCTCAATCTTCTCCGCCCGTTTGTCGACCATTGAAGTTATGGCAGGGAATCCGAACTTTGCCAACAGAAAAAACACGATGGCAAAGACCAGAGTCATCCAGAAGATAAGACCGCTATCGGGAGTAACCAGATTCATTATCTAAGAACGCCTAAAAGACAGATAAGAATTGCGAAAAGACAGGCACCTTCAACGAGTGCGCCGATAATGATGGCTGTTGACTGGAATTTTCCGCTGTATTCAGGCTGACGTGCGCCGGCCTCAAGCGTGGATTGACCTATTTTGCCAATACCTATGGCTGCCGCAAATGCTGCCAATGCGGCTGCTATTCCAAAAATTGCTGAGCCTATGCCAGCTTCCAAAATTACTAATGGTAACATAATTATATGATTTTTAATGTTGTCTTGATAATCCTATGAATACACTTGATAGCATTGTGAAAACATATGCCTGGATGTAAGCCACGAGCAGTTCCAGTATGTCGAGGAACACTCCGAACAGGATGGCTACCACGCTCAGGCTTCCGTTGAGCATCGCGCTCATATTGGCCGTGAGGAAGATGACGGAGATGACTCCGAGCAGCATGATGTGTCCTGCGGTGATATTGGCGAAGAGTCGTATCATCAGACTGAAGGGTTTGGTGAATATTCCGACTATCTCAATCAGAGGCATAAGCGGAATAGGAGCCTTCAGCGGTACAGGAACATCCGGCCACAGTATCTCTTTCCAATAGTGTCTGTTTCCGAAAATGTTCACCGCGAGGAACGTGAATACTGCAAGGCACAATGTGATGGCTATATTTCCGGTAACATTGGCACCTCCAGGGAAGAACGGCACTATTCCCATGAGGTTGTTTACGAAGATGAAGAAAAACGCCGTCAGAAGAAATGACGAGTATTTTCTGTAATCTTCTCCTACGCAGGGCTTTATTACATCGTCCATTATCATGCATATCATCATTTCGATGAGCCCGGTGAATCCTCTCGGAACCTCTTTCGTGCCGTCGTGCCGTTTATACCATCCGGCAGGTATGAGTATCACAAGCAGAAGTACCAGAGAGTTGCAGAAAAGTGCCAGAACGTTTTTGGTGATGGAGATGTCAAACGGTTTTTTAAGTTCACCGTCCTCGAGCTTCTCCATTATCTTGCCGTTTTCTCCGATTACGAAATTCTCGTATTCTCCGCTATGGACTATCTTTTCGGAAGAGAACAGATGCCAATTCCCATGGCTGTCTTTAAGAATTACGGGCAGATATATGCTTACCGAATGATCGTTCACGGTAGTTATGTGCCACTCGTACGAATCCGTTATGTGCCCCAATATGAACGCGTTCATGTCGGTAGAGTCTTCTTCCGCCTTCAGAGAAAAAACTGAAAGCAGAGAAAAAGCCAATATGAAAAGATATTTTTTCATAATTCCACGCACGCGTACACTTGATTCTGTTTTATTCTTACTATTCCTGAGCAGATGTCCTTTTTTATGATTTCGCCTTTCTGCTTGAGTTTTATCGTCCCTTCTGTCAGTGTGGACATAAGGTCGGCGTGATGGTCAAGCACCTCGAATTCCCCCAGTTCGGACGGAAAGAATGCGGCGTCAACCATGCCGTCGAAGACGGTATTTTCAGCGGAAAGTATGCGAACTTTAAACATTGGCCTCGGAAATTATCTTTTTGCCTTTTTCAATGGCGTCTTCTATTGTGCCGACATTAAGGAATGCCTGTTCAGGTATGTCGTCACACTGTCCGTCGAGAATCATCTTGAATCCCTTGATGGTATCTTCGATGTCCACCATCACTCCCTTCAGGCCGGTGAATTGTTCGGCTACGCTGAATGGCTGTGAGAGGAATCTCTGAACTTTTCTCGCACGGTATACTGTCAGTTTGTCTTCGTCCGAGAGCTCTTCCATACCGAGTATGGCTATGATATCCTGCAGTTCCTTGTAACGCTGGAGAATCTGTATCACTCGCTGGGCGGTATTGTAATGCTCTTCTCCGACTACCAGAGGATCAAGTATTCTTGAAGTTGATTCAAGCGGATCCACTGCAGGATAAATGCCCAATTCAGCAACCTTTCGGCTAAGTACCGTAGTGGCGTCGAGGTGGGAGAATGTGGTGGCCGGAGCAGGGTCGGTCAGGTCATCCGCAGGCACATAGACGGCCTGTACGGAAGTGATGGACCCGTTCTTGGTGGAAGTGATTCTCTCCTGCATCTGTCCCATCTCTGTGGCAAGGGTAGGCTGATAGCCTACGGCCGAAGGCATACGTCCCAGAAGAGCTGATACCTCGGAGCCTGCCTGAGTGAAACGGAATATGTTGTCTATGAAGAAAAGTATGTCTTTGGGGTCGTCAGGATTTGCGCTGTCCCTGAAACTTTCGGCCAATGTCAGTCCGGAAAGGGCTACGGCGCTACGGGCTCCCGGCGGTTCGTTCATCTGTCCGAAGACCATTGCGACCTGACTGTTCTTGAGCTCGTCGGTGTCGACTTTGGAGAGATCCCAATGTCCCTGTTCCATGCTTTTCTTGAATTCTTCACCATATTTGATGACTCCGGATTCTATCATCTCGCGCAGCAGGTCATTACCTTCACGTGTTCTTTCTCCCACGCCGGCGAATACGCTGAAACCGTTGTGCTTCTTTGCGATATTATTGATAAGCTCTTTGATCAGCACGGTCTTGCCGACACCGGCACCACCGAACAAGCCAATTTTACCTCCTTTAAGATACGGTTCAAGAAGGTCAATCACCTTTATGCCGGTGAAAAGCACTTCACGTGAAGTCTTGAGATCTTCGAATTTAGGAGGATCGCGGTGAATAGGCAGCGCGCCATTCTGATCGAGAGGGCTGAGTCCGTCTATAGGATCTCCGGTCACATTCATTACACGACCCCTGATCTGGCTTCCTTTAGGCATACTGATATATGAGCCTGTACTGACTGCTTCCATTCCGCGGGTGAGGGAGTCAGTGGAATCCATGGCAACACACCTTACGGTGTTCTCGCCTATATGCTGCTGGACTTCGATGACAAGCCTGCTCGAATCTGTCCGGGTAACGAAAAGTTCCTCATGAATTAGAGGAAGATTTGCTTTGCTCCCTTCAGGAAAATTGAAATGGACGTCTATTACAGGTCCGACAATTTGAGAAATATGTCCTATAAGTTTTTCTGGCATATCAATAATCTTTGTGTGATTTTTTTCGCGCAACAAATATACCAAAAATGCTATGTATTATGGACTATTTCTACCTATCTTGACATTTTTGGCGCCATTTTGTCAATAATTTACTTATTCGTCCATCCTTTTTTCGGCTTTCGCGTGCAGATCCCTTTTTGCCTGGTCATCGATGAATGCATGGTCTATTGCGCAGTTGACGGCCGAGCGTGCCTGCTCCTCACTCAGAAGGCCCGCACGAAAGAGTGCGTTGTATTCTTTCACGAGAGTGGAATTCGACACTGACAGATTATCAACATTGATGGTTACGCCCACGCCGGCATCCAGGATAGTTTTGAGCGGATAGTCTTCAATACGATCGACTCCCTTTATCGCGTGTGTGTCCAGATTGCTTTTCGGACAAATGTCCAGACATACTCCCATCTTCCGTATGCGCTCCATCAGTTCTGGATGTTCGAAGCATCTGATTCCGTGGGCTATACGGCTTGCTCCATAATCAAGGGCGCATGAGATGCTGATAGCTCCGTCGGCTTCGCCGGCATGTATGGTGAACGGTACTCCCAGGGAAGACGCATATTCAAAATAGGCCTTGTAGTCCGAAGTCGGATACAAGGCCTCAGCCCCCACAAGGTCTATAGCCACAGCTCCTTTCCCCAGATAGGTTTTGGCGAGCTCTATCGTTTCGTAATTCAAATTGTGTTTTCTTCCGCGCATGCAGCACAAGATGAAATTGGCTTTGATTTCAGGGCATTCGGACATCCCGCGCTCAAGTCCCTCGATGGCCGCTCTTACCACTTCTTCCTGTGTCATGCCCTTATATGTATGCTGAAGGGGTGCAAAGCGTATTTCGCTGTATATGATTCTCTGTGAGCAGAGTCGTTTGACAAGACTGTATGCGCTGAAAGCTATGGAATGGGGACTTTGCATCATGGCGATTGGAAGATCGAAGCATTTGAGGTATTCCACCAAATTGTTGGTCCCCGGAGGGCAGGTCAAAAGTCTTTCCAATTCTGCAGGGTCGGTGCTCGGCAGTTCGTCCTCGTTGCCACCCAATCGGGCCATGGTAAGGATGTCTTGTGCTGTAAGTGAGCCGTCAAGGTGCAGGTGAAGATCTATCAGGGCATACTTTGAAGCGTCAATCGTGTTTTGTGGGGAGAGAGTGGAGTAACAGGCCATGATTATTCGGATAAGTAAATAATCGTGCAAATGTCGCATTATTTTCGGGAATAAGCAACTCAAGTTACGCAAGCGATGAATCTTTTTACGAAATAAATCTTGTCTGCGCTTTGTACTCGCAGTCCTTATTACCAAATCAGGCGGAGCCCGGGATTATAGTTCGTAGAGTAAATACCTGTTTCTGAGGTCGGTATATTCTTCAAGCGAGGTGGTCCATGCGGTGTTGGATTTTATCTCAAAACTTGATTTACCGGCCTCTATTTCTTTTTTTACCCAGGCGTTTCCCATCAAAAGGCAGAAAAACCTTCCCGAGGAAATGAAAAACTTGTCCTTATAAGGATACCCGGCATATGCGAGAGCGATATAATCAAGGTTTATCCCTTCTGCCCAGATTTGCGAAAGGGATTTTTCGCGAAGGGAATATCCGTGGCACACGTTGTCCTGATACATGGGCTTGAGCGCACCTTCCATACTGCGCGGTGTAAAATTGTATGGCCCTTGAGAATCCGGGGATCCGAATATTTCAAACGGATAATCTGTTCCTCTGCCAAGCGATATGGCCGTGCCTTCGAAATAGCAGGTGGAGGCGTAAAGATACACTGCCTTCATGTCTTTAAGATTCGGTGACGGGCTTTTAAGCAGACTGTACCTGTCTTTGTGTCTGTACCCCAGGCATTTGATGACTGTCAGAGAGCATTTGTCGGCATCCTTGATCCACCCTTCTCCCTTTATCATATATGCCAATTCCCCGAGAGTCAGAGAATGTACGGTGCTTATGGGAAGTCGGCCTACTCCGGAGTATAGTTCTTTTTCCAATACCGGCCCGTCAACAAAGAAGCCGTTAGGATTAGGTCTGTCCAGAATTATGAATTCTATTTCCAGGGCCGCGCATTCTTCCATAAGAGAAAGCATGGTGATATAATAGGTGTAGAATCTCAGGCCTACATCCTGTAAATCCACCACGAGTGCATCTATTCCTCTGAGCTTCTCGGCAATACTCCAGTTTCTTTTTCCATAAAGAGATAGCACTGGTATTCCTGTTTGCGGGTCTATTCCGCTATGTACTGCGGCCCCGGCATCTTCTGTTCCTCGGAATCCGTGCTCTGGACAGAAAACCATCTTGACGTCAACACCTTGACTTAGAAGAAAATCCAGTATGTGCGGGCCATATTTGACTTTGGCTCCAGGTTTTGGCGTTCCGAATGCAATGGTGCAGTTCTTTTCGGTTACGGGGCTTTTGCCTGCAAGCATGAGCCCTTCACTGCGGTCGCCCACTATTCCTGTGTGATTGCTGAAAAGTGCCACCCTCTTATTCTGCAAAAGAGGAAGGTATTCTTCATGGCGCTCGTCACCCAGAACGAGTTTTTCTTTTGAAAATGCAATCGGACCGGTTAACAGAAAGAGCGAGAATGCCGCCCAAAGTATTTTAGCGGAAAATCTCATCTCGTGAAAGGAACTTTTCCGGAAGTGGCATATCATATACGCTGCTTCTCAGGAATGCTCTGAGATCTTCCAAATCAGTGTGCTCTTTAATCTGCTCCGGAGTGATGATTTCACCTATCCCCATTCGGATAGGCTTGTTCTGTTTGTTCATCAGTTCGCTTGGAAGCTTGAAAAGTCTTATCTTCCAACTGATTAAACCTAAAAAGTAGTAGAAAGGCGAGTTGCCGTCGAAAAAGCGTACCGGAATTACCGGAACTCCGAGCTTTTTGATGAGCTTTATGGCCGGAAGCTGCCATTCCCGGTCGCGAACTTTCCAACCCTCACATGGTTTCAGATCGGACACTGCTCCGGAAGGAAACAGACCCAGAACTCCGCCACTTCGAATCTGTTCTATGCATTGCTTTACTCCGTTGATGCTGTCGGCGGAAGCCGCTTTTTTCTCTTCTCCTGTTGGCGTCACGCTGATAAGATTGCCCCCCATCCTTTTGGCCATGGCCAATATCTTGTTCACCATAACTTTAAAGTCAGGGCGGATATGCCCTATGAGGTCTATCAATGCGAGTCCGTCTGCTCCGCCGTAAGGGTGATTGCTTATGGTTATGAACGGTCCGGAAGGGAGCTTCGCCAAATCCAGGCCGCCTACCGTATATTCCATTCCAAACTCCTGCATCATGGCTCTGGCCAATTCAGGGCCTTCGTTCACGCTACATTTGCGATAAGCCTCGTTAAGAACATCGAGTTTGCTTATCTTTTCAATTATATCAAAAATATAAGAACCCCCTTTTGTTTGAAAAAAGGGGGATGATTTCTTTAAATCTTCTTTTTCGTACAGATTCTCGGGCATGAAATGTTATTTTTTACGAGGATCTATCTTTGAGTAATACTTAGCATCGGAGAAAATGGTGCCGAAGTATATCAATGTCAGGATAACTACTATGATTCCACCTGCTATGTCGAAAGGTGTGAGCGCTATTTGGTTGCCGCAGATTGCCACGTCAAGCCTGAAATCACGCAACGGCTTGATAGCGATGAATAATGTATTGATAATCACCATTATGATTCTTAATTCTGTAGGGCCAAGCTTCATATAGGTCAGCTTGAACTCTCCTTTAAGGTGAGCATTCACACAAACGTTCATGCTCAGGAGAAGATAGAGCGTGAGAGCGGCTACAGCCAGCGGGAAGTGAAGAAGTGACGAGATGCCCACGCACAGGAACATAATGCATTCGTTGATGGCATCTACGGTATGGTCAAGATAGAATCCATAAATAGGTCTCTGCTGCTTTCTTACACGGGCCAATGTCCCATCAAGAGAATCGCCGTACCAGTTTACCAGAAAACCGAAGCTGCTGAGCCAGAGCCAACGGATATCGAGGTCTGAGAGAACATATCCTGCGCCTATGATGATTGCGCCCAGAAAACCTATGAATGTGAGGTGATCTGAATTTATCCATTTAGGCTGTTTGCCGGCGAGCCATACAAGTGCTTTTTTCTCTGCTGCGTTTATCAGTGACGTCTGAATTCTATTTGATTGCTTAACTTCCATTTTATTCGGTTTTAGTAATGAAAAATATTATATGAGTATTCTGTAGGCGCGAATTGCTCCAACAGAACTTTTGTAACAAAAGTACTACAAAAATTATACAATAACACAAATACGGGTTAAAAATGCGACTTTTATTTAGTAAATTTGTCCAATATGGGACGTGAATTTCCTTTTGCCTGGCTGCTCGCAGCCTTTCTTACGTATACTGCATTGATGCTTGCCGTATCGCATTTTGCCAATAAAAATGCGGGCAAAAATTCCTTTTTTGGAACCGATCGGAAGGCTCCTTGGCTGTTGGTAGCCTATGGTATGGTAGGCTCTTCCATTTCAGGAGTGACTTTCATCTCCGTTCCGGGAAATGTATGGGTACAAAATTTCTACTATATGCCCATGGTACTGGGCTTTGTGGTAGGATACATCGTCATCGCAAGAGTTTTGTTGCCGCTTTATTATAAGATGAACCTGACCTCCATTTATACTTATCTGGGGGAGAGATTCGGGGATAAATCCTATAAGACAGGAACTACGGTGTTCATGATATCCAGAGTCCTGGGAGCTGCGGTCAGGATATTTGTCGTTATCGTGGTGCTGTTTTCTTTCCTGCCAAGGGGAGTGCAGTCCGCCGGTGTGGGTGTGTTCGCTTTAGTGTCTTTCGTATTTCTGCTTATTTTGTATTTGTATACTTATAAGGGAGGAGTCAGAACTATTATCTGGACAGATGCGTTCAATACGACGCTTATGCTTGCCGTGGTGGCGTTGACCATCGTAAGCATATGCCGTAATATGGACTGGGGATTCAGAGATATGGTGAATAACATAGCATCTTCCAGTTATGTCTCTATGATTGATATGGACTGGGAGCACGGCACGCACTTCATAAAACAGTTCTTTTCAGGGGTTTTCGTTACGATCGCCATGACCGGACTTGACCAGTCCATGATGCAGAAGAATCTGGCTTGCAAGAATATAAAGGCGGCGCAGAAAAATATGTATACCACGGCCCTGATTATAGTGGCAGTCAATTTCTTTTTTCTTCTTTTGGGCGCTCTTTTGTGTGTGTTCACTTCGTCTCACGGCGGATTTGAACTTATGGGCATAAGCAAGACAGACGAGATGTTCCCTGTGATAGCCAGCCGCTATTTCAGTGTGGGACTTGGCATATTCTTCCTGATAGGCCTGATTTCTTCAAGTTATCCTTCGGCAGGTGCGGCCATGACTTCTCTGACCACTTCATTCTGTGTGGATTTTCTCCATACGAGGGAAGAAAAGACGAGAAAACGGGTGCATGCCTGCGTCGCGCTGGTATTCTGGGTCCTGCTGGTGGTGCTGTATGTCGTAAGTGACGATGCTGTGATAAACCTTGTTTATAAATTGGCCTCCTATACTTATGGCCCGCTTCTGGGTATGTTCTTCTTCGGTATTCTCACTCAGCGTGAAGTCAAGGATGGTGCGACACCTTACATCGCTGCGGCTTCGCCGTTGAGTTGTCTGGTAATGAACTTGTTTCTGAATCATGTTTTTAATTATGATATGGGATTCAGCCTTCTTCTTGTCAATGGCTTCTTGACATTTGCAGGGCTTTGGATATTCAGTAAAAAAGGGAAGAAAAATGATTCTTATTGCGGACAGCGGCAGCAGTAAAGTAGACTGGGCCTTTGTGTCATCCACTCAGGAGAAAAGAGTGCGTACTTGCGGAATTAATCCTGCGCATATAGGTGATGATAAGATACTTGAGATTTTGCAAGATAATTTTTCTTTTGCCGTGGATTTTGATGTGAGTCACATCTTTTTTTTCGGGGCTGGAGTGGTCGACCCGCAGATGGAGATGCGTCTGGAGTCCTGTTTCAGAAAGCTTTGGCCTTCGGTGAAATGTCGCTTCTACAGTGATGTTCTGGCGAGCGCATTGGCCCTTTTCGGAGAAGATCGCGGAATAGCGTGCATCCTGGGGACCGGGTCCAACAGTTGCCTGTGCGAAGGCGGACGGATTCTGAAGAACATTAAGGCCGGAGGCTTTATTCTCGGCGATGAGGGAAGCGGGGCGTGGATAGGAAAAAGGCTTCTGCAGGACTATGTCAAGGAGATAATGCCGGAATCTCTTCGCTCAGATTTTGAACGGGAGTATTCTCTTTCTTACCCTCAGATAGTGGACAGGGTCTACAGACAGGAGAAACCGGCGGCTTATATGGCTCAACTTAGCATGTTCGCTGCTGCAAGAATGGAAGACAGGTATATTCATGATCTGGTGGCGGACGGATTTGACGAGTTTTTGTGCAGAAATGTCTTGCGTTACGAAGAATGCTTCAGTGTCCCTGTGGGTTTCGTGGGATCGGTGGCTCTGCAGTATCGTGAGATACTGGAAACGTGTATGCAGAAGAGGAATCTGACATTGAAATCTGTCCTGAAAGCTCCGATAGATGATCTTGTCCGTTATTACAAGTCTAAATGTTCGGGCTTGGCAGGTATTGAATAATTTTAATTGGATACGTATGATGAAGGTAACAGAGAGTTCATCGAAATATTCTGATTTGGACAAGATGTCCACGCGAAGTATTCTTGAAGGAATCAACGCGGAAGACAGCGGCGTTCCGGCAGCGGTAGGAAAGTGCATTCCGCAGATTGAAAAATTGGTGGACGGAATAGTAGAAAGGGTCCCTTTGGGCGGGAGAGTCTTTTATATAGGGGCGGGAACCAGCGGAAGGCTCGGAGTGCTTGACGCATCGGAAATACCGCCTACCTATGGAGCTCCTTTCGATTTGTTCATAGGCCTTATCGCCGGAGGTGATGGAGCTATCAGACGTGCCGTGGAGGGTGCTGAAGACGATATTGACGGCGCTTGGCGGGATCTTTCAGAATATAGGCCATGCAGTAAGGACACTCTTGTAGGGATAGCAGCCAGCGGCAGTACTCCCTATGTTGTAGGAGGCATAAGGGCGGCCCGTGAAGCAGGTCTTCTTACGGGGTGCATCTGTTGCAATCCCGATTCTGCTGTGGCCTCCGAGTGTGAAATCCCCATAGTGGCTGTGGTAGGTCCTGAATTTGTGACCGGGAGTACGCGTATGAAAGCCGGCACAGCGCAGAAACTGATACTTAATATGATTTCTACATCCGCCATGATACGGCTTGGACATGTGCAGGGTAATAAGATGATAGATATGCAGCTTACAAATGCCAAGCTTGTCGAACGGGGAACACGGATGATAATGCAGGAAGCGCATCTTGAAGATGCCTCGCAAGCTCGGGAATTACTGCTTGAAAAAGGCTCTGTACGTGCGGTTTTGGAATTTTTGAATGAAAAACGATAGCATAACGATAAAAGGAGCGAGGGTCAATAACCTCAAGAACCTCTCTCTTTCTATAGAAAGGGGGAAACTGGTGGTTATAACGGGGGTGTCAGGTTCAGGAAAATCTTCATTGGCATTCGATACGCTATTTGCTGAGGGACAGAGGCGCTTTGCTCAGAGTATGAGCTCGTATGCCCGTCAGTTTCTGGGCAGAATGTCCAAACCGGATGTTGATTATGTGGAAGGAATCCCTCCCGCAGTGGCGATAGAGCAGAAAGTCAATGTCAAGAATCCGCGCTCTACCGTGGCTACGACTACTGAGATATATGATTATCTAAGACTGATATATGCCAGAATTGGCAGAACATATTCTCCCGTCTCGGGGGAGGAGGTGACTGCGGACAGTGTAGAGAGTGTGTTGGCTTATCTGGAGGATAATCTTACTGATGAACATTCTCCGGCTTATGTCATGGTCCGTCCTGACTGGAGTAAAGATCCTGTCGCTGAGCTTCTTATGTACAAGGAGCAAGGCTACAGCCGAATGGTGCTTTCCGGGCAGATTTGCAGGATTGATGATGTTCTGGCGGAAGGAAAACAGAATTTTACGGATGAGGACTATCTTTTGGTGGACAGATTCCGCGATCTTTCAGACAGGGACCGCGTAATGTCGTCTCTTGCCTTGGCATTCAAAAGCGGAGATGGGGAAATATTTGTTGAGATTGAGCAGAACAGAAAGCGCTTTTGTGAAAGATTCGAGCGGGATGGGATTCAGTTCAGCCGCCCTCAGGACTATATGTTCAGCTTCAACAGTCCGCTTGGAGCGTGCACAAAATGCGGGGGACTTGGCAAGGTGATTGGCATAAGTGAGGATCTGGTGGTTCCTGACAAAACCAAGAGTCTGTATGACGGAGCCATAGCTTGCTGGCGAGGTGAGAAGATGGGGTGGTTCAAAGAGTTGATTATCAATAATGCAGAAAAATATTCCATAGATATATTTACCCCATATTGCAGGCTGGATGACAGAACAAAGGATATCATATGGAATGCCCGCAGCAAGCACGATGACCTCACTACGATAGTCGGTATAAATGAATTCTTTGAATGGGTCGAAACACAGAAGTATAAAATACAGTATCGTTATATGCTCAGCCGTTTCAGCGGCAGGGCAGTCTGTCCAGAGTGCCACGGAAGCAGGTTGAAAAAAGAGGCGCTTTATGTGAAAGTCGCCGGGAAGGACATAAGTCAGGTTCTTTCCATGAACGTGGATGAATGTCTGGAATTTCTACGTTCTGTGGATTTTACGCCTTCCGAGATGCAGATAATCTCCCAGGCTTATACCGAGATATGTGACAGACTTTCCTGTCTTCAGGATGTCGGATTAGGGTATCTTACACTGGACAGGGCCAGCAATACGCTTTCCGGAGGTGAAAGTCAGAGAGTTAATCTGGTGTCTGTCCTTGGCAGTTCTCTGGTGGGTTCGATGTATGTTCTCGATGAACCTTCCGTGGGCTTACATCCGCGTGATACTCAGAATCTTATAAAGGTCCTTCATCGTCTGCGTGATCTGGGCAATACCGTAATAGTGGTGGAGCACGACGAGCAGATAATAAAGGCCGCCGATCTGCTTATAGATATGGGACCGGGGGCCGGAGTCAACGGCGGGGAGATTACTTTTAAAGGAAAGTATTCTCAAAGTCTGGATGAAAGAGACATAGAAAAATCATTGACTCTGAAATACTTGTCCGGGAGAGCGGAGAAATATCAGAGGCAGAAGCGCACCCCGAATTATTATATAGAGATAAAGGGGGCGATGGAGCATAATCTTAAAAACATAGATGTCAAGATACCGCTGGGAGTACTTACTGTGGTGAGCGGCGTGTCAGGTTCTGGAAAATCCACACTGGTAGGCGATATCCTTTATCCGGCTCTTAACCGCAAAATCAATGACAGCGGTGACGTCCCCGGTGCATTCCGCGCTTTGGAGGGAAGTCTGGACAGGATAAACGCGGTAGAGTATATAGATCAGAACCCTCTTGGAAAGAGTACCAGAAGCAACCCTGTGACGTATTTGAAAATCTATGATCTTATCCGCAAACTTCTTTCTGATCAACCTTTGGCGCGACTTTCGGGATTCGGTCCTTCGTGGTTTTCTTTCAATCAGGATGGCGGCAGGTGCCCTGAATGCCAAGGGGAGGGTGTCGTGACCATCCCTATGCAGTTCATCTCCGATGTCACTATGGTATGTGAAGAGTGCGGTGGCAAGCGTTTCAAACCGGACATCCTGGAGGTGAGGTATCACGGTAAGAATGTGAATGATATTCTGGATATGTCAGTGTCGCAGGCCAAAGAGTTCTTTTCGTCCTGTCCGGAGGCGGAAGCGCAGCAGATAGTGGAAAGGTTGCAGCCCCTTATAGATGTCGGCTTGGATTATATAAAATTGGCACAGAGTTCCTCCACTCTTTCCGGAGGCGAGAGCCAGAGGGTGAAATTGGCTTACTATCTGTCTAAAGGTCAGGATAAGAAACATCAGGGACGAACGCTGTTCATTTTTGATGAACCCACCACAGGACTTCATTTCAATGACGTGAACAAGCTTCTGCGCAGCTTCGACGCGCTTCTTCAGATGGGGCATTCGCTTGTGGTGGTGGAGCATAATCCTGATGTCATAAAGGCTGCCGATTATCTGATAGATCTCGGTCCTGATGCCGGGGAGAGGGGCGGAGAAGTGGTATATGCAGGCGCACCTGAGAATGTGGCGGAAGTTGCGGAAGGAAACCTGCCATTGAGAATACTGTTTGGTATATAAGAAATAAATTTACTATTTTTGCAACCCTCCATAATTGAGCCAAGTTTAAAGTGAATATAGTAAAATTAGCCCTGCAAGCGTTAAAGTTCTCTTTAACATCACTGTTCGGAACAGCCACCGACACGGCGGTTCTCTGGGCTTTGACAACCTATGTTTTCACGCAAGGGCACTTTGAACTGTACATTCTGTCTCCGTTCATCTCGTTCGAGTGTGCGGTGATAGTGAATTATAGCGTGGCTTATTTCTACGTGTGGAGGGACAGGATAAGCATCTTCTCCATAGGCTCGTATCTGAGCCATTTCTGGAAGTATAACCTGTCCTGTATCTCGGCTTTTTTGGTCAAGATGATGATTCTTAATGCCATAGCGGTGGCTACCAAGTGGGATCCTGTCATCTGTAACCTCTTGGCGCTCTGTTTTTCCGGTATTCTTAATTTCGTACTTAACGAATTCGTTATTTTCAGAAAGTCTTCTTCCGGAAAATCATTAGAAGAAGACAACTGAGAACCATCCCCAGACAGTCGGCCAGAAAATCAGACAGCTCCATGCTTCTATATGGGCTGAATCCTTGTATGATCTCGGTTATCCCGGCGGTAAGCACTCCTATGATAAGACATGCTGAAATCTTGGTCAAGGTTTTATTCGCTTTGTCTGCGGAGCACATGAACAGAAGGACAGGCAGCGGAGCAAACATGCAGAAGTGCACTATCTTGTCTGCCGGAATTGCAAAATGCCAGTTGCTTACTTTAGGAAGCATGCTCGGGCTGGCAAAACACAGATATGCGACAATACACAGGTATATCAGTGTGAATACGCGCCAGATTGTCAGTTTGCGTAGTGTCATAGGGCTTGCATATCGTAGAGTTTCTTGTAGTAGCCGTCAAGGGCGACAAGCTCGCCGTGCGTGCCTTTCTCCACTATCTTGCCCTCATCCATAACCACTATGATGTCGGCGTTCCTTATGGTGGAAAGCCTGTGTGCGATAGCTATGGTGGTGCGGTTTGACATCAGACGGTCAAGGGCCTGTTGGACAAGTTTCTCCGATTCGGTGTCGAGAGAAGCTGTGGCTTCGTCGAGGATGAGGATTGGCGGGTTTTTGAGTATGGCGCGCGCAATGGAGATTCTCTGTCTCTGTCCTCCTGAAAGTTTTGTGCCCCTGTCTCCGATATTCTCATCATAGCCCAATGGCTTTTCCATTATGAAATCGTGTGCATTGGCAATCTTTGCGGCCGCTATCACATCTTCCATCGTGGCGTTTTCCACACCGAAGGCTATGTTGTTGAATATGGTGTCGTTGAAAAGGATAGGTTCCTGGTTCACATTGCCTATCAGGGCGCGGAGGCTCTGGGTGGACACTTGCCTGAGGTCACGTCCGTCTATAGTTATGCTTCCTTGGCTTACATCGTAAAAACGCGGAATCAGGTCTACGAGAGTGGATTTGCCGGCACCGCTTGCTCCTACTATGGCGACGGTTTTACCCTTCGGTATGCTGAGATTGATGTGATTTAGGATAGTTTTGCTGCCGTCATAAGTGAAGCTTACATCGCAAAAATCTATGCTCTGCTCCAGGCTCTTGATTTCTACCGGATTGGCAGATTCTTTGATCGGATTCTCGGCGCCCAGGATTTTATCTATCCTTTCTGCCGATGCCAATCCCTTCGGAATGGAGTATGCGGCTTTGCTGAGGTCCTTGAACGGTTGAATGATAGAGTAGAGTATGGTCATATATGACATGAAGGCCGGAGCGTCTATGGTGGCTGTATCTCCAAGAATAAGGGTGCCTCCGAACCAAAGGACGATGGCTATCATGATACTGCCCAGAAGTTCGCTAACAGGATGGGCGCTTGCCTGACGGATTCCTACCTTGTTGTTCTTCTGGCGCATGCCTTCGGTCACTTTCTCGAAGCGTTCCGTCATCTTCTTCTCTGCCAGGAAGGCCTTGATGATTCTTAGACCGCCCAGAGTTTCCTCTACCTGAGACATGGTGTCGCTCCAGAACTGCTGAGCCTGAAGGGATTGCGCCTTGAGCTTGCGCCCTATGGCGCTCATTATGACCATCATAAGCGGAGCGAATATAAGTGTGAAGACAGTCAGCTCCCAAGACATCAGGAAAAGGACGGTAAGGTATATGATGATAAGTATAGGGTTCTTGATAAGCATCTCCAGAGTGGATGTGATGGAGTATTCCACTTCCTGTACATCTCCGCTCATTCGGGCAATTATGTCGCCTTTCCTCTCCTGTGAGAAAAAGCCTATTGGAAGAGAAATGATCTTGCGGTATATCTGCATGCGAAGGTCTTTGACTATGCCGTTGCGCAACGGAATCATCACGGCTGAAGCGCCGAAATAGCAGGATGTCTTGATGAGCGTGATCCCGCAGAAAACCAGACACAAGGCGAGCAGAACGCGGCTTTGTCCGTAGGTAGCCACCCAGTCTCCCACGTAGTAATAGACGTTGCCGGTCACGTCGGAGAAATCCTTGAGTTCATTCCATGGAGTGAACGCGTATGTGGCTCCTGTCGTATCGAACAGGATTTTAAGTATAGGAATCAGAAGGGAGAATGAGAATACGTTGAATATGGCCGAGAGGATATTCAGTACAACTGATCCTCCGAGGTAGCCTACATATGGTTTGACGTATCTTTTTATTATGACCCAGAATTCTTTCATTATTATGTGTATTATCTGATTTAAAGGATGATAAGAGGAGACGGACTTGTTCGCGGCAGCGTCTGCAGTCTTATGTTGTTTTCGCTCCCTATGGCTTTTTTCGCGCTGTCATATGCCAATTCAGGAGTATTGTTGTTCTCGCTCAGGTGACAGAGAAACAGATTCTTGAGTCCCGAATGTAGGAAGCCGGCTATCGCCTGTGCGCATTCATCGTTGCTCAAGTGACCTTTTCCGTTGAGGATTCGGGCTTTGAGTTCCGGAGTATATGGACCGTAGATGAGCATCTGCGTGTCATAGTTGGATTCCAATACTACCGTGTCCGCCTGTGCGCAGAATGATATGGCTTCGTCGGTCATTTCTCCGCAGTCTGTGATGTGCACATATCTGTGGTCTCCAAGTTTTATGGCGAATCCTACCGTCTGTGTGGCGTCATGAGGAACTACGAAGTAGCGCACGAATATAAGTCCTCCGGAGATCGGAGTCCAGGTATCGGGTTCAAGAATGCGTCTGCAACCGGATATGTATTCGTGTGTGAGAATATGTCTTGAAAGGGCTCCGTGAAGTTGTTTTGTCGCCCAGACAGGGCAGCTAAGATGCTTGCAGAAAGAGCCAAGCGAACGGATATGGTCCATATGGTCGTGTGTGACCAGCACTGCGTCGAATGCTTTGAAATCAAGTCCCTCGCAGGCAAGCTCTTTCTTGAGTCTTCTCAGGCTCACTCCGGCATCTATCAGCACACCTTCGTGTCTGCCGTCCTGGTCAATTCCCAGATAGTAGCAATTGCCGGCACTTCCTGACGAGAAGCTCTTGAATACAACCTTATTCTCCATCCTCTTTGCAATATTTGTTGATTACGCTATATGCGTCCTTGACTCCCAATTCGCCTGCACGAGAGAGGTCTATGCACCCTTTTTCCCTGTCTTTTATGAAGATAAGCACAAGAGCGCGGTTGTAGTAGGCATCTCCCATCTGTGGATATTCGCTGATGGCCCTGTCGTAATACTCTATAGCCTTGACCATCTGAGATGACAGGCAGTAGAGATTGGCCAGATTGAAATGTATGTAGGCGTTACCTCCATTTATCTTATCGGCTTCCAGTAGGTCGTCTAACGCTTCTGAATAGTCGTATGTTCTGTCCACCTGATCTCTTACGCGGGTTTTGGTCGCTCCCTGGTCATCCATTGACAGCGTCTGCACATTATTCTCGATGGAGGCTATGAAATCTATCATCTCAGCCTTCAGAACGGCCCTGTTCATAAGATAAAATGCCTTTGAAGCGTCGTCAGCCTTTTCTACGGACAGATTATACTCGTTCAGTGCTGCGTTGTATTGCTTTTCCTGTACCGCCTTTACTCCACGGAGGAAATTGATGTCCGCCCTGTCTGAAGAATATCCGAACAGGGACTGTGACGGCGGAGTGGTGCTGTTTTCTGAAAGTACATCTACTGGAATTATGCTTTCGGAAAGAAATGCTGACAAGGCAGGATTCTCGTATTCTGAACTGAAAGCCTGTTTTTCTCCCCGTGCTTTTTCGACAAAAGCTATGCGGTATAATGGTTTAAGCCTTATGTTTATGTCCCTGTTCTGCAGCAGCTCATCGTCGAAATCCCTTTTTGCGAAATCGGCATCGAGCGCGAGCAGCGAGCTGTATTTTCTGGTGGTGTCCGCGAACGAGCCCTTCTGCTTACTGGAATTGTATTCCTGAATTTTCCGTTGCGCCGTCTGGTAGTCTTTCTTGCTCTGCTTGGTCATGCCGAGCAGATTCTCTACATAGGCTCTGTTCTGATAAGCCTTTGCAAAGTCCGGGTACAACTCTATGGTCTTATCATAATCTTTCAGCGCACTGCGATAGCGCCCCAGTTCTATCAGGCATGAGGCTCTGTTGAAATATGCCAAGACGTTCTTCGGGTTGATGTTCAAGACTCTGTCCATATCGTCCAGGGCTGCCTCGAAATCACCTAACTGCATGCGGATGAGGCTTCTGTTATATAGAGTAAGCGCATTGCCGGGCTCATGTTCCAGAACTTTGTTCAAGTCATCAAGGGCTAGAGTGTATTTTTTGGTCTCATAATACATAAGAGCCCTGTTGAAGTATGCCAATGTATTGGTCCCGTCAAGGTCTATAGCTTTGTTCATGTCGTTTATGGCCGAGTCATAATCCTCTTGCAGAGCATAAAGCCGTGCACGTCTGATGTATCCTTCCGAGTCGAACCTGTCAAGTTTGATGGCTTTGTTGTAATCGTTGAAAGCTTTTAAGGTATCGCCGAGGTATAGATACGATGCTCCGCGGTTCAGATAGGCGGACGGGTCGTTCTTTTCGAAGCGCAGATACTTGTCGAAATCCTCCACTGCAAGCTCGAATTGTTGTGACAGGAAATAAGTTACGCCACGGCTGAAGTAAAGTCCGGTGTTTCCCGGCCGGAGTTCTATGGCCTGCTGAAGATCGTCCAGAGCCTTGTCATAATCTCCGAACCTGCTTTCTGTTATGGCTCTGTAGTGATAACCGTTCGTGAACACAGGGTTGATGCGTATTGAGCGGTCGAAATCGTTCTTCGCTCCCCGTATATCTCCCAAATTGTATTTGGCGATTCCGCGATAAAAAAATGTCCAGTAGGCATTTGTGTCCATCTGGGCCAATATGTTGAACTGTTCTATGGCCTGCGCATATTTTCCGTCCTGAAGAGCCAGCCGTCCGCGGAATTCAAGCACATCCTTGTCCCATTGGCCGAAGGAAGATATTTCATGCAGGCAAATCCCTCCTATGATGGAGAGTGTGAGTATTAGATTCTTGCCTGTTATCTTCATTTTCGCTAAATTTGCAAATCTTACAAATATAACATCTTTCGTGCCCATTTTGAAAAAAAACATCTGTCTGTTTGTTTTTTCCTTGCTTGTCTGTCTTTTTCCGGAGAAATTGGATGCTCAAAGCGGATCTTTGCTTAAGGAGGATGTCTTATTTCTGACAGATTCTTCATATCAGGGAAGGAAGTGCGGTTCTGTGCAGATGGCATCATTGTCGCTTCAGCTGTCGGAGCGTTTTGAAAGCATTGGCCTGGAAAAATATGAAGGGCGGCGCTTTATGGAGTTCTCACTTTCTGATGGTTCCGTTGGGCGTAATGTCGTGGGCGTGAAGGAGGGGACAAGCGGGAAGTATGTAATAGTGATGGCGTATTATGATGCGTTGGGCGAGAAGGACGGTGTTCTGTATCCCGGGGCAGATTCGAATGCGTCCGGAGTGGCTGTGCTGTTGGATGTGGCGCGACTGCTGATGGCTGAATGTTCCGGAGAGAGAAGCCCTGAATCCGGAGGTTCCGGCCCGCGTGACGGGGTGATATTCGTGGCTTTGGACGGGCATTTCGATTCGTATGCAGGGGCGCAATGTCTTTTGCGGAACATCCCGCGGGATAAAATACGTCTGGTGGTGAATCTCGATACTCTGGGTGGCTCCACACCTATAGACAAGGCCTGTCCGCGGTATCTTATCGCTTTGGGTGGGCAGAAGTATGCGCAGACCTTCGACAGATGTACACAGGCAGGTAAATTATATCTGTATTACGAATACTATAGGAGTGAGACTTTTACTCGTATGTTCTACCGCAAGTTGGGAGACCACACGGTATTTTTGGCTGCCGGGTTGCGCGCTGTTGTCTTCACTTCCGGGATATCGATGTCTACGAACAAGCCCACGGACATCGCGGACAGTCTTGACTATAATGCCTTGCGTTACCGGAGTCTGTGTATAGCGAGGTGGATTAATCTTGTGCGCTGCCGCTAGAAAGTTTTTGCATTTGCGAATTTGCGCTAATTGTATAATTTTGTGCGCTTACGGATTATCAGATACAAGGGAAAGCTGATGGGGTAGCAGGTGCAGGAATCGAATACGGCATCGTCCGTGGTCTTTGTCCGGTGCTGCTTAGTTCTTCAGTCCTCCTCAATTATCCGCTCCGGTGGCCAAATCTCGTCCATCAGGTCAAGTGCGGTGTCGTTGCCCTTCTCCGCTTCTGCGGCGAGAAGGTCATAAAGTGCGAATTTGTCCTCCACCAAATCGGCGACTTTCAGCAATAGAGAAAAAGATTCGTCCACTTCACCAACATTCTTTTGTGCGTATTTTTGCTCCATATCAGTCAAACAGTACTTTCGGGTTCATTTCGGAAGGGGTTTTCCATTCAATGCCGTGAAGCTCTTTCATCACGTTCTTCTTCTCCGCCCAATAAGCAAAGCAGAAGCCCATGCCTCTCTGCACTCCCTCCAAGCGGCGGGAAACTTCCTCCTCTACGGAATCTATGACCCTCTCCCAGTACCAAGTCCAGCACACGGGATCCTTTTTCAAATGTCCCTCCTGTTCGATTTCCTGAAAAGCGCCGCGGTCGGCTCTGGCGATATTCCTTTTGAGGAATCCGATTTCACTCTCCACATCTTCGGTAACGCCGAGGTCGTGGTCAGCAAGGCTCTCAATACGGTGCAGCACCAACAGCCTGAATTGGAGTAGCCTCAATTTCAGACGCGGATGGTCAAAAACTGTCTCCACCATCCTCTCGGTAACGGTATTCACGAAGCCCAACTCCCCGTCGAACCCCTCCAAGTGTCCGGCGTATTTAAGGAAATGCTCAGCCAAAAGGCTTATTTCCCAGGTCTTTTCATCTTTTTGCAAATCCTGTTCGGCAAGCAGCACGCAGCCGGCGCAGATTTCCCTGCAAAGGTCAAGGGTATCGCCCTTTCCGTCCAGAGCCATGCTTTCGGCGGAATCTAGGCACTGCCTTAACTCTTCCCTGATGTTGATTTCTTCTTCTGCCATGATTAAAACAGATTTTTCGATCACTGCCGTTCCGTCAAAATGACATAATGACAGAAACTGGAGCGACAGCATAAGGTTAATAAAAAAACAATTCTCCTTCGACCTTGTTCCATCTGCGGGTTTTCAGATCCTCGGGAGAGATCATAATGTAATACATTCCGCAGTCGTAGAATCGAAGTCCCCAACGCTCATCCTCGTCGATTTGAAGAAGCGCAAAAGCACCTGGGCGGGCATTCCTCACTTCGTCCTGGAGGGGAACGGCGAGCAACGCGTGTCCATCGCCCTCCGCCACTCCCGATTCGGAAAACGAAATGCTTTCGGCGGGGCGGAACACGCTCTCTCCCGTCTCCTCCCAATGGAGGTCGTAAGGCTGTAATCCATCGGCAGAGGGACTGTATAAAACGACAGGCGGAATATGATAATCCAAAGGTGAGTCCGTTTCGCCAAGGAAATAATCCAAAGGGGCGAAGAACCAAAGCATCCCCTTGTGAGGCAGCATCCCTTCCGGGTCGAGGGCCGCAATGTCGGAGCAGCGAATCTGACAGACGAAGGTCAGGGACTCCTCGTATTCCTCCCCGTCGTCATCGCAGACCGTCACGCAAGGGTAAGGCATATCCTCCGGCAAATCAGGCGCACCCCACCAATGACTCAGGCCAACAAGAGATTCAGAGCAGGGGAAAGTCTCAATGCGTATCATCGTTGACATCAAAAATAGCTGAATTCAATTTGACAGTGCAACACTGTTGAGTGTAAAATTATATATTTTTTTGAAATACTCCAGCGGAGTCAGATATCCAAGTGATTTTCGAGGTCTGTTGTTCAGCTTTCTCTCGACCTCTGCTTTTCTTTGCTGATATTTGTACTACATTTCTCTCACGTGCGACCTAATAGACGGATAATCATACTGCGTTAAAAACTTACAAGATGGACGCGGGCGCGATTTGCGAAATTTGCGCTGATTGTATAATTTTGTGCGCTTTGTCGTGACAGGCCGTTTTGAAATGTTTCGCGAATTTGTGTCATGAAAGATTTTCGGGACGGAGGCGGCAGACGGAAAGAAGGATTGTTAAGTAGTATAATTATAGTATGGTTAAAATTAATCTCGGGGGTTGCGACTCCTTTGTGAAAGAGGCTGAGTATAAGGCATATGTGCAGAAGGCTCTGGCCGCTTATGATACTTTGATTGCAGAAAATGGCGCAGGAAACGATTTTCTCGGATGGAAGACTCTTCCTGTAGAAGTCGATGAGACTTTGATCGGGGCTTGCGAGAGCGTGCGCGATGACTGGAAGGCAAAGGGCGTGAATCTGGTGATAGTAATTGGCATCGGAGGCTCTTATCTTGGCGCGCGTTGTGCCATAGAGGCGCTCAGCCATAGTTTTGTCCGTCCTGAGGGTGTCCCTCAGGTGGTTTTCGCCGGCAATAACCTCAGTGAGGATTATATCGCGGAACTTTTTGACCTGGCCAAGGTCCGTAATACCGCTTGTGTAGTCATCTCCAAGTCCGGTACTACCACCGAGCCTGCCGTGGCATTCAGAATCTTTAAGGAATATCTTGAGAAAACTTATGGGCAGAATGAAGCTGCCGAGAGAATCGTGGCCATTACCGATGCTCACAAAGGTGCGCTCAAGACGCTTTCTACGCAGAAGGGATATAGGACATTCGTAGTTCCTGACAATGTCGGAGGACGCTTCAGCGTACTTACCCCTGTAGGTCTTCTTCCTATCGTGCTCGCCGGATTCGACATACGCGCCATGATTAAGGGCGCTGCAGATGAGCGTGAGGAGCTTCTCAACAAGAGCGAGGAGAATGCTGCCGTCAAATACGCGGCTGTCCGTAATCTTCTGCATACAGATTACAAGAAAGCAGTGGAGATACTCGTAACATATTCTCCTAAGCTTGTTTATCTCGCAGAATGGTGGAAACAGCTCTATGGTGAGAGCGAGGGTAAGGACGGCAAGGGTATCTTCCCGGCAAGCGTCACCAACACCGCTGACCTTCATTCTATGGGCCAATTTATCCAGGAGGGAAGCCGTGTGATGTTCGAGACTGTGATCAAGGTTGAGAATGCCAATCGCAGCGTAGTTATCGGAAGCGACGAGCAGAATCTCGACTGTCTTAACTATCTTGCAGGAGAGCATGTGGAACACTGCAATGCCATGGCTCAGTTGGGTGTTAAAGTGGCTCATATAGACGGTGGCGTGCCTCAGGTGGAGGTGTCTATAGAAAAGATAGACGAATATAACCTCGGAGCCATCTTCTATTTCTTCGAGTTCGCCTGCGGCGTATCGGCTTATGTGCTTGGCGTGAATCCGTTCAATCAGCCGGGCGTGGAGGCATATAAGAAAAATATGTTCGCACTTCTGCGCAAGCCAGGCTATGAGGCTCAGACAGAAGAAATACTGAAAAGAATCTGATGGACATGTTGGGTGCATATTCTTTCTATCTGAGTGTGGAAAGAGGCCTTGCGCCCAATACCGTGAAGGCATATGTCAGAGATATTGAGGCCCTGAGGGATTATCTGTTCCTCGGGGCTTCTCAAAGTGTGGACTGGAAAGGCGTTACTTCGACTGTTCTGACGGATTATCTGGTGAGCGTGTCGTCTTATCTGTCCAAGCGCTCGCAAGCCCGTGTTCTCAGTTCTTTCAATTCGTTTTTTGAGTATCTGGTAAGCGAAGGGGAGCGGCCGGACAATCCGGCCAGTGCGCTGGATGCGCCCAAGCTTGGCAAGTATCTTCCGGAGGTTCTCTCCGTGGACGAGGTGCTTTCCATCATTCAGGCGGCTTCAAATCCGCGCGACTATGCCATACTTCAGGTTCTGTACGGGTGCGGTCTTCGCGTGAGTGAGGCCTGCGCTCTGAAAATCTCTGACGTGTTTCTGGAAGAGATGTTCGTCAAGGTGCTTGGCAAGGGAAGCAAGGAAAGACTTGTCCCGTTGGCCCCGAGCGTGGCGGATGCCATATCTTCATATCTGAATTGCAGACCCACGCCGTCCAGGCAGTGTGAGGATATTCTGTTCCTTAACCGTTTTGGCAGCTCTTTGAGCCGCGTGTCAGTTTTTAAAATGGTGAAAGCCTGCGCCCAGGCTGCCGGTGTGGATAAGGCGATCTCTCCGCATACTTTCCGTCATTCATTTGCTACGCATATGATAGAGAACGGGGCTGATCTTCGTGTAGTACAGGAAATGCTCGGTCACGAGAGCATACTCACGACCGAGATTTATACGCATGTGGACAGCGCCACTTGGCAAAGGGAGATAAAGGAGATTATTTCTTCAGTTCTTCAGAAATAGCCTTGTTGTAACATTCGCGGCACAGAGGCTCGTAGATGTCTTTTTCTCCGAGCACCACCAGATCTTCGCTTTCTGACAGGCGGTGTGAGTGATTGGCCAGGCTGCCGCATTTCACGCATATGGCGTGTACTTTCTGAACATCTTCGGCCACGGCCATAAGCGAAGGCATCGGCCCGAAAGGTTTTCCGAGAAAATCTGTGTCAAGTCCAGCGATAATGACTCTCACGCCACGATTGGCAAGGCTCTGGCATACTTCTACAAGGTTTTCTCCGAAGAACTGTGCTTCGTCTATTCCCACCACTTCTATGTCCGAAGGGATGTCAAGCATGAAGGCCGCGTCTGTGATAGGGGTAGATTTGAGAGAGTGCAGGTCGTGTGACACCACTTCCACTTCGGAGTAGCGTACATCCACGCTCGGCTTGAAAATGGCGATTTTCTGGTTTGCGAACTGGGCTCTTTTAAGCCTGCGGATGAGTTCTTCGGTCTTCCCCGAGAACATGGAACCGCATATTACCTCTATGCAGCCCGATTTCTTGTAGTTTTCTGAAAACATTTGTAGTTTTGTGAAGTGAAACTTTTACGGTTTACAAAGTTAAAAACTTCAGAAAAAGTTTGGATGCCTGAAGAGTAAAAGTTATCCACAATTTTGATGAAACCTGGAATTCTGTATATCGTGCCTACGCCTGTGGGCAATCTCGCTGATATGACATATCGTGCCGTGGAAGTTCTTTCTTCGGCAGACCTCATATTGGCGGAGGACACCAGGACCAGCGGCGTTCTCCTGCAGCACTATAATATTAAGGGGAAGCTGATTTCTTATCATAAATTCAACGAGCATCAGAAGGTTGAGGAGATTAAGTCGCGCATTATGGATGGGGCTAATGTGGCGCTTGTAAGTGATGCAGGGACTCCCGGGATTTCCGATCCGGGATTTCTTCTGTCCAGAGAATGTGCGGCGCAGGGTATTGAGGTGCAGACTCTTCCGGGCGCGACGGCCTGCATTCCGGCTCTCGTGTCTTCAGGACTGCCTTGTGACAGGTTCTGTTTCGAAGGCTTTCTTCCCCAGAAAAAGGGCAGGGCTTCGGTGTTGGAATCTCTGCGTGCGGAGAGTCGCACCATGGTATTCTACGAATCGCCTTACAGACTGGTGAAGACACTTGAACAGTTCGGCGATGTCTTCGGGCCGGACAGGGAGTGCTGCGTCTCACGCGAAATATCTAAACTTTACGAAACCCATCATAGGGGAACTTTAAACGAACTATTGAACTACTTCCATGAAAACGAACCGAAAGGGGAAATCGTCATTGTCCTCGCAGGCGCCCCTGTCCCGAAAAGGGGAGAACACGTCAACAAGTACAAACTCGAGGACGTTTAAATACGGAGCCGTCTGCTTCGTGTTTCTTATCGTAGGCTATCAGATCTGCCTTTTCATTCATCACGCGAGTGTGCTCCGCATAGAGTCTCTGCGCGATCGGCCGGATACGGTGTATGTCACATCCTATATAGAGCCTTCTTCCCTTGTATCCGGGGCGGCATCTGAATCTGGGCCAATGGCAAGGACCGGTGCCGGGTTTGTTTCGGGCTCGCGGCCCAATTTTGCCGCAGGGCAGGGGTCAGTGTCAGGTGCAGGGGTATCGGGAGTGGTGCGGACGGACACCGTCAGGCATTACGCGAAGCACAGTGAGGCTGTGGAGAAAGCGCGAAGGCAGCGCCGGAAGGTGGAATCATTTGCATTCAATCCGAATACTGTGAGTGTGGAGGACCTTCAGAGGCTGGGGTTCAGCGAGCGGCAGGCTCAGAGCATAGACCATTACAGGCAAAAGGGCGGAAGATTCTATCGGGCGGAAGATTTTGGGAAGAGCTATGTGGTCGCCGACAGCGTATTTGCGCGTCTAAGACCCTATATACGTATCCCGAAGGTGGATATAAATTCGGCGGACTCGGCCGCTTTTGATGCGCTGCCTGGAATTGGCCCGTATTATGCCGCGCAGATGGTGAAGTATCGCGAGCGTCTGGGCGGGTACAGCTGCATAGAGCAGCTGATGGAACTGTATCGGTTTGATGAAGAGAAGTTTGCAAAGATCGTGGACCTCATAGAATGCTGCTCCCCGCATCGCTTCGATCTGTGGGGTTCCGACGAAGATGCGTTAGCCTCTCACCCAGCCATCCGCCGGCGCGATACAGCACGCTCCATAATTTTATATAAAAACAGCACCCCGGCCGGGCAGCGCAGCATATCGGCCCTCTATGAAGCCGGCATCATCGATTCGCTTCAAACCGTCATGCTTTCCCGATGTGTGAAGTGATAAGTAAGCGTTAAAAAATAACACCAAAAGTTGTAAAATAATGAAACTTTTAATATCTTTGCCCTATGAGGAGAGTGGTTACGTATGGTGGGTATTTTGAGACTTTTATGGAGAGATTGACTCCAGAGCAGAAGAAAAAGGTAAACTATGGAATTCTTTTGTTGAAGACATTGGATAGGTTGCCTACCAAGTTTGTGAAGTGTGTTGACGGAGGATTGTATGAATTGAGAACAGAATTCGAAGGGAATATTTTCCGTACATTCTTTATATTCGATGGCAATTCTGTCGTCGTGTTGTTCAATGGCTTCCAGAAGAAGACACAAAAGACGCCACGAAGTGAAATTGAGAAAGCAAAACGAATAATGGAGGCATATTATGAAAGAACATGTAAATGATAATCAGGTTCGGGACTACGATGTAGTTCTCGATGCGGAGTTTGGCGCTCCGGGGACTCCTGAGCGTATAGCGGCTGAAGATCAGGCGTATGTTTTTTATTCCGGACAGATTCTACGTGATGCACGGAAGGAGGAAAGGGTGACGCAGGCAGAACTTGCGAATAGGATTGGCACGTCCAAGAGCTATATTTCCAAGATTGAACATGGTAATATGACGCCTAGTGTCAGTACTTTTTATCGGATTGTTCATGCTCTTGGGCTCCAGGTGGTTTTGTCTCGCCCAGCATCGAAAACTCTTTAATACATTTTCAGTTTTAAAATAGTACCGGAAGGTCTCAGCAATGTACTGATGAAGCCCTGCCAACGTAATATAAAAAATGGGCTAAATCGGATCACCGCCAAAAGTCCGTGGGAGACTTGTTGATTAGCTATCCGAAGATTGTACAG
>CAVKBL010000005.1:0-117578 GCA_963654805.1 Lachnospiraceae bacterium | reverse complement strand
TCATCAGACGCTGGATAACACCTGACCCGAAAAGCGAAGACTACTACGGCGTCAGCCCTTACGCCTACTGCGCAGGCGACCCGGTGAATTTCGTGGACCCGGACGGGAGATCCATATATACGCTATCATCAAATGGAAATATTTCTCTTTTTGAAAAAACAGATGATTCGTATGACATTATCCGGACAGACGCATCAGTTTTTTATGTCTCGGATCAAACTATCCTTCCTCAGTTGACAGCAAGTCAAAATGAGATTAAGGAGGCTATTAGTTCTTCTAATCAGATGATTAAGTTATTTTATTTCTTGGCTGACTATTCTAATGTAGAATGGGCGTTACATATAGACATGAATAAGGAAGAACCAGTGTTTTATCTTGGTTCTATCGGGGAAGATAGTTCGGCTGGTTCGTATGAAACTTATATGGATTTTAAACCAGATATTTCTATGCATTCACATCCAGGAGTTAAACCTACTGCAAAGGAGGAAGTTGGCTCAATGGGTATACTGCAGGAATCAGATAAAACATATATCGTAAGCGGTTCTGATTGGTATAATGTTCAAAATAGTTTAACTGCTCCAACCGTATTTGTATATTTTCCCGTGAGTGGGCATAGATATATCCTAAGTAAAAACGGTTATAGTTATAAAACAGTAGGTCAATAGTAGGCTTTTATGATAAAATTCGTTTTGTTAATATTTATGTTGTGCTGTAATGGATGTTGTTCTTCTTCTATTATTAAGCAGCGCTCCATTGAAGAATATATAAGGCATGAGTGTCAATTAGAGGAGCATGAATCTAAGGAGTATTGTTTAGTGTTTATTCATAGTAATTTATTAAAAAATAATACTAGCACAATATTTATGATCTTTTCAGATTCAATATTGGTAATGGAAAAAAGTGAGGATGCTTTCCAAAGTCAATATTATCATCTGTTTGGAAAGGAGATCTCATTTCATGTAACAAAAGACATAAAGGATAATATTATAAAAGATATTCCGTCTATTGATTATCAAAAAGAATATAATGTAGAACAATGCCTCATACGAATATCAGCCAGAGCCGAGATCGATAATGAGACGTGGAAAATAACTCCTGTTTAATGTGTACGCATAGGTAATTCTTCTGGAATCACAGTTATTCTTAAAAACGTGAACCAATAGTATTGTAGAATTAGATATCTAAAGGAAAATGGACGGAAATAGGGTTCGCTTTTATCTGTTTGTAGGATTGGCGCTTATTTTTAATTGCCTTTTTATTTTTTCTCCAACATTTGAAATTATTTCATATAGTGATGATGAAATATTCTCGCCCATAAAGACTTAATAGGTTATCAAGTTTTGTTGTTAGGTATATTTCGAGGTGGAATAGATTATTTCTTTTTGTTGGAGATTTTTCTCTTTAAACTTAATGCCTTATTCAAATGATATATTTTCGGGATATTTATTTTTTTTATTGGAAGAAGTTCTTTTTTATCAGATGATAATAGGCTTTGTAAAAAGGCAATTTACAAAGAAAATGATTCTTGCTCATTTTTTAATGTTATTGTCGTTATTATTCTTTTTTTTCTGTCATGATTTTGATTTGTTAGAGGAGGGAAGAGTAGGAGATAAATATATCGGTTATTTCTTTTGTGTTTTTAGTCAGTTTTTTCTTTGTTGTGCAATATTATTAGTGTCCGGAGAAATTTTCTTTGGTGGAGCTCAGTAAATTAAAATATAATAAGTTGCGAGGTAAAAATTATTTTTCGATTAGAACTTGTAAGTTTGCGTATTGGCGCTAAAGGCCAAATTTTGCAAGTTATGAATCAGGGTAAAACAAACATCCATGAAACTAAATATGCTTTTGATAATTTTGTCTGTTCTTTTGGATTTGTCTCCGGATTACATAGGGCTCTGCATGTTGCGGACAGAAAAATATGATGTTTTTGTCCCTGTATATTCATCGTCGACTGATTCTACGGTAATAGGTTATGTTGTAAATGACGGGTATAATGAAGATTATCCGTACCTGTATATAAAAGAGAAAAAAGGCAATCGGGTTTTGGTCGATGTAAAGTACTCCTTTAGTGAAGAAGAGCGTATTCATAATAATATTCAGGGGTGGATTGATATAAGGTTTTTGGGAACATATCTGGATGACGACAATTATATAAAGAAGATATACGTCGCTCCTGACAGACATTCAGCCATAGCTTATGAAATACATGGTTATGACTCGAATTTTTACGGAGGCCGGTATATAATTACGGATGTCTGTAATTATTGGCTTAAAATCGTGAATCCGTTGAAACCGGACTTGGTAGGCTGGTTGCCGCCGGAATATTCAATTACCACAAATCCGTAAGTTCCATAACCAGTCGCTCCGTTTTGTCCCACCCCAGACAAGGGTCGGTTATGGATTGGCCGAAATGGCCGCCGTGTTCGTCCTGCGCACCGTCTTCAAGGTAGGATTCTATCATAAGCCCTTTCACTGTGGCTTTGATATTCGGGTCCTTCTTTCTTGAACGGAGGACTTCTTTTGCGATATCTATTTGCTTGAGAAAGTCTTTGCCGGAATTCGAATGGTTGCAGTCCACAAGCAGTGCTGGGTTTTTTACGCCGGGAGCGGTTATGGAGGCGCAGGCATCACGCAGAGATTCAAAGCCATAATTGGCATGGCTCACACCTATACTATCCACATATCCTCGAAGTATTCCGTGGGCGTAGTCGTTCCCGTGGCTCTGGACCTCCCAGTTGCGGTATATGAACAGATGCTCGTTCTGGGCTGTTTCTATCGCCTGACGCATTGAGTGCAGGTTACCGTTCATAGGGTTTTTGAATCCTACCGGGATGTCGAGCCCGCTGGCGGTGAGTCTGTGCTGCTGATTATCGGCAGAACGTGCGCCTACAGTCGTGTAGCATAGGAGGTCGGAAGTGAATCTGTAGCTTTCAGGATAGAGAAGTTCATCTGCGCATCCTATTCCTATCTGCTCTAGTGCCTTCAGGTGTATTTTCCTTATGGAAATCAGTCCCTTGAGAATATCTTCACTCCCTGATTCAGGGTCCGGACTATGCAGCATCCCTTTATATGCGTTGCCTTTAGAACGTGGCTTTCCGGTATAAAGTCTGGCTACAACAAGGATGCTGTCCTTTACTTTTTCCTGAAGAATCCTCAGTTTTTCCAGATATGCCGTCACCGAATCCTCCCTGTCAGCAGAACATGGGCCGATTACGAGAAGCATCCGGGAGTCCCGTCCGCAGAGGATATCCTCTATCTGAGCGACGGTCTTCTCTCTCAGCGCCGCACCACGACGCGACAGCGGATATTCCTGCTTTATTTCTTTAGGAATAGGGAGTCTTCTCTTAAAGTCCATTGATAATCTTTTGATAATTCCATCAGAGTCTTCATCTCCTTCTCCCAGTACGGAAGAAGAGCGGCATTTTTTAAATACCCCTTTCTGCTTTCCGACACCTCTTTCTCCCTTTCCGCGTCCAGAACACCGCTGCCCATAATACGCTTGACCTCACCTATGCGAGCCGATACCTCCATCCTTCTTTCGAATAAGGATGCCAATTCTTTATCGATGCTGTCTATCTCTTCGCGCAGGCGGGTCAATTCGTCCATAAATTCACTCGGATAAAAAAGCCGTCATGGCATCGATGTCAGAAGCCGGGAAACTTTTCTGCTCACCGGTAGACAGATTCTTAATCTGAACGGTTCCGCTCTCTTTTTCAGACTCTCCGCATATGGACAGAAAAGGGATTCCTTTGCGGTCAGCATAATCGAACTGCTTTTTGAGTTTGCATGCGTCCGGATAAATCTCCGTGCTTATTCCTCTTCTGCGCAGCTCTGTGCTGACCGGAAGTATGTAAGCGCATTCCTGTGAACCCATATTGGCAAACAGAAGGGTAGTGGTGCTTCCAAGCTCCTTAGGAAATTTGTCCAGTCCCTTCAGAACATCATAGATGCGGTCTGCACCGAAACTTATTCCCACACCTGACATGTCCGGAAGGCCGAAGATACCGGTGAGATTATCGTAACGGCCGCCTCCGCTTATGCTTCCTATCTGATAATCAAGAGCTTTGATTTCAAATATGGCCCCCGTATAATAATTCAGCCCGCGCGCAAGCGACAGGTCTATCTCCCACGGAGTCCTTATCCCTGCGGCATCGATGTATCCTGCCAATTCTTCCAACTCATCCAAGCCTTTCCGGCCAATCTCACTTTCTGCCATCAGAGCGCGCATGGTCCTGATTTTTTCTTTATTGTCGCCTTGCAGGGTCAGCACCGGCTCAAGAATGCTTATGTCCTTTTCTGCCAGGCCCTTATCTAGAAGCTCGGCTTTTACGGCATCCAATCCTATCTTGTCGAGTTTATCTATGGCCACGGTGATGTCCACCACTTTGTCCGGAGCGTGGCATATTTCTGCCAGACCGCTGAGTATCTTGCGGTTGTTTATTTTGATGATTACATTGATGCCAAGCCTGTGGAAGACTTCATCTGCGATCTGGACCAGTTCGAGTTCACATAATTGGCTCTTTGAGCCTATCGCATCAACGTCACACTGATAGAATTCACGGTAACGCCCCTTTTGAGGACGGTCTGCACGCCAAACAGGCTGTATCTGGAACCTCTTGAACGGGAATGATATTTCGCTCTGGTGCTGAACCACATAACGTGCGAACGGGACGGTAAGATCATATCGGAGTCCTTTTTCGCAGACCTGGCCGGTGAGCGGCTTGGACGGGTCTACACCTGCAAATGCATCCCCGGAATTCAGTATGCGGAAAAGCAGTTTGTCCCCCTCGTCGCCGTATTTGCCCATAAGTGTGGAGAGGTTTTCCATAGCCGGAGTCTCTATCTGTGAATAGCCGTACAGATGGAATACATCCTTGACAGTGTTGAAGATATAGTTGCGTTCGGCCATCTCTTTCTGACCGAAATCTCGTGTGCCTTTAGGAATAGCAGGTTTTTGCGCCATAGTAATTATTATTAATCACACAAATTTACTATTTTTGTTGTATAAATAAACCAAATAATTATGCTAAAACAATTCATTACTGCCTTTATTCTGTTTTCTGCAGTTTGTTCCTGCACTTCGATGACAGAAGTTATCAACGACAATGTTGAATTTGCGAAAAAGCAGCTTAAACCATTGATTACAGCTTCCGAAGAGGGGGATACCGTGAGGATTCCATCCACTTTTGTCAACGGGGAGATTGTATTTGTGCCTAAGGATGACTGGGTAAGCGGTTTTTTTGCAGGTACCTTGTGGTATATGTATGAACTTACCGGAGATGAACAGTACGCTGTCCATGCACAAAAGCACACAGAAGCCATACACGAAATACAATTCCTTACATGGCATCACGATGTCGGGTTCATGATATACGACAGTTATGGGAACGGGCTCAGACTTAAGAATATTCCAGATTATGATACTGTGCTTGTAAACACGGCGAAGTCCCTTTCCACCCGTTTCCGTCCTGGAGCCGGAATCATACAGTCGTGGAGTGTCGATAAGGGTTGGCAAAAGGAAAAGGGATGGAAGTGCCCTGTCATCATAGATAATCTGATGAATCTGGAACTGCTTTTCCGTGCAAGTGAGATCTCCGGCGATCCTGCTTTCAGAGAAATAGCCATAAGTCATGCGGACAAGACTATGGCCAATCATTTCCGTTCAGACTACAGTACATATCACGTGGTGGACTATGATCCGCAGACAGGACAGGTACTTGGCAAATGTACGGCACAGGGAGCGGATGACGAGTCCCGTTGGGCTCGTGGCCAGGCCTGGGCTCTTTATGGATATACGGTCATGTACCGTTTCACTAAGGACAAGCAATATCTGGAGCATGCTCAAAATGTGGCGCGATTCATTCTGAATGAACCGAACATGCCTGAGGATCTGATACCTCTGTGGGATTATGACGCAGTTAAGTATGGCGAGCAGAAGCCTGAATATGCGGCATATAAGGCCCAGAGAGATGTGTCTTCAGCCGCCATAGTGGCATCCGCCCTTTATGAACTGTGGTATTATACTTCGCAGGACGAATATTTGAAATCGGCTGATAAGATAGTCCGGAACCTTTCTTTTGAACCGTATCGTGCCGCTCTTGGAACAAACGGCGGTTTCATCCTAAAACATTCAGTGGGAAGCATTCCTCACGGCAGCAATATAGATGTACCTCTTAATTATGCGGATTATTATCTGTTGGAGGCGCTTGTAAGACGCCGCCATATTGAAAAAGGAGAATCTCCGGTATAAGGTTTTTAAAAATGGAACAGATTTTCAGTTATATAATAAGTCTCGGCGCCGCCGTGATGATGCCTGTCATCTTTACCATACTTGGTATATGTATAGGCATCAAACCGGGCAAGGCGCTGAAGAGCGGACTGCTGGTGGGCGTCGGGTTTGTCGGATTGTCAGTGGTTACCGCGCTTCTTACCAGCGCGCTTGGCCCGGCACTTTCAAAGGTGGTGGAGATTTATGGCCTTCAGCTTAAGGTGTTCGATATGGGATGGCCGGCCGCCGCTTCAGTGGCATACAATACGACGATAGGCGCTCTTATCATTCCCGTATGTCTGGGCGTTAATATTCTTATGCTTTTTACCAAAACTACCCAGACGGTCAATATCGATTTGTGGAATTATTGGCATTATGCCTTTATAGGTGCGGTGGTCTATTTCGCTACGGGAAGCCTTCTGTGGGGATTCTTCGCCGCGGTCATATGTTTTATCATCACTCTGGTTTTGGCCGATCGCACGGCGTCTAAATTTCAGAAATTCTACGATGGTATGGAGGGAATATCCATTCCGCAGCCGTTTTGTCAGGGTTTCGTTCCTTTCGCGGAGGCTATCAATGCGGGCTTGGACAAGATCCCCGGTTTCGATAAGGTGAATATAGATGCGGAGGGGATGAAAAAGAAATTTGGACTCTTCGGAGAGCCTCTTTTCTTGGGAGTGATTCTCGGCATCATCATCGGCTGTCTGACTTGCGGGTCATGGGCTGAGATAGTGGACAACATTCCATATATATTGGGACTTGGCATAAAAATAGGTGCGGTAATGGAGCTCATCCCTCGCATCACGGCTCTTTTCATTGAAGGTTTGAAGCCAATTTCCGAGGCAACCAAAAGCTTGATTTCACGGAAGTTCAAAGGCGCAAAGGGTATGAACATAGGCATGAGTCCTGCTCTTGTGATAGGACATCCTACTACGCTGGTAGTTTCGCTGTTGCTTATCCCGGTTACTCTAGTCCTGGCTGTTGTCCTTCCAGGGAACGAATTCCTGCCGCTCGCTTCGCTTGCCGGAATGTTTTATCTGTTCCCTATGATTCTTCCTATAACCAAAGGCAATGTAGTGAAGACGTTCATAATAGGGCTGGTAGTGATAGTAATGGGCTTGTATTTCGTTACAGATCTTGCACCGTATTTCACTCTGGCTGCACAAGATGTCTATGCCCAGACCGCGGATGCCGCAGTAGCTATTCCTGAGGGATTTGAAGGTGGCTCTTTGGATTTCGCCGCGAGTCCGTTCGCTTGGATTATCTTCCATTTGACACATAGTTGCAAGTGGATAGGGGTTGCCGCTCTTGTCGTCAGCACCGGCTCTCTTGTGATATGGAACAGAAAAAAGATCGTAAAATCACAAAAAGTTGATAATTAATTAGATTATGAAAAGAATTATAATCAGTGCCGTAATGTCGCTCTCCGCTGTAGCGGCCTTTGCTCAGGTTAACTATACCGTGCAGACCGCTTGTCATCCGGATGATGTGAAACATTATGATACAGAGCGTTTGAGAAGCGCTTATGTAATGGAGACTGTCATGGTGCAGGATGAGATAAATCTCACCTATACTTTATATGACCGTTTCATCTATGGTGGCGCTATGCCGGTAGAAAAGACCCTCTCTCTTGACTCTTTCTATGAACTGAAGGCGGAGCATTTTCTTGATCGCAGGGAGCTCGGTGTGATTAATATCGCGGGAGACGGCGTAGTGAATGTAGACGGTAAGGAGTATGTCCTCAAATACAAGGAGGCTCTTTATGTGGGTTGCGGAAAGAAGAGCGTAACATTCAGAAGTTTGGATCCTGAGAATCCGGCCAAATTCTATATTAACTCAGCACCTGCATATAAGGAGTATGTGACGCAACTGATAACAACGGACAAGAAAGCGGATCCGAAAAAATATGCCTTTGCCATTTCAGATCATTATGGTAAGATGGAAGACTCTAATGACAGGGTTGTGAATCAGCTCATCGTATGGTCCGTATTGAGCAGAGTGAAGGGTGGCGGAACCAATCAGCTTCAGATGGGTCTTACCGAACTTGCTCCCGGTTCTGTCTGGAACACTATGCCGGCTCATACGCATACACGCCGTATGGAGGCATATTTTTACTTTAATCTGAAGGGAGGGAATGCCATATGTCACCTGATGGGAGAGCCTCAGCAGGAAAGGCTTGTCTGGCTGCATAATGAGCAGGCGATAACCTCTCCGGAGTGGTCCATTCACGCAGCTGCAGGAACGCAGAATTATGCTTTTATTTGGGGAATGGCTGGAGAGAATTTGAATTACGCGGATAAGGACGAGATTCCTTATACCGAGATGAGATAGAAACACACTAAACATTAATCTTTATGGTAAATTTTTCACTTGAAGGAAAAGTGGCGCTCGTAACGGGTGCTTCTTACGGAATTGGTTTTGCGATTGCGACTGCATTCGCCGAGGCGGGAGCGAAGATAGCCTTTAACGACATAAAGCAGGAGCTGGTCGATAAGGGTATAGCTTCTTACAAGGAACTTGGCATAGAGGCCAAGGGTTATGTCTGTGATGTGACTAAGGAAGAACAGGTTCAGGAGCTTGTGAAGAAAGTGGAGCAGGACCTGGGACCTATCAATATTCTGGTAAACAACGCCGGCATTATCAAACGTATACCTATGTGCGAGATGAAGGCGGAAGAATTCCGTCAGGTAATAGATGTGGATCTTAATGCTCCGTTCATAGTGTCAAAGGCAGTCATCCCGTCTATGATAGCACAGGGAGGCGGTAAGATTATCAACATCTGCTCCATGATGTCTGAACTTGGTCGTGAGACAGTGTCTGCATATGCTGCTGCCAAGGGCGGCCTTAAGATGCTTACGCGCAATATCGCTTCGGAGTATGGCGAATATAATATCCAGTGTAACGGAATCGGTCCGGGTTATATAGCTACTCCTCAGACAGCTCCGTTGCGTGAGCGCCAGGCGGACGGATCGCGTCATCCTTTCGATGCGTTCATAATCGCCAAGACTCCTGCCGCACGTTGGGGCTCTCCTGAAGATCTTAAGGGACCGGCTGTATTCCTGGCATCATCCGCATCGGATTTTGTGAACGGACATGTCCTCTATGTCGACGGAGGCATACTTGCTTATATAGGGAAGCAGCCTAAATAATGAAGCGCACAATTCTTACAGTTACTGTCCTGTCTTTTTTCCTCTCTTCTTGCGGAAGAAATGACAGGACTGTTTTAGTGGCCAATCCTTATGATACGGACAGGATAGCGGAGACTATAGAGATTCCTTGCTCTCAGCTTGGTATCAAGGGGCTTTCTTCGGGAAATGCTGTCGTGAGAACGGATGCGGGGCAGAGTCTGCCTTGCCAGATTGTCTCAGGGCGAGATGGACAAGAGGCTCTTATCTTTCAGGCCAATTTGAAAAAGGGTGAGGAAAAGGAATATGTAGTCTTGAAGGGTAGGCCGACACCTTGCGATACGCTGGTCAACAGCCGTTATGTCCCTGAAAGGGAGGATGATTATGCTTATGAGAATAATCTCGTCATAGGTCGCATTTATGGCCCGGCACTGGAAAGTCCCAGGACTTTCGGACAGGATATATGGATAAAGAACACTTCCCGTTTTGTCCTCGACGACTGGCTTAAAGGTCGTGATTTTCACCGTAATCACGGAGAGGGTATGGACTGCTATATGGTAGGTCAGGCTCTTGGTGGAGGCGCGTGTGCTCCTGTAAGTGGAGGGAAGATATATATTGGGGATAATTGGGCTACCCAAAAACGCCTGTGTAATGGCCCGGTAAGAACTTCGGCGGAGTTCACATGCCCGGAGTTTTCTGTTGACGGAGTGAGTGTGAAGACGCGCAGAAGTCTTTCGCTTGACGCGAATTCCCGGTTTGTCAGATGGACTTGCTCTTTCGAAGCATATGGAGTGGATTCATTGGATATAGTGGTGGGCGCGTCAGTGCACGAGCTTATATGTATGCATCAGACTGATAATTACATAGCATTTACCGAATGGGCTTCCGACAGCAGGCTTCCAGACCCTAAACAGGACGGAAAGATCAGCATCGGTCTGGTCGTTCCTGAAAGTTATAATGCAAAGCCTGACGTTATGGACGGTCACGCCGTGCTGAAGTTCAGAGTCGCCAGTGGTGAAGTGATTGAATATTGGACAGGGTCTGGCTGGGACCAGGGAGGAATAGAAAGCTCTGAATTCTGGAATGATTATGTAAGAAACTTCTCTTATTCAGTAAATCATCCGCTTACAGTTAAGGTCAAGTAATTATAAAAAAAGAGATTGGTTAACACTAAACCAATCTCTTTTTTTTAATGGAATTTATCTTGTCGCGCCCCAAGCGGCATTCGAACAGGTAAATGTTTCGGCAGTCCAATCGATTGTCATCAAACTGTCTGCGTCAGAGGATTTCATATAAGGATGATAATTCGCATCCTTGTCAGTTAAATCTGTTTTAAACGCTTTCAATGTTTTTGCTGTGCCGGAAGTAGAATTATACCAGAGGTAACTTCTGTTGCGTAAAGTGAATTTGCTTGATTCCGGATTGGTCGTAGCATTCACTATTGAAAGGTATTTATCAGTACTGGCATAGGCGGAATCTGAATATTTCGGCAGGTGGAAATAATTTCCTCCTTCGGTATATTCCGTCAAAGTCTTTACCATAAAATAAGAGTAACTTGATGTAGGGTAAAGGCCGACTATGGTGTTCTTCGTGAATGTCAATGACTCTATTCCGGCATTGATGGTAGTATTACTATTTGAAAATAGAGCCATTTGACGATCGGAATTATTTTCGCAGAACAAGATGTTCTCGTTAAGTATGACTTTAGGGTAAACTACAGTTTGATTTACTTTGATTAAGGCTGATGCCCCTTGGGATGTTGTTGATGCAGAAGCGTTGAATTTGAGATCGGAGTTTACTATCTCGATGTTGTTGATTACTCCGCTTCCTGTCAATTCAATAAGGCTCACGTTGATCCCTGTTATTTTACATCCGTCGAATACTAAAGCATCTACTGTCGTTGTCTGGTTGTAGTTATAAATAAAGTATGTCTGGGTAGTAGGACAAACTATATTCAGGTTTTTGATGTAAAGTGATCCTTTTTTTGCCAATATCCGTTCAGTCGCAGTTAAAGTAACGGTTTTATCTGCATAACGGCTGACAAGTATGACCCTATCCTCAAGATAGGCAACGCTGGAAAGCGTAAATTTATAATCTCCTTCCTGCTCCAGGAATACGATGATGTTCTTATTCGCTCCGTTGATGGTAGATTTTAACTCGACATTTTCGCTTGACGCTGTGATGACAGATGGAGTAGGTGCACCTTCCTGACTTATGTTGAAAGTGGTCGAACCCACAGTTACATCTGCCCCGACATTATAAAGAGCATATAGATCGGTAACAACTTTAAGCTTTGCGGAAGGAATGGTGTTCAGATTGCGGATGCAGTTGCGTGTCTTGCCTTCTTCGAAAAGCTGACTGCTGATCTTGCACGATTTCACGGTCCCGTCGCTGTACTGCACATAGATGGTAAGGCCTTTATCAAACAAGTGTGGCAGAGTCGCGGCGAAGTAGTCTTTACCGCTTGTAAAAGGACCTGTCACCGTGATGCTTTTACTCTCGTCGGTATAATCGTCAGCGAGCGTACCGTCAAGATTTACACTGGAGGCTGTGGCAGCCATAATCTCATCATTGTTTCCTGTGAAGATGACTTTCTCGACAGAAGCGACATCTTCCAGACGGAATTTCAACAGAGACACCACTGATTTGAAAGAAAAACTTTTTTCCTCGGAAGTGGTGCTGGCCACGGCGATGTAGGCTTTCGGGTCAAAGCTTTCCTCTACTGCAGTCTGTGTTGCCGGAATTGTAACATTTGACAGGGTCGTTGTCACACCTGCATTAAGGACTATGGCGTTATCGGACGGATAAACTGCATAGAGATTATCATCCGTCAGGTCGGCAAGTCCTGAAAATTCAGCGTAAGCTCCGGTACTTGTAGTCGTAAAAGTCTGATTCCCGGTATTGGCGCCCAGAACGCTGATCGATTCAGTTCCTGTCCATACTATGGAAGGGTAGGACTCTGTAGAGAAGGCAGCTTTTACACTGCCTTCAGAACAGGCCTGAATGGTTATCGGACTGAGATTGGTCGTTTTAGACTCATTCTCTAATTTCTCTTTTGTACAAGAGAATGCGGCTATAGCTACTATAGCAAGCATTGGCAGCCTGAATCTATTCATACTCAAATTCTCTATTGTCCTCGTAAAATGATTCAAAACAGGAACCTTGGCTGGATGCCAATACTTGCTCCGGCTTTATGCTTATAATTTCAAGCTGGGGGGGGGTATATAAATACTTATTCATAATCAAAATGTGTTATTATCGTTGTGCTCCGAAAGCGGTTTTCTTGGATTTGAATATGCCTTTGGCGATATTGAAATTTTCAGAATCGTCTGTAAAGTCAAATACCTCAGATGCATCTGCCTTAGCCTTGTTATAGATTTGGCCAGGATTCGTGTTTTGTCCTACTTTCATTCTCTTGGTAGGGATAGAACTGCCGTAGATGGCGTAGTTCTGTAAGAAGGTGGCGTAGAGTGTCTCGTCTATGTTAGCCTTGGTTTCCTCCTTGACGATTCCCGTATAGGTATCCTCGCAGTTGGTGGTGTAATCCTCGAAGTAGAAGAGGTTGTTTGATACGCTTCCGCTGATAAGATTGTCTAATTGGCAATATGCATAAGATTTCTGCGGGTAGACGTTAACGAAAGTGTTTTGGGTGATGTTGACTTTGGTCACTGCGCTCTTTCTGTTGTGGAAGACGCTGAATGCCTTCACCGCGTCATCTGACCAGAATACGTTATTGGTGATGGTCAATTCTGCCATTGTGAACTCATTTGCCTGAATCTGCATGAGGTAAACGGCTTTCGTAGAGTTGGCCTTGATGTCGCAGTCCTTGACGATAAAGCAGTTGAGATTCCTTGCTGATAACATATAAGACAGGTTTTTGTCTCCTACGATATCCACCCTGCAGTTGTTCAGTCCTATTCTCTCCATCGTATTATCCTGGGTGTTGGCCAGAAGATAACCCTCGGCGATGTTTTCGGTACTCAGACTTACGTTCTGGAATTCCACCACATTGCTTTCTACAGTAGCGCTGGAAATAAATTTCACTTGAGATGCGGCATTCAGAGCGGTTCTGGTTCCTTCAGTATTTCCGGCTACGATAAACGGAAGTTCGATTTCTTCTGTAGGCAGTTCTGCCACCACGTCGGCGTCCACGAAGTTGACACCTGTCTTAAGAGTCTTGTCTGTGCTTGTGGCGCTGATGTAATTGACTGTAGGATATGTAGTCTTGTTGACGGTGACACTTCCTATAGTCACGTCTTCACCGTTGTAGTATTTGCCGTAAAGGCCAGGATATGTCACCGGATCAGGGTCCGGGTCTGGGTCAGGGGTAGGATCTGCGGAAGATGACACCGAAACTTTCACTTTGCTGAGAGACGAATAACCGTTTTCGGATATGGCCAGCAGGCATACGTCAGTCTTGCTGTCTGCGGAAAGCGCTTTGGTCTCTGCCTCAGGTGCGGTGATGGACAGAACTTCACTTTCCAAAGCGGCAGACCATCCCTGAGGTGCGGTTACCATAACGGAAGCGACTCCTGTCATCTCTACGGTGAAAGTTTTGGTCTGACCATAAGTGAATGCCACTACATCTTCTGCGCCCTTGATGACGCAAGAAAAATCCTTGACTATCAGGAGAGCATAGGTGGAGCCGTCATTAAGAACGACTTCGAGAGTGTCTCCCTTGACTGTGACGCTTCTGAACCAGGAATCTGAAGTGGAACTTCCGTCGGCTACAGCTTTCACCGGATTGCCGTTTACGTCTTTAACTTGTGAAAATGTTTTGCCGCCGTCGTAGCTGACTGTCCAATAACCTGATGTGTCAACCCCGAATTGAGGGGTGACGCCATTGTCGCCCACGGCTTTCACTTTTTCTCCTGATACCAGGATGTACTCAGGTCCGTTGCCATAGTCTACCATCCAATAACCGTCTTCGTCAATTGACATTATAGGAGCATTGGCAATTCCTGTGCTTCCTTGATTCAAGGTGATGACCGTACCATCGCTGAATGTGATGGTGTAGACTCCGTCTTTCTCCACGATGCTGCTCACTGTGCCTCCCTCCACGATCTTTTTCAGCGCCACGATGTCGGAGTTCAAAGTGCCGAGGTTCTTTTCGAGAGCTGCAATACGGCTCTCGGCAGAATCCATACGGTTCTCCAATCCTGAAATATCTGTGCAGGAAGTGATTGCTCCTGCAAGTATAACAGCTGAAACTAATACAAAAAATCGTTTCATAATCTAATAAAATATAAGGTTGTTTATTATTTTAATTCATTAAGCCAAGCCGGCACGGTGCCAAGCCGAGACCTTAACTGTTGTTCATATAATGATTCCGGTTCAACAGGCGTGCCAAGGCTTTCCATTCTTTTCACTTGGCTGGTGTCGAACACGATAGCCTCTCCGTGAAATCCTACTATGACAGGAGGACTGAATTTCCACCACAGGCTGGAGTGATCCCAGAAGTTGAATGTGCCTGATTGTGGAGTGGTGGAGCAGAAATTCCATATGACCAGGTCGTCAAGATGGTTTGGTACCTGTGTCTGGTCTCCTCCTTGTCTATATTTCATCCAACCTCCGCTACAACAGTCTATCAGGGTCGCGCGTGGCTGTGTGGCGTGGGATTCGAAACAACTGTCGTTTCCCCATGTATTACGCCATAGCACTGTGCCCATACTTTGTTTTGATACTCCCACGGCGTGGTATTGTCCGGCATTTTCCGTATGAACGCTTGGATTGTCAATCAGATATCCAGAAGTGTTGTCTTTTGTGGCTCCGATGAAAACTCGAGAAGAACACTGTGAACGAACAGAGGCGTGTCCGCGGTTTCCGCTGAAGATGATGTCATAGGCGGAGATATTGGCGCTCCATATGATGGAGCAAGCTTCGCTTACACTTTCAAAGCCCACTCTGCGCAGCCACGAATTGGTCAGTCTGGTCAGATTGATAGGCTTGTACGCGCCGTCGTCCTGCCAACTTCCGTGATGTTTGAAGTCAGCTTTCGCATTGCCTTTGAAGGTAAGGTCTTCTACACCCACGTTTTCATAGTGCGGGTATTTGTCTATTCGCCAATTGTATCCCGACTTATTCGTGTTCGCAGTGTATTTAAGGTCCACTTCGTGCATAACAGGCTCGTAGAATGTCACCTTGTTGCCTGAGATGGATTTGATCTGATGGTAGTCATATATTTGCACGCCTGTGTTCACGAGATTGGTCATGTTGGCAAGCTCGGACGAGGTAGGATTGGAGGCCGACAGTTCAGATGTGATTAATGCCGGGTCGTTGTTGACCATGGTAAGACATACCCATTGGCCTTCAGCAAGTCCTGCGCTCGAGCTCACTTCTATGGTGAAGGAGCCTTTGGCAGCGTTGGATGCGACGTCGCAGATTTTGGATAATCCGCTGTTGTGCTTGATTTCAATCATCGCAGGAGAGCTGTACAAGACTGTCTCGTCTGACGGTCTGTTGGGATCTTGCATTATAAGGGTGGTCTTATCCCTGCCGGCGCCTCTAAGTATGAAGTTTCCTGAGCGGATCTGAATGGTCTGGCTCGGGCTTTTCCCGGACAGGGAGACATCGTCCGCAGAAGTGTGGATAATAAATTCACCTTCAGGAAAATATACTATGGCGTTGGCCTTTTCCTGGGATTCGAAGCATATCACATTATTGGAATTGACCGTATAACTTTTCCCTATCGCCGCTTCCAGACATTTCAGGAAAGCCTCGCGGTCGGATTTGCCGTCGTTTGGAACGGCGCCATAGTCGCAGACGTTATATATTTTGTATCCCCATGCTTCTGCCGGGGCAGGGGCACTCTCTGCGTGCATATATCCGGCGTAGGAATAGTCAAGAAGGTCTGACCCCAGATTTGAAAGAGTAAACACAAGGCTCATCTTTCTGGCAAGCGCATTTTCAGATATCAGAAGCACACTTATGGTGTAATTCCCCGGAGTTTCTGTCTGAGGAGCGCTTATGGCAAGTTTATCTTCGTCCAGAACGGCCCTCCATCCTTGCGGGACTGTAAACATTACATCTTTTACTCCAGAAGTTTTTACATTGAAAGACAATGTTTTATCGGTAAAAATGGCAGCGGGTGCCGTGTAGCCTTCCACTTCAAAGATGAAGCCCTTTATGACATCCAGCTCAAATGACTGTCCGTCAGAAAGAACAAACACCATTACCTGCTTTTCGGCATCGTATCTGACTTCTTTGAAAATGCTGCTGGAAGCCCCGGAAGTGCTGCCTGTAGCACTTTGTGGCTTGCCGTCCGGTCCCAACAGTTGTGACCAGGTATTTCCTCCGTCAGTGCTTATGAGCCAGAATCCAAGATTATCCACTTTCAGTTGCGGAGTGACGCCGTTTTCGGACGTGGCCGGCGGTGTGTTCTCGATGCGTGAGAATGTGCCCCCGTTATCCATGGAGACTATCCAATACCCTTCGGAGTCAATTCCTATGATAGGAAGAATTGATTTGCATTCAAGCCCGTAGATGACTTGTATCTTGGAACCGTCGTTAAGCGTAACCGTGTATCCTATGACTTTTGAGTTTTCGTCCAGGATGTCCTCATAGTTCGCGATCCAGACCTCTTTCTCGAAAAGGCGTTTGAGCGAGAGCGTGTTCTGATACACTTGGCCTGTTGCCTTTTCCAATTCGGTAATCTGAAGGTCTATCCGTTCGAGGCGTTCTTCAAGATTTGTCGTGTCACAGGATACTGTCGCCAATGACGCCAGCAAGATGCTCGCAATGTGTTTGAAGCAGCGCATGTTTATTAATATTTTAGATTTGAGATGATATGCTCTCTATGCCAAATGTCGTTCGATTCTTTCAACTTGGCCTCCAATTTCCCAAGAAGCTCGTTGAATAAGTCCGGGACATCGCGGTAGTCGATAGGATGCATCTGATATGGATCATTGATGTCGTCGAAAATCGTGATCTGTTTCAGCGTTTTATCTCTGTTGATCGAAATCTCCATGGTGTGAGACCATGTTTTAATTCCTCTCGCCTGAGGGAAAAAGCCGGTGACGGTGTTGTCAGGGGCTACCTTTCCGTTCATGTTTCTTATGTAAAGTGCGGATTCGGGAAGTTCTATGTCTCCGCCCTTTTCCATCAGTATGGCGGACAGGTCTTTGCCTTCAGCACTTTGTGGGATGTCGGAGCCAAGTCCGGCCATAGAGATTAAAGTCGGCATTATATCCACGGTTGACAGCAAGGTAGTGTCGACGTGATGCCTGATTTTCTCAGGATAACGTATTATCATAGGGACATTGAACGACTCCGTATATATCGAATTCTTAGGATCCAAAGTAGAATGGCTGCACATGGTCTCTCCGTGGTCGGATGTGAATACCACTATGGTATTTTTATCCAGTCCCAGGTCCTTAAGTTCTTTAAGAATACGGCCGAATTCGCGGTCTACTGCCGTGACATTGGCAAAATAATATCTGATGGATGGGGCTTTGGTAAGAAGCGTGTCGGCATTGGGTCTCAGATATAATTCCTTGTAGGACCTGTCCTTATATAAGAGATAATCTTCTTCCATGCAGTCTTCGAGCCCTTCATAAGGCGCGTGTGGCGGGTTGTAGGCCACTACCATAAAGAAAGGTGCATCTTTGCGTCTCTCTCCGTTTTTGTTCCTCAGGTATTCTATTGCCTTGTCTGTTTCGTGCTTGACGGAGAATTCGTGAGGCTCGTGACGTTTCCCTTCTGTGTCCCAGTAATGTGGATTTTTGTGAACGTCGAAAGTCCCGTACGAATACCACCAGTCGAAGCCATGTCTTTTTTCGGCCGGGGTGTAGGCGTCCCATTCCGGCGTGGTGTCACTCACATAGTGACCCGGATTTTCTGGGTCGTTCTTTGTGGGATGATCCGCATGCAGCTTTCCTATGTAGCCGCAACTGTATCCCTGTGAGTTGAAAACATCGCTTATACAGACAGCATCTTCTCTAAGGCTGCTCTCCGGTCTGTCCGCCATACAGTTAAGCGTGATTCCGCTCCTTTCCGGATACATTCCGGTAAGAAACATTCCGCGGTATGGGCTGCTCAGAGGGCAACTGCTCATGGCCCTGGACAACACTACACTTTCCGAGGCAAACGCATTCAGGTTAGGTGTCTGCACCGGGTCAGCCACCCAACGCACATAAGGGTTGTATTCCGCTTCGCTCCAAAATGCAAGAGCCTGATTGCGCATTTGGTCCGGGAATACGTATATGACGTTAGGAGGCAGTTCCTGTCGTTCTGTACATGAAGTTCCGGCCATCAGAGAGATGGGCAGGAGTGAGAGTTTTATTCTATCGAGCAGTTTCATTATTTAGCCTTTTTAAGTATGAGTTCTTCTGTTTTAGCTTCGCGGCTATGGATTGTGAGTATGGTATCCCCCTCTGCTTGTAATATTTCTACAGATGTTTCAGCTGGAGAGCTTATCTGCCAATTCCCGCTAAGTCTTATAGTCACGCTTGTAGGAAGGCAGTGGGAGTCTATCCATTTGCGTCCATAGACGCTTCTTTCTATTCTTTTCCCGTTTTCATCATATACCTCGTCCGCTTCTCCTTCGTAAAGAGCGAGATCAGGATTACATACGCTTAGAGTAAGGTAGTCTTGCTCAGTAGAATACATTATCATGGCAGGCGTACTGCTTAATATGAATGAATCCACGTCTCCGCTTTCGAATATGGCACAGCCGGTAACACCGCTCCTGATGTCCCGCACGACATGGGCGCTACTGTCTTTCCTTATTACCTTATAAGGTTTTGTCTTCGTCCATTCATCTGTCACGGCTTTATCGCCGTGCAGAGCAACCATATATTCGTATCCGGCATCTTTGACGATATCTCCGTGGTGGATATAAGCTTTTTCAAAAAATCCCTGTGTGGGCTTATCTGTCTCTTCGTGCAGGGAATGCTGAATTCCGCGGTAAGTTCTCACTGTGGCGTTACGTATCAGATAAGCGTTTCCGAAACGGTCGTTGAGTACCACAAGCGAGTCTGTCTTTTCTTCCGAGATGCTTGTCGGGCAGTCTTCTTCGTCAAGAGAATTCTGAAAAAGAGTCGTATGCAGTTCGGAGTCAGAAAGAGCATTCTCCAGATTGGAGCCTAAGGCTATGATACGTCCGTCGAATGCGAAATAAGACTTTCGTGCGCGCAGGCTGCCGTTATATTTGTCGTGTTCGTGAAGTTTCATCGCGAAGGCGCCGTATGAGCCTTTGTGTGTAACTCCTCCTGCGAACCATTCATCGGAGAGAAGCATTTCCTCGTAACCTGAATGCTCATCGACATTCAGTACGACCGCTTTCATGTCGGCCATAGGTATGGCGGCGGCCGTGGTTCCCGGGATATGACACCAGTCCCATCCGTCAACCTGATATCCGCTGCCGAAGGAGTTTATCACCGGTTGTCCGTCGCCCAGAATCTGCATGCTGCCGTGTGTGAGGTAGCGTCCGTAATGATTGGCTCCGTTATATATCTCTGCTGCCCAGAGGTAGCGGCTGTGTCCTGCAAATGTCACCAGACTCTGCCCGTATCTGTGTGAAAGCGAACAGTTATAAGGGTAGCTTCTGCTGCCCTGTGGAGTATTCTCAGCGGAAAACCCTTCTTTATGGAATTTGTCAGTCCATTGTCTGTAAGCCTTTGGATTGTCAGGGGTCAATCTTAAGAATGCGCCTGCCAGGTCCGGATCTATCGTGCTTTTTCCATTTGGTGTGCCTGCATCGGCAAGTAAAGCATAATGATAAGGATTCAGTTCCCCTTTTCCGTCTGGATGTCTTCCTGACATGGCAAGCGGGAATGACCGGAGATTGCACCAGAAACGCATCTGCATCAGCGATTCTTTCAGAATACCATGGCTTTCTTCAGAAACGGCCAATGTCGTGCCACGCAGCATCCATACGGCGTTCACTGCGCCATCCAATCCACCGACGGCATAGGCAGGATAAGCCCTGCGGTGATGGTAGATGGACCCGTCGCTTTTGAAGCAAGGAAGAGTTCCGTCCACATACTTGAATCCGTTATCTATCCACCTGCTGATGGCTTGCATATATGCATATTTATAGGAAGAAGGCTCAAGGATGAGAATAGATGCCAATCGTCCCATAAGCGAAGTGTTGAAAGCATCTATGTCCATGCCCGGATTTTCAGGCGCCACTTTTACTTCTCCTACTCCGGAGAACCACTCCATGGCGGCCTGTACCTGGTCAAGCATTCCGCTATGAACAAGAACGTCTCTCATAAGCACGGGGGCGATATAAAAATTCCTCATGCTGTATCCCAGATGATGGAGCGTCCCTTGGGCGCTGCCTGCGGCGAATCCTTGATCGAGAAGGTGCCAGGTCATCAGAACATACATTCGGGCCAATTCCCGCCTTTCCGTCTCGTCTGTGTTTTTCTGATATGCGGCGGCTAAGTCAAGCAGATTATTGTTGAAGTTACGCAGCAGCTGGCCGTTCTTTTTGAAGGAAACGGATGCATCCGGAATCCCCAGATTGATGAAGGTTTCACCGTATCTTGTAAAAAAAATAGGTTTGCCTGTTATCGTTCCGTCCGGGTTCACGGATATGTCGTAGCTTTTGAACATTCTGCGAAGAGAGTCTGTACTTACGGTCTTGGCAGGGGTTACCAGCTGCACGAATCTCTCCGTAATGGTCTGCATGTCAGTAATCTGATTGTCTTTCAGTTCGGAGAGCGGTATGTCCAGTTTCAGATTCCAACTGTTGTTCAGAACAAGCCAATGCACTGTCGTATTGGCATTTATGAAAGGAGCCTGCCAGTCTGCCGTGTGATAGCGTACGTCTTCGAAGGCCGAGGTTATTATGCCGTCGAACCATAACTTGCCCTTTTTTATCTTCGCCGGAGAGGTGATTACCACTTCATCCATACCTTCTTGCGGAGTGCCCGTCATATCTCGGTCAAAGGCTACCCATGCACCGCGCCAACCTTTGAATCCGAGTTTGTAGTTGAAAAAACAACATTCGCGTCCGTTCTTTCTGAAAGAGAAGCGCAGTTCACCGTCTATGGCATCTTTGGAATAAATCCAGAAGACGAAGGTGGATACGGAGGTCTCTTTCGGGTCAGGGTTGTAAGACAGATATGGGATTGGCCCGGGGATGCTTATGGTAGAGTTTGGACGATTCCAAGTCCATTCGAGTGAATGACTGCCTAATTTATAATGGAGTGAGGATTGAGATATGCTGGAGTGTCTTCCCGCAACGGCAGGAGAGGTTCCCTGCTCAAAAGAGAGAACTCCAAAGTTCGCATCATAGTCCACCACATCGGCTACAGCTACAATAGAAAAAAAGGCTGCAAACACAAGTGACAGCGCTAATTTTGAATATGGCGTCATAGTTCAGTGCGTAATGTTTTTCTAGTATGGTCGATTGCAAATATATAAAATTTAACTAAGTTTGCAATTAAACCACACAATTATGAAGAGATTCTTTTTATTGTCTCTATTGGTCATATCATTTACGGCACATGCCGCGATTAACGCCCAATATAACTTCGAGGCGGGACTGCCTGCATTTATTTCAGCTACAGATAGTGGTCTGGTCGGCATTTCGACAGATAAGTATAAGGATGGAACGAAAAGCGTAAAATTCTCGTGGACAGGTCCGTCCTCTTTAGTTTTTACCAATTGTGACGAGATTGAGGCTTCCATGAAGGTAAAGGGAGCCGGTGTCATGATGTGGGTGTACAACACGGCCAAGATACAGTCACCGCTGACATTTACTTTCTATGATTGGCTTGGAAAGGAGATTTGCCATTTTGATTTCGACATGAACCATACCGGATGGCGTGCGATCTGGATCAAGTATAATGACATGCATACTGCAGACGGATATTATGGCGATATCCCTATGGATGAAAGAAATACTTTCGTATCGAAAATGGCCGTCACCACGCCTGCGAACTCTGCGTCCGGTACCATATATATAGACAGGCTCACCTTTTCCAAAGGGAAACTGCACGATCAGATCACTCCGGACATGCAGATACCGGATAATAATCACCATCTGCAGCGCGACATGTGGCAGTGGTGCAGACTCTGGGAATGGGAACAGTATCCCGAACCGGAATTTGTTCAACTGGATGACAGCCAGAAGGAAACTTTGCGTGAAGTGGAGCGCAGAATCGACGAATGGGCGGCCACAGGTAATCCGGGACAGGAGTATACTCTCAATACTTTGATGAAGAGAAATCACGACGCCATAGAGAAATATGGCATCAGAAGAATGCCGGACGGAAGCATAATCGGGGCTCCTCTTTTGAGTGACGATGAGTTCAATAACTCCAAAGGCGAGATGCGCATACGCTTCATTCAGGAGATTGTATACTGGTATGCGCTCGAGTATCTTTATACCGGCAGCCAGGAACATCTGCAGCAGGTTATCGATGCTATGGACCACGCTATAGACCAAGGATTCGCGTATGGTAGCGGGCAAGGCACCAATCACCATTACGGTTATCAGGTGCGTGACATATACAGAGGTATATGGATTCTACGCAAACCATTGGCAGAAAGAGGGAAATTGCGGGAATATGCTGATGTTCTGTCTTACTGGTCCGGTCTTCAGGAGACCAGGATGCCTTATGAGCAGACAAGAGACGGTGTGCTCGATGCTTTTCATACGCTTCATAATGCCAGGGTTATTTCGGCTATGCTTCAGGACTCGGACAGTAGGAAATATGCATATCTTAAGGCCTTGGGAGATTGGACTTCAGGGGCATTGCGATTTACTGACGGTACTTTGGGAGGGCTTAAGATTGACGGAACATCGTTTCATCATGGCGGACATTATCCGGGTTATTCCGTGGGAGCGTTCGCAAGTGTAGGTGATTTTATTGGCTTTGCAGATGGGACTGATTTTCAGATAGATGAGCAGGCCTGCAGGAATTTCAAGAGAGCGTTGATGGCTTTATATGATTACACTAACGGTCGTGAATGGGGAATAGGAGTGTGCGGAAGGCATCCGTTCAACGGTAATATTCCGGACCGTGATGTGCAAGCATACGCCCGTCTGTCTATGCTGGGAGATTTTTCCGGAAGTGGCTTGGCCTGTGATCCTGATCTTGCGGGGGCGTATCTGGCTATGGGAGGTAAGGATAAGGATGCGGTGGCCGCGTTCAAAAAAGCCAAGATTAAGGCTAAGGCTGCGGAAGATGGTTTTCACGTGTATAATTACGGCGCTTTCGGTGTGCACCGACGTGACGGCTGGATGATTACTCTCAAAGGGTATAATTCAGATGTCTGGAGTTCGGAAATTTACGCTGCGGACAACAGGTATGGCAGATATCTCAGCCATGCTTCCGCTCAAATCATCTTCCCGGGTGGAGAAAAAGAGAGCGGATATGACCAGCAGGGTTGGGATTGGAACCGTTACCCGGGAGTGACATCCATACATCTTCCTTTCGACAAATTGGAAAATCCGCTTAAAGGGACTTTGATGGAAAGAAATGTTTCACGCTTTCCCGGAGTGTCTTCGCTTGAATCCGCAAACGGATGCCTGGCTTTCACATATGTGGAAAAGAATCGGCCTAATTTCTGCGCCGGAGCGACCGCAACTAAGAGTGTATTCTGTTTTGACAACAGAATAGTATTCATAGGGACAGGAATAACCAATAATTCAGAATATCCTACTGAGACTGTGCTTTATCAGTTACGCCTTGAAAATAAGGATGTAGAGGTGGATATCAATAGCGACTATTCCGGGACCTTCCCGTATTCATGGAAGCAGGATGGTAACGGTCAGGTCGTGCTGAACGACCCTAATGGTGTTTTCTATATAGTGAAAGACGGAAAAGGTCTGACGGTGGAGAAAAAACATCAGGTTTCTCCGTCAGACACTAAGAAAAAGACCGGTGAGGGTGACTTCATTACAGCGTGGATCAATCACGGCAGCTCTCCGTCAGAGGCCTCTTATGAGTATCTGATGGTCGTCTGCCCGAAGGGCAAGGAAGTGTCCAAATACGCCAGGAAGCTGCCATATGAAGTGATACAGGCTGATAATAATGCTCATGTCGTGAAGGACGTCCTGACAGGCATCACGGATTACATAAGTTATCGAGGATATAGCTCGAGTGCTACGTTTGTCTCTGATATTCAGAGTGAAACGATAGTGATGGAAAGACAGAAAGAAGACGGTACTTGGGTAATGAGCGTGTGCACTCCGGATCTCGGAATCACCGAAAAGGGATATACTACTTCTCAGCCAAGTCAGCCTATAATGAAAGTGGTGAGTCTTAACGGACCATATTCTTTAATTGGCGAAAATCCGTCGGTGACGATAACCAAAACGGACAATAAAACTTTACTTGAAGTGAGATGCATCAACGGACAGCCGGTTGAGTTCTCTTTACGTAAGGATTAATTCATAATAAACTAATTAACCGCTTAAAACTAATTTAAGATGTCAACTTTGACGAAAATTTCAACTTTCATTCTTCTCGTCTGTTCCAGCATTATCGCGTCAGCACAGACTGTGAAGATCAGTGGACGAGTAGTCGATGCCTCAGGAGAGCCTATAGTAGGCGTAATCGTATATGAAGAAGGCAAAACGACGACCTACACTACGACGGATCCGGAAGGTAATTACTTTTTGAACGTGTCATCGTCTAATTCAACCATTGTTCTGTCTTGTCTCGGTTTTTTGGAGACTAAAGAGAAAGTGGGTAGCAGAACTGTGGTAAATGTCACTTTAAAAGAAGAGCAGCTGGCTCTTGATGCTGCGGAGGTGGTAAGCGTCGGATACGGAACTGTCGCCCGTCGAGATCTTACCGGTTCGGTAAGCAAAATCGACATGGACGAAATTATGAAAACTCCGGTTACGAATTTTGACCAGGCACTGACAGGAAAAATTGCCGGTGTAGTGGTGTCAACTGCCGATGGCGCACTTGGTGCTGAGGCTAACATCACGATTCGAGGCAATAACTCCCTTACCCAAAGCAGTGCTCCGCTCTATATCATAGATGGTTTTCCTACTGAGAGCTCAATGGCGGTGTCTCTCAACTCGGCGGATATAGAGTCTATAGATGTGCTCAAAGATGCTTCTGCAACTGCCATCTATGGTGCCCGTGGTGCTAACGGCGTTATCGTTATCACCACAAAGCAGGGACAGGAGGGTAAGCCTAAAGTCAATTTCAATGCTAACTGGACTATGAATCAGATAGCTAATAAGGTTGACCTTTTGAACGGATATGATTTTGTACTTCTTCAAACGGAGATTTATAATGTCACAGGGAATACCAATGCTTACCTTGTCCCTTCCGATGCTGATGCCGCAGCCGGCATAACATCCTATACCCCGGAAGATTATCTTAATATTCCGTATAGCGATTGGCAGGACAAGCTTTATCGTAACGCTTTGACGCAGAATTATTCTGTCTCCGTGTCCGGAGGAAGCAAGGAGGCCGGCAACCGCTACAACATCAGCCTTTCGGCATTGGATCAGGACGGTATTATAATCAAATCCAATTTTCAACGTTATCAGGGCAAGGTTAATTTCCAACAGAAATTCGGAAAGAGAGTTACTTTGGATGTCCTCGGCAATTATTCCAGAGCCATTACCAATGGTGTGACGCCGACAGATGCACAGGCCGCTTCTTCCGCTACGGGATGGCTTATGTATTCCGTATGGGGATATCGTCCGGTGAAACCTATCCGTTCAGGAAATACGGATGACCTTTACGATGAGATCGTGGACTCCGAGGTTACGGGGGCCAATGATTATCGTTTTAATCCGGTAAAGACGGCCCAGAACGAATATCGCAAGACCATCGTGGATTACCTTAATTCCAATGCCGGCCTTACATGGGAGATTGTAGACGGTCTCAAGCTGAAAGTCACGGGCGGATATACTATGTATAAGCGTCGCAGAGAGGAATTCAACGGAACACAGACATATACTGGATATGTAGGTTCCCCTTCAGGAAAAGGTATCAATGGAGCCATCTATTGGTCAGACAGACTTTCTTGGGTGAATGAGAACACTTTGACATGGAATACCAATATCAAGCGTCATCATCATCTGCAGCTTCTTGGTGGCTTTACTCTTCAGGGAGAAAATTATGACTACAAGGGAACTGCCGCAACACAGCTGACGACGGAAGCCCTTGGACTCAACGGATTGAATACCGGCAGTTATCAGACGGTTACTCCTTGGGAATATGACTGGACTATGATGTCCGGGCTGTTCAGGCTCAATTACAACTATAAGTACAAGTACTATGTTACGGCGTCATTCCGTGCAGACGGTTCGTCCAAGTTCCCTACAGCTAACAGATGGGGCTATTTCCCTTCTGCCGGTCTTTCGTGGAACTTCAATCGTGAGGATTGGCTGAAAAATGTTTCCTGGCTTTCCAACGGTAAATTGCGTGCTACATGGGGTCTTACAGGAAACAACAGGACAAGTACTCCGTACGATTTCTATTCGCAGATTTCCACCCAGCCGGGAAGCGCGACATCTTACGATTATGTGTTTAACGGAAAGGTAGTTCCCGGTTATTACCCGTCAAACATGTCCAACGACAATCTGAAATGGGAGACTACTGAACAGTGGAATGTCGGAATGGATGTTTCATTCTTTGACAGCCGTTTGAAGATGACGGCGGACTGGTATCTCAAGAATACAAGAGACCTCCTGCTTCAGGCCACAATTCCTTCCTCTTCCGGCTATACCTCTGCCATGATGAACATAGGTTCCATGCGTAATCAGGGAGGGGAGTTCACGCTGGATGCTACGCTGATACAGAGAAAGAACTTCAGCTGGAATGTGAATTTCAATATCGCACTTAACAGAAATAAGGTGACTGCTCTTACCAATGACCAGTACTCGCTTCTGAGCAGCGTGTCGTGGGATCAGAAATTCAATGGCCAATATCCTTATATCACTCAGGTCGGGAAGCCTTCCGGCATGATGTACGGATTCATCTATGAAGGTACATATAAATATGATGACTTCAATTCCGGTACGACCCTCAAGGATGGCGTGCCATACCTTTCTTCAGTAGGAAAGAATGCCGTAAGGCCGGGCGATCCTAAATACCGTGATATAAATGGCGATGGCGTGATTGATGATAACGACCGTACGATAATAGGTTGCGGGCAGCCTCTCAGCACTGGCGGATTCGGCACATCATTTAATCTCTACGGATTTGACCTTAATGTGTTCTTCTCATGGAGTTATGGTAATAATATTCTGAATGCCAACAGGTTGTATTTTGAAAATGGTAATGTCAGCAATACCAACCAGTGGGCGACCTATAAGAACCGGTGGACGGAAAAGAACCCTGACAGCGATATCCCTAGAATTCAGGCTAATGGAGTATATCTATATTCTTCTCGCGTAGTGGAGGACGGGTCTTTCCTTCGTTTGAGAAATGTTTCACTCGGTTATACTATTCCTCGTAAAGTATTGCGGAAAATGCACTTTGATTCCATGAGAGTCTATATCTCTGCAGACAATGTGTATACTTTGACTAATTATTCAGGACCGGATCCTGAGGTTTCGACCCGTAATTCGGTACTTACTCCAGGCTTTGACTGGTCTGCATATCCGCGTGCGTTTGGTTTGACCGGCGGTGTAGCAATAACATTCTAAACAGTAGACGAGATGAAAAATAATAGATATATAGCTTTTGTGACGGGAGCAGTTTTACTTTCTTCCTGCAATTTCCTGGACCTGACGCCTAATGTCATATGTTCCGATACCTTCTATAATACAGAAGATGAGGTTAAATACGGCCTCGTAGGTGTTTATGGCGTTATGGGCAGGGAACAGTTCTATGGCAATTATTATTCGGCTATGTATGCCAATAATGACGACCTGTGTTATTTCAACAGAGATTTGGGAACAAACTTCCTGCAGTACAACAGACACGATGCCGGTACGGTTCAGATATACGACATATGGACGACCATCTATCAGGGAATCAGAAACGCCAACGCCTTTATGGAGGCCGTGCCTAAGACGCAGTTCGATAAAGACGGCAAATACTATAATGAAGCCCGTTTTCTCAGGGCATATTACCACTTTATACTTGCACAGTCGTGGGGCGACATTCCATTGAAGACATCGGCGACCAAAACTCCGGATGATGTTATGTGTGCCGCTACGTCGCAGTTCGAAGTGCTTACCTGGGTTGCGCAGGAGATGACGGAATGTCTTGCTCTTGCCGACGAGGATGTTGCCAAGCAGCCGTCACGAGTTACCAAGACGACCATGCAGGGTATCTTGGCAAGAGTGTACCTCTTCATGGCGGGAGAAAGTGTCAAAGGCGGAGACAAGGCGGATTTCCTGGCTAAGGCCAGAGATTATGCCAAAGCTGTCATAGACAGCGGGATGCATCAGCTTAATCCGGATTATTCTCAGGTGTTTATCAATATGATAAGCGATCAATACGACACCCAATACCACGAATCGATGTGGGAGGCGGAGTTCATGGGAGACCGGTCAAGTGCTGAATCATGGTCAAACGGACGAATAGGAGATGTGCTTGGCCTTCAGAGCGGAGACAGCAGCTCGTCGCAATTCAGTGCGTTTGCATGCAATTATGCGTATGGACAGTACGACGGCTCGCTCAAACTTTGGGATTTGTATTGGCAGACTGACCGCACGGATGAGCAGCAGGCTCTTCCTACCATTACGGACAAGAGGCAGGAATGGAATATGCCGCCATATAATTATGCCGGTAATGCCAATCAGCCTCCTTATGGACAAAGTACGGGAAAATGTGTGGCCGGCATAGACAAGACTCCGTATGTGTATAAAAGTGTGACTACCACCAATGACCCTACGGCGGCTCAGGCGATAAGAAATTGCGGAAAGTTCAGAAGAGAGGTCATTTACGAAGGACAGAAGACTTCAAAGAGTCTTTACACTACCATCAATTTCCCTATCCTGCGCTATTCGGATGTGCTGTTGATGTACGCTGAGGCATCGAACGAACTGTCCGGTCCTACTCAGGAAGCTTACGACTGCATCAAGGCGGTTCGTGACCGTGCAGGTATAGCTACAAGAGAAATAGGAGCATACGACAAGAAGTCTTTCCGTGAATTTATCCGTAATGAAAGGGGAAGGGAGCTTTGCTTTGAATCCATCCGTCGTTTCGATCTTATCCGTTGGGGTGAGTATGTCAAGTGTATGAATGAATATACTCAGTGGGCGGCAGACAGCAGGTGGTCTGAGAACGTGAAGTCTACCCGTGCGGCCAATATCGGCGGTGCCGTGAGTGAAAGGCACGTTTTGCTGCCAATCCCTTCTATAGAATTGGGTGTCAATAAGGAGCTCAAACAAAACGAACAGTGGTCTAAATAATTATCGGCAAGTAATATGAAAAAGATATTTTTACCTGTAATATTGGCATTCATCGCAATTTCCTGCAGTCAGGAAGTGGTCTATGAAATAGATTATACGGTATCGCTTGATCCGGAAAATACATATAAGGCAGGGGAGCCTGTCAAGTTCAATTTTAAGGGCGATGTCGATAATATAGTTTTCTATAGTGGAGAGACCGGCCATCAGTATCAATACAGGAACAGGTATGAAGTGGATGCTCAGGCTGTGAAAAGCGCTGTCCTTAATCTCGATTATCAGGCCAGGTATGGAGATGCCGGCGCACTTGAAGTATGGGTTTCCAATTCTTTTGAAGGGCTTTCCGGCACGGACGCCGCTGCGGATAAGGCTTTGATAAAATCGATTGTGGATGGAGGTATGCAGGGATGGGAAAGACTGCAGTATGATGAAGGCACAAGTACCATATGGACATCTCAGGAGTATCCCGTAGACAATTTCATGAGTTCTTTCAGTATAGCTTTCCATTGGTGTCCAAAGGATTATACTAAAACGCAGAGAACTTATTGGATTAAAGGAGCGCTTAATTTAAGTCTTGAAGGGCTTGACCCTCAAAGCGTTGCTTTCTCGTCTCTTGATTTCGTGTCCGTAATGATGAATGACGAAATCGAGGATCCGTATATCAAAAATAACGGCAACGGAAGCATTGTTTTGAATAAACCGACTACTGCGGACATTATTTTCCAGGGAATTGGCGCGAATAAGCTGCCTTATGCTATTGACGGCTGGGTGATATCCAAACCTACGGCTCTGAATAAGGTGGATAATGACAAGGGACAGGTGATTAAGAACCTTCAGAATTACCTTCATAGTTTCGAGTATACATGGAACGAACCGGGCACCTATACGGTAACATTTGCAGGGTCAAATTCGAATTATGCCGGCAGTTCTCATAAGCAAACTGAGATCACAGTCACCATATTTGAATAATGGAAATCACGGACACCCCGACAGGTAGAACCATTTCTCCCTTTTCGAAAGAAATATATGTTATGGCGAAGCCTGTCGGGGCGTCGTGTAATCTGAACTGCGAGTATTGCTACTATCTGGAAAAGGCTCACGAAAAGGGCCCGTACTCTCACGTCGGGCAGATGGATGATAAGTTGCTCGAAAAATTTGTCCGGCAGTATATTCAGTCGCAGACGGCCTCGGAGGTGCTTTTCATCTGGCACGGTGGAGAACCTATGCTTCGTGGTATTGACTTTTATCGCAAGGCGTCGGAGTTTCAGCGTATATATGCAGGAGGAAAGCGTATCTATAATTCTCTGCAGACAAACGGTACTCTCATAGATGAATCTTGGTGCCAATTTTTGCGTGAGAATGGATTCCTGTTGGGCGTATCCATAGATGGCCCGGCCTCTGTTCACGATCATTTCAGAAAAAGCCGGACAAATGAATCTACCTTCAGCAGAGTTCTCAAGGGAATAGAGCTTCTGGACAAATACGGGATAGAATGGAATGCGATGGCCACGGTGAATTCGCAGAATGTTGCAAGGCCTGTCGAGATATATGATTTTTTCAAACGGATGGGCTGTCACTATATTCAATTCACACCCGTTGTTGAATTCTCAAAGCCCTATTTGTCTGTAACTCCCGAGCAGTGGGGAAAATTTCTTTGCGACATCTTTGACTGCTGGTGGCCCGGTGATGTAGGAAAACAATTCATCCAGATTTTCGATGCCACTCTTGCAAATTGGATGGGCCTGCCACCTGCTGTATGCACTATGGCCAGAGAATGCGGTCATGCCGGAGTTATTGAGCATAATGGGGATGTGTATTCTTGTGATCATTTTGTTTTCCCTGAGTATAGATTGGGCAATATCTCTCAAAAAAGTCTGGCCGAGATGATGTATAGTCCTGAGCAACTCCAGTTCGGACAGTCGAAATATACCTCGCTTTCCGCAAAATGTCATGAGTGTAAGTATCTTTTCCTTTGTAACGGAGAGTGCCCCAAAAACAGGCGAAACGGATTGAATTATCTCTGTGAAGGTTACAAACGCTTTTTCGAGCATAGTACTCCTGCCATGATTAAGATGAAAGATGCGATTTTAAGAGGCAAAATCGTATAAAATTTACTACTTTTGCGCAAAAGTAGTTGAATAATGAAGAATTTTTTAAAAACATTGCTTGCCGTAATCTGCGGGCTTTTGATCGTCAATGCGATAGGGTTCGCGATATTGGCAAGTTTCGCTTCAATTGGCGAGAAGAAGGAAGTGATTCCTGCAGAGGGAATCTTGAAGCTTGACATGTCGAAAATCGTCATCTCAGAGCAAAGCACGCAAAGTTTCAATTTCTCCAAGGAGACAAGAACCACTGTCGGTTTGCTTAAAGCACTCAACGCAATTGATGCGGCTGCTGAGGACCCGGGAGTGAAGTGCATATATCTTAAGACAGATGGTACATCCATAGGTACCGGTGCCATCGCCGAGCTCAGGTGCGCGTTGCAGAATTTTCGCCTCAGCGGCAAGCCTGTAGTGGCATATCTTGAAAATCCTACGACAGGATCGTATTATCTGGCAAGTGTGGCAGATAAAGTGTATATGGGGACATATCAGGGTGGAACGCCTATGTTTCACGGCATTTCGAGCCAATTGATGTTCCTTGGCGATGCTTTGGATAAGATTGGCGTCAATGTGCAGCTCATCCGTCACGGTAAATATAAATCTGCCGGAGAGATGTATATCAGGTCAAGTGCAAGTGCGGAGAATCTGCATCAGAATCAGGTGATGATAGATTCCATTTGGGATACGTTTGTAAGTGAGATGGCTCAAAGCCGTTCTATCAGCGAGGCGGACATTAATTCAGCTATAGATAATCTGCAGCTCTGTCTTCCGGCAGATTTTGTCTCCGCCGGCCTCGTGGACGAGCTTCTGGACAGAAACGCTCTTGAGAATAAGCTCGCGGTAATGGCTCAGGTGGATAAATTTGACGATGTACGTTTCATTCCGTTCGCTTCTTATGCGGATAATCACATAAAGAATAATTTCCGCTCATCCAAAAAAATAGCGGTGATATATGCCAATGGCAATATAGTAGACGGATACGATACCCAGAATGTTGACGGCGACAGGTTCGCTTCCATAATAGAGGGCGTAAGACGAGACAGTACGGTTAAATGCGTAGTGCTTAGGGTTAATTCTCCAGGCGGAAGCGTAGTGGCTTCGGAAAAAATAAGAGATGAACTCGATCGCCTGTGCGAGGTGAAGCCGCTGATTGCTTCTTATGGTGACTATGCCGCATCCGGTGGATATTGGATATCTAACGGAGCTGACAAGATTTTTTCGGACGCCTCGACTCTGACCGGTTCCATAGGCGTATTCGGTATGGTACCTGATTTGTCAAAACTTTATAAGGAAACTCTTCATGTAGGGGTTCAGAGCGTGTCTTCAAACAAGCATGCCGATATGTTCAGTCTGTCACGTCCGTTTACAAAGGAAGAAATGGCATACGTGCAGAGAAGTATAGAGAGCATCTATGCCAGATTCGTAGCTCTTGTAGCCGATGGCAGGGACATGACGGCCGGGCAGGTGGATGACATCGCCCAGGGTCGTGTATGGACAGGCAACGATGCTTTGAAGATAGGTCTTGTAGATGAAATAGGCGGTCTTAAGGACGCCATATACTACGCGGGTGTATGTGCAGGAGACGAGAATATCGCCAATTGGAATATAGTTGAATATCCTCGTGAACTCACTTTGATTGAGATGCTTACTGAGACTGTCACCGGAGCGGTGAATGATTATTCGATATACGGTAATTGGACCAACTATTATAAGAATTGGATGGCAGGCTGGAAGTCAGGCAACCATGAGATGGTATTCGCTTCCATGCCGTTTATCCCAAGCATCTCTATGTAGTGATTTCTTTGATGGAAATTATTTGAGGGTCTGCTTCACGGCAGACCTTTATTTTTTCACTGATTCTGCGGGGAAGCAGCGCCAGGACTTCTTTGCTCTCTGTGTCAGATACGATCACCGCCTCTCTGTCTTTTTGAAATGAGGGAATCTTCAGATCCACCAGCATGTCGCTGAGCTTTTTCTTCCCTTTCATGCCAAGCGGCTGCATCCAGTCTCCTTCTTGCCAATTCCGAATAAAGAAAGGAAACTTTAGAACTATCGGGCTTGCGATGATTTCGTCTGCCCGGGTTTTAAGTGATTCTCTTACAGGCTCTAAAGAAACCTCGAAGGTTCGGTCTCCTAAAGGATATCTGCCCGGTTGTGACACTTCCGTGAAGGATGCTTCGGTAGAGGACCCGCTCTCTTTTTTCACAAAAAAATCAATGGTGTCGGTTCCCAAAGAAAGCACCCATTTGTCACTGATGAATTTTTTGCCGCTTCTTTGTGCTCCTGACTCCAGAAGTGAACACAGATCCTGAACGGCACCTTCTGAAAATCCTTTTTCCTGCATCTCCCGATAAAGAACATATCTCCAATGCTTCAGGCCTAAAAGCGATTCGGTGCAGTGAATACTTTCTCGATTGGCGATGTAATAATCATCTGCTATGTTGTCGACCTCTCTGATGTGGGCCATATCTTTGGAGAGCGTGCGAAGCACAGACGGATTGATTTCTTTGAAAACAGGCAAGATTTTGTGTCGCAGGAGATTGCGTTTATATATGTCTTCTTTGTTCGTTCTGTCTTCCCGCCATGGAAGGGCGTGGCTTTCCATATATTCCTGTATCTCCGCTCTGCTTGTGTCGAGCATGGGACGCAAGATGCGGTAAGGAAAGGTTCCGCTGTCTTTTCTCATCCCGCTCATCCCGCGGCTTCCACATCCTCGCAGCATGTTAAGGAGGAGCGTTTCCGCATTATCGTCGCTGTTGTGTGCCACAACCGTGGCATCAAAACCGTGTTCTCGACATAGTTTTGAGAACCATGCATAACGCAGTTCGCGAGCTGCCATCTCTATGCTGATGTTCTTTCTTTCAGCGTAATTGGACGTGTCGAAATCTTCAGATAAAAACTCCACCCCATGCTCTTCGCACCACTGTTTCACGAACTCGCCGTCAGCATCGCTTTCCTCTCCTCGGAGATGAAAGTTGCAATGCGCGACGCTGAAGCTCACCTCATATGAAAACAGGGCGCTGTCCAGTGCCCTGTTTGCCATATACATGGAGTCAATTCCTCCGCTTACAGCTAAAAGAAGCTTCATCGTTATTTGCTTGAGAGAGTGTAAGTGAAGTTGAATGCCAGAAAATCCTTGAACTGAACTCCGCGTTTCTTTACTTCGCCGGTAACATCGTCTGTGATGGTTACGTTCGGGTCGGAGATGAGCCAGGTCTTGAGAGAGAATTTAAGATATTTGCTCAGTTGCCAGTTGACCGCGTTATCCCAGTTGAAACGGAAGTAAGGCTCGTTAAGGTAGTCTGTGAAGACAACAGCCTGCGTCTCGAAGGAGAATGCGTCGTTGATGGTGAATTTGAAGTTGGTCTTGAGCTGCGCACCGAATTGGAACAGAACGGAATTATAGGTCACTCCGTCAGCTTTTAACTTCATACCATAGCTTGAGCGCAGATTGTCCTGAGTACATATCGTAAGTCCACCGGTCACAGGCGCGAAGTTCACGTCGAACCAGTCAGAAGGTTTCCATTGGATACCGAATGCTATGTCTGTGTATGCAGGTGAAAGGAATCCTGATTTTATGGCATTCTCTTTCCATTTGCCGTCTTCCCCTTGGATGTATTTGTCCGGAGTGTCGGTGAACTGGCTACGGAAGTTGAATGATGCCGTGTAATTGAATTTCGAACCGCTCGCTGTTTTGTATGCCCACTTGCTTTCAAAATATATGCGGTCGTTGCTTTTCTGCAGTATGTTTTCTTTCTCGTTGGAGTAGAGGAAGCCGTAGTCAAGCTGCAGACGGTTGTTCCAGCTGGAGAGGTCTTTGGCGTAATTGGCCTGGGCGTCAAGGTTGGTGGTGAGTGTGGTGGTGTTGTATCCGCCGGCAGCCCAGTTGCTCAAGTTGGTCATATTATAACCCAGGTTGAATTGAACAGAAGATGTCCAATAGTTGGGCTTTGGAACTGAGACTTCTTCCTGTGGTGCCTGTGAAAGCTCGGCTGCTGCATCGGCTGCGGCTTTCTGCAGCGCGTCATCTTGAGCGAAAACGCCGATGGAAAAAGAACAAAATGCAATGATAGGTAATACTATTTTCTTCATAACTAATTAATATGCAATTGCAAAAATAACTCTACACTTAGATGGCTTACCTGAATAGATGTCCACTCCTTCTTCCTCGCAGACGAAACTGTCCACCGGAATACAGCGTATGGTCGCCTTGGTCTCATCCTTTATCTTCTGCTCAGTTTCGGCTGTACCGTCCCAATGGCAGAGCAGGAATCCTCCCTTCTTGATCTCTTCTTTGAACTCGTCCCATGAATCGCACTTGCGGACATTGGCTTCGCGCGCGTCAAACGCTTTCTTATATATGTTATCCTGAATCCCGTCGAGCAGGCTTTTGATGTAGGACTCGATACCTTCGCAAGAATGTGTATTCTTCTCCAAAGTATCTCTTCTGGCCAATTCAACAGTGCCGTTCTCCAGATCCCTTGCTCCCATAGCCAATCTTACAGGTACGCCCTTGAGTTCCCATTCGGCAAATTTGAATCCCGGGCGCAAAGTGTCTCTGTCGTCGATTTTGACGCTGATCCCGAGAGCTTCAAGACCTGTTTTGATGGAGTTGAATTTCTCTATTATGGCGCTGTGCTGCTCATCCGTTTTATAAATAGGGACCATGACTACCTGTATAGGAGCAAGTGCCGGCGGAAGAACGAGACCGTTGTCGTCGCTGTGTGCCATGATGAGCGCACCCATAAGACGAGTGCTCACTCCCCACGATGAAGCCCATACAAATTGTTCCTTGCCTTCATTGTCAGTGTATTTCACATCGAACGATTTGGCGAAATTCTGTCCCAGGAAATGTGATGTTCCGGCTTGCAATGCCTTGCCGTCCTGCATCATCGCCTCTATGGTAAGGGTGTCGAGAGCTCCGGCGAAGCGTTCGTTAGGACTCTTGTGCCCTACCACTACCGGCAGAGCCATAGTGTTGCGTGCGAAATCGGCATAAACGTGTACCATCTCTACGGCCTTGGCCTGTGCTTCCTCTGCGGTGGCATGGGCGGTATGTCCTTCCTGCCAGAGGAATTCCGAAGTGCGGAGAAATGGTCTGGTGCGCATCTCCCATCTGACTACGTTACACCATTGGTTGCAGAGGATAGGAAGATCTCTCCACGATTTTATCCAGTTCTTGTATACGCTCCAGATGATGGTCTCCGATGTAGGCCTTACTATCAGTTCTTCTTCGAGTTTGGCGTCAGGGTCCACTACTACTCCTTTTCCGTCAGGGTCGTTCATAAGTCTGTGGTGGGTAACGACTGCGCATTCCTTGGCGAATCCTGCTACGTGTTCAGCTTCCTTGCTGAAGAAGGATTTAGGGATGAAAAGTGGAAAATATGCGTTCTGTACGCCCGTCTTTTTGAACATCCCATCCAAGACGTGCTGCATTTTCTCCCAAATCGCATATCCGTACGGTTTTATGACCATGCAACCTCTTACGGCCGATTGTTCGGCCAGATCTGCCTTTACTACTATGTCGTTATACCATTGAGAATAATTTTCGCTTCTTGGAGTAATCTCTTTTGCCATTTCGGTATTGTCTTTTATTGATAAAATGTCTATAATTGTACGATTCATATGCCTATAAGACAGGCGGTATGATTATTGCGTGCAAAGATACAAATTTTTATTATAGGAGATTCACTATGAAACGTTCTTTTATTTTTTTGATGTTATTCTCCTTGGCCGTTGTTTCTTGCGGTACTGTGGGACAGTATTCCGATGCTTCCAGATTCCAGGACGGCATCTACTATAAAGTTGAATCTTCAAATGATTACAATACTTTGGCCAATGCGGCCGGGACTCAGTTCAACGATAAGATAAATATCGAGTACGACGAATATGGCTGGTCTACAGCCACGACATCGTCCAGTATAGTCTATGTTCCGGTAGTCTCTTTCGGATATCCTTATTACTATGGCTATTATGGTTACTACGGCTATTATGATCCTTTCTGGTCTCCGTACGACCCATGGTATTATGGCAGAAGCAGTTGGTATTGGAACGACTGGTACTGGAATGACTGGTATTGGCACGACAGGTATCATTATCATCATCCGCATCATCACGGAGATTACTATGCCCACGGTCCGGTGCATGGAAGAAATACCAGGGTTTATCACGAAGGCACTTCCGCGAGAAGTTCGTCAGCTTCTTCAAGAGTAAGGGCGGGCTCTGCAACGCGGAGCACATCTTCTGCATCTACTAATAGCAGTTCCTCTACTTATAGAAGAAGCGCCTCGTCGGGCAGCTCACCGTCGACCTTAAACGGCAGCGGCTCTGCGCCGAGAAGAAGCGGGACATCGACATCCTCTTCATCAAGCAGCGGAACATACAGAAGAAGTTCGTCATCTTCATCGGGAAACAGTTCTTCATCGTACAACAGAAGTTCTTCGGGGTCAACCTACAGGAGCCCTTCAAGCACGGGAACTTCCAGAAGTTCTGGCGGAACGTCGGGAAGGAGCGGAGGCTCGTCAAGAGGACGCAGGTAAGAAGTAAGGGAAAGAATTAAAAAAGAAGATTGTTATGAAAAGATATATTGCCATTGCATTGTCTCTGTTGGCATCAACAGGCCTTTATGCCCAGTCAATGGGAGATGCATATACTTATAGCGCTACGGAATATCTCGGTTCGGCCAGAGTGGTCGGTTTAGGAGGTGCTGCCGGTGCATTGGGCTCCGACCTCGGTACCATTTCCATAAATCCGGCAGGATCTGCCGTCGCCGGGTATTCTCAATTTGTGGTGAGCCCTCTTTTGAGCATATCGAATGTAAGCACATCTTATGCTCTGGATCCATCTTCTGCCGCGCAGAAAGGTTCCAATCTGAATAAAACCAGGGTGAGAATGCCTAATCTGGGTTTGACTTCGCGTTTTGCTTCAGCCCTGCTCCCGGATACCTATCTGACCATGGGCGTGCTTTTCAATACGACGTACGACTATAATTATGCCCACGATGTCAGCGGGACGAACGCTTATTCTTCAAAATTTGCGGAGATGGCCCGGGCTGCCGACGGTCTTACGGCCGCTCAGCTTGAAAGCAGCACTTTTTATGACAATTATCCTAGCTTGTGGGATGTAGGAATGGGGTATAATGTCGGTCTTATTAACGGATACGGCACGCAGAACAATTATGTGGGATGCACGGAAGTGCTGACTGACGATGGCCGCAGGTATGTACCGGGCAATCTAACCCAGCGTTCTGCCAATGTCACCTCCGGAAGTAAAAGCGATCTGATCCTGAATCTGGCGTGGAACTTTTCGAACACTTTTTATCTCGGATTCAATATCGGAATACCTATGCTCACCTATGATAACACCGAAAGGTTCAGTGAGGTGGCTCAGGTCGTGGAAGAATTCCCTGTCCGCTTCACATATAGTGACGGCTCCGTGGTCAATACCTATTTCGACAACGCCGTATATCAGTACAATTATTCCGCAAGCGGTTCCGGCATATATCTTAAGACCGGTATCATCTGGCTTCCTGCCAAGAACTTGAGGTTGGGCTTCGCTTATCAGAGCCCTACCTTGATGGATATTACAGAGACTTGGGTGCACAGCGGTAAGGTGACTTATGCCAATGGCTCTTCATACAGCGGAAGCAGTGCTCAAGGGGAGTCGCGCTATAGCGTAGTGACGCCGCGCAGTGTGGATTTGAGCCTTGCCTACACTTTCGGGAAACTTGGCCTTATAAGTGTGGATGGGACCATAGAGAACTATTCCCGTGTAAAATTCAGCAGCATGGATTATGACAGCAGTTCATTCGATTTTCTGAATGCCACCACCTCAGCGTTCAGCGGGAAAGCTTATAATCTGAGGGTGGGGGCGGAATTGAATGTGCTGAAAAACTTTGTCCTTAGAGCAGGTTACAACTTCAAAACGTCGGCTGAAAAGTACTATACGGTAGATGGCCAGGCGTTCTATTATGAAGATTACAATGATGATTATTATCTGGGAAGGAAGACTCTTCCGGATAATGCCAAATATGTAAAAGATTTTCGTCATAGCTTATCAGCAGGTATAGGATTCAATCCGGCAGGAAGTTTCTTTGCTGATTTCGCGCTGAGGTACACTAAGTTGCCGTCAAGCTCATATCAGCCTTACTATGACTATGATGATGTATATTCCCCGGTTTATTACAGCAAAAAGGGATTTGTCAATGCTGTTCTTACGCTGGGATGGAGATTTTAACCTGTAAACATGAAATTTACTGCTAAAGAACTTGCGGAAGCGCTTCACGGGACGGTTGAAGGCGATCCGGCCGCAGAAGCGACATCTTTCGCCAAGATAGAACACGGCAAACCGGGGAATTTGTGTTTTTTCGCAAACCCGAAATACGAACAGTATGTCTATACCAGCAAGGCTTCCATCTTGCTGGTGAATAAGGATTTCCATCCGAGTGCACAGGTTGTTCCCACAATGATCCGTGTGGAGAATGCTTATAGTGCGCTTGCTGAACTTCTTGATTATGTAAAAAAGCAGAACAAGACATACAAGAGACATCGCGGGCGCTGTCATGTGTCGTGGAAGGCGAAGATTGGCAAGAAGGTGTGGATTGGGGATTATGTGACGATAGGCAAGAAAAGCCAGGTGGGGGATTTTACTAAAATCTGCAACAATGTCACTATAGGGGAGAATGTGAAGATAGGCAGCAAATGTATAATTTATCCTGGAGTCGTGATCTTTTCGGATACCGTGATAGGCAACAGAACCATACTTCATGCCGGCTGTGTCATAGGTGATGACGGTTTCGGAAATGCTCCACAACCTGACGGTACGTGGAAAAAGATAGAGCATGTGGGGAACGTAATAATCGGCAACGATGTGGAGATAGGGTCAAATACGACTGTTGACAAGGCTCCTATGGAATCTACCGTGATAGCTGATGGGGTAAGGATAGACAATCTTTGTCAGATCGCACATAATGTCAAGGTGGGAGAGAATACCGTAATGGCCGCTCTTACCGGGGTTGCCGGTTCGGCCGATATTGGCAAGAACTGTATTCTGGCAGGACAGGTCGGTGTCATTGGGCATATCAAGATGGCGGATAAGACTACAGTATGTGCGCAGGCGGGTGTGATAGGGAATGTACGTAAGAGCGGGCAGGTTCTTGTCGGCATGCCGGCTATACCTCATTCTACCTATATGCGTGCTTATGCTAAATTCAAGGCCGGCGGGGAGGAATAAAGAATTTTTAAATTTTTTATCTATCTTTGCGCCCACTAAATTTTGACAATGAATCAACGGACTTTAAAAAACATATATTCTTTCGAGGGGAAGGGTTTACATTCAGGCAAATATGCGCATATGCGCGTGTGTCCTGCACCCGTGAATACGGGATTGAAATTTCATCGTGTTGATTTGGGCCCTGACGCCTATGTGGATGCGGTGGCTGAAAACGTTTCTTTGACATCGCGCAGCACGACTATAGAAAGGGATAAGGTTTCAGTCAGTACGATAGAACATCTTCTGTCGGCACTTACCGGACTTGGCATAGATAATGCCTTGATAGAGATAGATAACGTGGAGGTACCTATTCTGGATGGAAGCGCTGAAAAGTATGTGGAGGTAATGGCTTCGGATGGTGTGCAGGAACAGGATGCGGAGAGAAAATATATAGAAATAGCCAGTGAATTCGTTTATAAAGACGAGAAGACGGGTTCGTATATCAAACTCTTGCCTTCAGATGAGCCAAGCTATGAAGTGACTATAGATTTCAATTCCAAAGTCCTCGGCGTCCAGACGGTAAGCTGGGACCCGTCAAAGGATTATGTCAATGAAATTGCTCCATGCCGGACATTTTGCTTTCTTCATGAGATACAGGTACTTGCGGGTCTTGGCCTGATCAAGGGCGGTGATTTGAGCAATGCCATAGTTATTGTGGAGAAGCAGGTACCGCCTTTTATCGTGTCCAAATTGTCCAAATCGATGGGGTATCCGGATCTCAAGATAACACATAAGGGTTATTTGAGTAATGTTGAATTGCATTTTCCTGATGAATGCGGAAGGCACAAGCTGCTTGACATTATCGGAGATCTGAGACTTGCGGGAGGTTTTCTCAAGGCGAAGGTGATAGCTTATAAACCGGGACACGGAATAAACACGAAAGTTGCGAAACTAATTTAAACTTTATAACATGACTAATATACATCCACTTGCTACGGTTCATCCTGGCGCAAAGTTAGGTGACAATGTTGAAGTAGGCCCATATGCCTTTATCGATGACAATGTCGAAATCGGTGACGGTTGCAAGATTTATCCTCACGCCACGATCTTCTCGTATGTGAAGATGGGCAAGGATTGCAGCGTTTTTCCCGGAGCTGTTGTCGGTGCCATTCCTCAGGATCTCAAGTTTGACGGAGAAGTGACTTATGTCGAGATAGGTGACAGGGTGAACATTCGCGAATGCGCTACCATTAACCGTGGCACGAAAGCCAGCGGAAAGGGTGTGACCAAAATTGGCGACGATACTCTGATCATGTCATACGTACACGTGGCTCATGATTGCAGGGTTGGAAAACACTGTATTCTTGTAAGTTATGTGGGAATTGCAGGGGAAACTGACGTGGATGACTGGGCTATCCTTGGAGGAAGCACCGTTGTTCATCAGTTCTCACACATAGGAAAGCACGCTATGGTAGGCGGCGGAAGTAAGGTGAACAAGGACATTCCGCCTTATTCTCTTTGCGGACGCGACCCTATCTGTTATGTGGGAATCAATCTTGTGGGACTTCGTCGTCGCGGATTTGATTCTGATACCGTAAGATGCATCAAGGATATTTACGATACTATTTATCATCAGGGCAATAATGTTTCTGACGCATTGGCCAAGGTGGAAGAAGGATTTTCCGATACCGTGGAAAAGGCTGAGATTCTTAATTTCATCCGTAATTCCAAGCGCGGAATCGTCAGGGCCAACGACAACAGCGAAAAGGGTTTTGTAGAATAATGCTTTTGCTTTCTACAGCGTATTTCCCTCCTATAGAGTATTTTGCAGCCATTGCAAGATACTCTGTTGTTTTTATGGAAAGTGCGGAGAGCTATGTGAAGCAGTCATATCGTAACAGATGTAGGATTTTGACTTCCAATGGAGTGGAAGATCTCAGAGTTCCTGTTCTTCATAATGGGGAGAAACTTATTACGGAAGTCAGGATAGATTACAAGACGCAATGGGTCAGGCAGAGCAAATACGCGATCGATTCGGCATATTACAATTCACCATTCTTTGAATATTACCGTGATGAACTTTTTTCCATTATGGATTCCAGTCCTCTGACATTGTGGGAACTGAACATGGCGATCACTGAATTCTTCTGCCGGAAGGTAGGGCTGAAAAGCGAGTTTTCTCTGAGTGGAGAGTATAAATCTTCGTGGGAGGACTGCGAGGACCTCAGAGATGTGATTCATCCCAAGAAAGAGTCGACGTATGAAGCGAAAAAGTATTATCAGGTTTTCTCTTCACGTTTCGGGTTCGTACCCGGACTTTCCATAATGGATCTCCTTTTCAACGAGGGACCGGAGAGTATTTGCTATTTGTAATAAAAATTGCTATATTTGCACCCGTGAAGGAGATAGGAGACCGCGAAGGCCGCCTATTTTTGTTATATGAACAGGAAGTTTTAATATTCAGAAAACATATGGACAGATTAAGATTTGAAGCGGTGCTGGAAAAAGCGGCGGGCGAGAGAGGATGCGAAGTGGTGGAATTGGCATTCAATGACGATGACAATATCTTCGAGGTCACGATAGATAAAAAAGACGGTCTTGTGGATCTGTCTGACTGTGAATTCGTTCATCGCGCCGTGCTTGATGCTTTCGACCGTAATGTGGAGGACTATTCTCTTACTGTGGGCTCGCTTGGCCTGTCCTCTGAAGAGGCGGATAAGATTTTGGAAACAATAAATGAATAAAATATAATGGAAAAGGAACCGGTAATTACCCTCATCGATGCCTTCAAGGATTTTAAGGAAGAGAAGAGCATTGATCGCCCAGTTATGATGGGTGTGTTGAAGGATGTATTTTTGACACAGATTGCTAAGACATACGGTTCATCGGATAATTTCGATGTCATCGTGAATGTTGATAAGGGAACCTGTGAGATATATCAGAATTTTGAAATCGTGGAGGAAGTCACGAACCCTGCTGCCGAGATGACGCTTGACCAGGTCAAGGAAGACAGCGGTGATGATGATTATGAGATAGGCGATCAGTATGCCAAGAAATTCAATCTTTCTTCTTTCGGCCGCCGTGGTATTCTTAATATACGTCAGAACCTTCAAGGGCGTATCCGTGATATCGAAAAGGCCAATGTGTTCAAGAAATATCAGGAGAGGATAGGCGAACTCTTTACCGGAGAGATTTATCAGACATGGGGAAAGGAAGTGCTCATTCTCGATGAAGACGGAAATGAACTTCATATACCTAAGTCGGAGCAGATTCCAGGCGAGCATTTCAAGAAAAACGATACCGTACGTGCCGTAATCAAGAGTGTGGAGATGAAAAACAACACGACTCCATATATTATTCTCAGCCGTACATCCCCTGATTTCCTGGAGAAACTCTTCGAGCAGGAAGTCCCTGAAATCGCTGATGGACTCATCACGGTGAAGAAGGTGGTGCGCATTCCTGGCGAGAGGGCGAAAGTGGCCGTGGAATCCTATGATGAGAGAATCGATCCTATCGGAGCTTGTATCGGAGTGAAGGGAAGCCGTATTATGGGTATCGTCAGAGAGCTTCATAATGAAAACATAGATGTTATCCAGTGGTCAGATAATCCGCAGCTGCTCATCCAGCGCGCACTTAATCCTGCCAAGATTTCATATATCATAATGGGCGATACGGATGACAGCAAGATAAAAGTCTATATGGTTCCTGAAGAAGTTCGCAAGGGAATTGGCCGTGGCGGATGTAATGTGGCTCTTGCCGGCAAGCTGATAGACCGCGAGATAGAGGTATGGAGAGATGTTCCTAAGGATGAGGACGAAGAAGATGTGGCACTCGATGAATTCGCCAATGAAATCGATCAGTGGATCATAGACAAGCTCAAGAGCATAGGCTGTGATACGGCAAAGGATGTATTGGCCATAGACGCTGAAGATATAGCGCAGAGGGCGGATCTTGAAGATGAGACAGTAGAGGATGTCCTCAGAATACTTAGATCTGAATTTGAAAATTAATTTTTAAAAAGGGGTTATAATAATGTCAGAAATTCGACTGAATAAAATAATGAAGAAGTTCAATATCGGACTCACTGACCTGGTGCATTTCTTATCAGGTCAGGGAATCGATGTTGAAGAAAATCCTAACGCTAAAATTGAGGAATCCGAAAATCTGTTGAACGCTCTCGGCAAAGCTTTTGGTAAGGACCTTGAGGCCAAGCAGGCTGCAGAAGAGGTCGACATCAAGATTTCTAAGATTCTGGAAAATACTGCAAAGAAAACTAAGGAGATTCCGGTAGAGGAGGAAGAGGTGGAAAGAGTGATTACCATAAAGACCAATACTCTTGGCCCTGTCTCGGAACCGGTTGTCAGTCAGGAAGAAAAGAAAGAACCTGTAGTTAAGGAACCGGACCCTGTTGTTGAACCGGAACCGACATCGGAACCGGAGTCAGTCTCTGTCCCTGTGCCTGAAAAAGAGGAGGAGCCTGTTAAAAAAGAAGAACCGAAACCAGTTGTGACTACTGTAACCCCGATAGAAAAGACTGTTTCGGTAGAGGGAAGTGATGCTTCCATCAAGGTCGTAGGCAAGATAGATCTCAGTCAGTTCAATAAGAAACCTGTGCCCGGGAAAAGAGACAGAATCTCCAAAGGCGGGAAAGTGGATCTTCAGAAGGCTGGGGCCAATGCTACCAACAATCACGGAAAGCCTGCTAAAAACAACAATAATCAGAATCCTCAGCAGGGCGGGAAAAAGAACAAGAACAAACAGCGTGGTGACCGCAATTTCCCTCCGGTGCTGACAGAGGCTCAGCAGGAGGAGATGCAGAAGGAGATTCAAAAGCAGGTCAAGGAGACTTATGCCAAGATGAACGAGGGGAAGAAGAACAACTTCGGCGCCAAATATCGTAAAGAGAAAAGAGATGCGGCGGCTCAGAAAACTCACGAAGAGATGGAGCAGTTGGCAGCGGAGAACAAGGTGCTGAAAGTGACCGAATTCGTTACGGTTAATGACTTGGCCACTTTGATGAACAACACCCCTGTGGTGAAGGTCATCGGCGCTTGCATGAGTCTGGGCCTTATGGTGTCCATCAATCAGCGCCTTGACGCTGAGGCTCTTGTTCTTGTGGCTGAAGAATTCGGCTATACCGTAGAATTTGTAACTGCCGGGATTACGGAAGAAATCAACCAGAGTGCAGAGGAGGATAAGGAAGAAGATCTGGTGGAACGTCCGCCTATTGTTACCGTCATGGGACACGTTGACCACGGTAAGACATCGCTTCTTGACTATATCCGCAAATCGAATGTCATCGCAGGCGAGGCCGGCGGTATCACCCAGCATATAGGTGCATATAACGTGACATTGGAAAACGGACGTCACATCACTTTCCTGGATACTCCTGGACATGAGGCCTTTACCGCCATGCGTGCCCGTGGTGCACAGATGACGGACCTGGCCATAATAATCATAGCGGCTGACGATGCTGTGATGCCGCAGACCGTGGAGGCTATCAATCACGCTCAGGCTGCAGGTGTACCTATGGTGTTCGCCATAAATAAGATAGATAAGCCGGGGGCTAATTCTGACACCATACGCCGTCAACTTTCCGAGATGAATATTCTGGTCGAGGATTGGGGCGGAAAATACCAGTGTCAGGAGATATCTGCCAAGAGCGGAATAGGTGTTGAGAAACTTCTCGAAAAAGTGCTTCTCGAAACAGATCTTCTTGAGCTCAAGGCCAATCCGAAGAGATTGGCAAGCGGTGCCGTGATAGAGTCGTCATTGGACAAGGGTCGCGGTTATCTGGCTACGATTCTGGTTCAGAACGGTACTCTTCACGTGGGAGACTGTATCCTTTGCGGCAGTTTCTACGGAAGGGTCAAAAATATGTTCAATGAGCGCGGTCAGAAGGTTACCGAGGCCGGTCCTTCAACCCCTGTGTCCATCTTGGGACTTAGTGGCGCACCGGCTGCAGGTGAGAAGTTCAATGTGATGGCGGACGAGAAGGAAGCCAAGAGCATTGCAAACAAGAGAGAACAGCTTATACGTATTCAGGGCATAAAGACTCAGAAGCATATGACTCTCGAAGAGATAGGTCGCCGTATCGCCATAGGCAATTTCAAGGAACTGAACATTATCGTGAAAGGTGATGTGGACGGCTCTGTGGAGGCTCTTTCAGATTCGCTCATTAAGCTGTCTACGGACGAGGTTAAGGTGAATGTTATCCACAAGGCTGTAGGTGCCATTTCGGAATCGGATATTCTGCTTGCGCAGGCTTCAGATGCCGTGATAGTAGGTTTCCAGGTACGTCCGTCAGTGGACGCCAGACGCGTTGCAGAAAAAGAGGGAATCGAGATAAGGCTTTATTCCGTCATCTACGACTGTATCAATGAGGTCCGTGACGGTATAGAAGGTATGCTTGAACCTGAAAAGAAAGAGGAGGTAATAGCAACTGCCGAGGTTAAACAGACCTTCCGTATCAGCAAGGTGGGAACTATCGCCGGATGTATAATCCGAGACGGTAAGATGGTTCAGAAATCTCAGGTTCGTCTTATCCGTGACGGTATAGTGATTTACACAGGAGAACTGTCTTCACTTCAGGTCGGCAAGGACGCCGTGAAAGAAGTGGGCGCCGGAAAAGAGTGCGGTATGGCCATCGCCGGATATAACGACATCAAGGACGGCGACGTGATAGAAGCTTTTCATATAGTGGAGATCAAGCGTACGTTATAGAAGAAGGCTTGCATAATGTAAAAGGAGTGGCTGAAAAGTCACTCCTTTTTTGTAAGGTTGAGGTACCAGGATTCGAACCTGGGCAGGCAGAACCAAAATCTGTAGTGCTACCATTACACCATACCTCAATTCCGGACGGCAAATATACGCAGTTTTCTCAAATCTTGCAAAGATTTGCGTAACCGCTATATGGTAAGTATTTTGGCGACAAGTTCGGTGAGGAGTTCGGAGGCGGAAGTCTCGACTCCGTCCCCGCCTTTCCCGAGATAGTCATAATCGCACAGGAGCGAGATGATTTTCATCGTTTTCGGAAGGGGATATTGCTGCACGGCTGCGTCGTAGTCCTTATAGAAATAAGGATTTACTCCGGATAATGCAGCAGCCTTGTCTGCGGGGGAAATCCTGCCTGATGTTCTGAGAAGCATGGCCTCGTAGCGAAGAACTTTAGAGAAGGTGTTGAAAATGGCACTTACGGCCTGGGGCATGGCGAACTTGGCCGCAGTCCCTACGTGGGCGGCTATTACTAGAGCCCTTTCGCTGTTTTTAAGGCAGAGGGCTTTTGTCAGTTCGAAGATATTGAACTGACGGCTTATGCCCACGTTTTTTTCTATGTCCTCTATGCTGATCCGTTTTGCCCCTAACGGCAGATTCTGAAGCAGTTTGTCCGTCTCTATCGCTATGGCGTTAAGGTTGCAGCCTATGTACTCGGACAGTAGATTGGCTCCGCCCGGTTCCAACGTCAGGCCTTTGCCCTCGTAGTAGCGTTCTATCCATCGTGGAAGTTCGTAATCCTTAATGGCAGGGCTGTCAATGACAACGCCGTTTTTAGCGACGGCCTTGTACAAAGATTTGCGACTGTCCGCTTTGGCTCCGTGCATGAGGATGACAAGTACGGTACTGTCAAGAGGATTCTCGCAATACACTGACAGGTTCTCTATGTTTTTCAGCATCTGCGCCTCTTTTACCACGACAAGCACTCTGTCAGACATCATGGGAAATTGTCTGGCTGCGCTTATGATGGAATCCGTGCTGGTGTCAGCTCCGTAACAGACAAGTTCATTGAAATCCTTGGCCGACTCGTCTATACAGTTGCTGATTATCTCCTTGCATATCAAGTCAGGGTAGTAGGCTTCGTCTCCCATCAGAAGGTATACGTTCCTGTAAACTCCCTGATGTATTTCATTTATGAGGGAGGCGCATGCCGAATTTATGTCTATGCTCGCTTTAGCCATGATTTAAGCAGACAGAAAATCCAGAACGTCTTTCCATACTTCCGGCTTGTTCTCAAGCAGTATCTCGTGTCTGAGACCAGGATAAAGGGTGGCGCTGACATTAGTATAACCGCGTTTTTTCATAAAGTCCACAGCTTTGCGGAAATCTTTGTCGCTGATTCTGCACGGATCGTCCCCGCCGGAGATGAATTTGACGGGAAGCTGCGGATTGGACATTTTCCAGCCTTTCGGATTATAGCAGGCCTTCATGATCTTGAAAAGGTTCTCAAAACCATTGGCAGTGAAGACGAATCCGCAAAGCGGGTCGCGATGATAATCGAGCGTATTCTGCTGATCGGCGCTTAGCCAGGCGAGCGGGTTGCCTTCTTCGAAAAGCTCTCCATATGTTCCGAATGCCAATTTATTTAGAAGCGCGCTTCTGTATCCCGGTCCTTTCAGCCTGCTTATGGTTCTGGCCAGAGCGATACCGGCGTCTTTTCCCGGATTGTCTGAAGGGCATCCGCACACTATGAGTTTGGAGATGCAATCATCGTATTTTCTGGTGAAGGCACGCACGACCATACTTCCCATGCTGTGTCCGAAAAGATATACCGGTAGACCTGGGTATTGAGCCTTGGCCCAATCCTGCACTTTTTTTACATCCTCAACAAGTGCAGATGCGCCTCCGTCGTACATGAATCCCAGGTCTTGTTCGCTTTTGACACTTTCGCCGTGACCTCTGTGGTCATGAATCACGCATATGAAGCCGTGTTCTGAGAGGTATTCCATAAAAGGGTAATATCTTTCCTTGTGCTCTGCCATTCCGTGGACTATCTGGAATATGGCTTTTGCTTTTCCATTCGAAGGTTCGCTGACAGCGACTCCCAGTGAGAGATTATCAAAATCCGATGTAAGTTTTAAAGTGGTCATAATGTCGATTTTTGACGATTCAAGACAAATTTACTATTTTTACGCGATATGAAAAATATAATCGTTTCTTTAGATCAGGGTACCAGCAGTTCACGTGCCATCGCTTTTGATGCAAGCGGAAGGAAGGTGGCTGTAAGCCAGAAGGAATTCCCTCAGATATACCCTAAATCAGGGTGGGTGGAGCATGATCCGCAGGCTATATGGTCATCTCAGAGAGAAGTTCTTATGGATGTGGTGAAAAATGTCGGAGCGGACAGTATAATCGCGATAGGGATTGCCAATCAAAGAGAAACGACTATTCTTTGGGATGCTGTAACCGGAGAACCTGTGTATAACGCCATCGTCTGGCAGGACAGAAGAACGGCGGGATATTGTGATTTCCTGTCGTCGAAGGGATATTCCGCTTTGATTCGCAGCAAGACAGGTCTGAGGATAGATTCTTATTTCAGTGCCACCAAGATAAGATGGATTCTTGACAATGTTCCTTCAGCCAGGCAGAAGGCAGAGAGGGGAGAATTGAGATTCGGCACTGTCGACACTTTCCTGCTGTGGCATCTTACAGGAGGTAAAGTTCATGCGACGGATGTGACGAACGCCAGCAGGACCATGCTTTTCAACATACACACGTTGGAATGGGACAACGAGTTGCTTTCTCTTATGGATATACCGTCTGCCATCTTGCCGGAAGTAAAATCATCGTCTGAGATTTATGGGCAGGTCCAATTGGACGGATGCACTGTTCCTGTTGGCGGAGTGATAGGTGATCAGCAAAGTGCTCTTTTCGCGCAGATGTGTCTGGAAGAAGGCTCTGTGAAAAATACTTATGGAACAGGAGGATTCCTACTGATGAATACGGGCGAAAGGGCCGTGTCCTCAAAGTCCAATCTTCTTTCCACCATAGCATGGAAGATAGCGGACCGCACGACATATGCGCTCGAAGGCAGTATTTTTATTTCGGGTGCCGCAGTGCAGTGGCTTCGCGACTCTCTTGGCATAATAAAAAGCTCATCCGAGGTGGAGGAATTGGCATCTCAGGTGGAGGATAATGGGGGCGTGTATTTCGTGCCGGCCCTTACGGGGCTTGCCGCGCCTTATTGGGACGCGGATGCGCGAGGGTTGATCACAGGCCTTAACAGGGCGACCACGGCAGCACATATTGCGCGGGCCACCATCGAAGGAATGGCCTTGCAGGTGAAGGATGTCGTGGATGCCATGGAAAAAGATTCAGGGACACCAATTTGCGAACTTAAAGTGGATGGCGGCGCTTCTGATAATTCTCTGTTGCTCCAATTCCAATCGGACATATTGGGCACTACGGTGGTGCGCCCTTCAGAAAAGGAAACCACGGCTCTTGGCGCGGCATATATGGCCGGTCTTGCAGTGGGAGTATGGAAAGACACAGACCAGTTGCAGTCTATGGCGGGAGAAAGAAAAGTGTTTTCACCGTCTATGGATGATGTCCGCCGTAAGGACATCCTGGATGCTTGGCATAAAGCGATAAGATTAACGTTAGAATAAAATATATTTATGGCAGACGAAAAGATAATTTTTTCGATGAACGGGGTGGGGAAAGTGCTGCCTCACAATAATAAAACTATCCTTAAGGATATCTATCTCTCCTTTTTCTACGGGGCCAAGATAGGCATAATAGGTCTGAACGGTTCGGGTAAATCGACGCTTCTCAAGATTATCGCAGGCGTCGAGAAATCATATAAGGGAGAGGTCGTGTGGGCCCCCGGTTATTCCGTGGGCTATCTGGAGCAGGAACCGCAGATGGACCCGGACAAGACAGTCCTGGAAGTGGTGCAGGAAGGCGTACAGGAGGTGATGGACATACTTGCGGAGTACAATGAGATAAGCCTCAAGTTCTGCGAACCGCTTTCCGACGAACAGATGTCCGCTCTTATAGAAAGGCAGGGAGAACTTACCGAGAAGATAGAGCATTGCGACGGGTGGGAGATAGATTCCAAACTCGAGAGGGCGATGGATGCGCTCCAGTGTCCGCCTTCAGACGCTTTGGTTAGGAACCTTTCCGGTGGAGAGAGAAGACGTGTGGCACTCTGCCGTCTGCTTTTGCGTCAGCCGGATGTGCTGCTTCTTGATGAACCTACCAACCATCTGGATACGGAGAGTATACAGTGGCTCGAAAGCCATCTTCAGCAGTATAAGGGAACGGTGATAGCAGTTACTCACGACAGATATTTCCTGGATAATGTGGCCGGTTGGATTCTTGAGTTGGACCGCGGTGAAGGAATTCCTTGGAAAGGGAACTATTCAAGCTGGCTTGATCAGAAAAGCAAGCGCCTGGCTATGGAAGAAAAGCAGGAGAGCAAGCGCCGCAAGACTCTGGAGCGTGAGCTTGAATGGGTGAGAATGGCTCCTAAGGCCCGTCAGGCCAAGCAGAAAGCCCGTTTGGGTGCTTATGAGAAATTGGCATCGGCCGATGTGAAGGAAAAGGAGAGCAACCTGGAAATTTATATTCCTAACGGACCGCATCTCGGTAACAAGGTGATTGAGTTCCATGATGTAAGCAAAGCTTACGGAGATAAGGTCCTTTTTGAAAATCTGTCATTTGTCCTTCCGCCTGCGGGAATCGTGGGTGTCATAGGCCCTAACGGCGCGGGTAAGACTACGCTTTTCCGACTTATAATGGGATTGGAGGCTCCTGACAAGGGAAGTATAGACATAGGGGAGACAGTGAAGATTTCCTATGTGGATCAGCAGCACAAGAGCATAGATCCGGACAAGACCGTATTTGAGACCATAGCTGACAATTCGGAATGGATAAAGCTTGGAGGAAAGGACATCAACGCGCGTTCGTGGGTGAGCAGGTTCAATTTCTCCGGAGCGGATCAGGAAAAGCTTTGCGGAGTGCTCTCCGGAGGTGAGCGAAATCGTCTGCATCTGGCGCTTACTCTTAAGGATGAAGGTAACGTGCTGCTTCTTGACGAACCTACCAATGATGTGGATGTCAATACGATACGTGCCCTTGAAGAAGGCCTTGACTCCTTTGCTGGGTGTGCTGTGGTAGTAAGCCACGACAGGTGGTTTTTGGATAGAATCGCTACGCATATCCTCGCATTCGAGGGAGATTCTCAAGTGTATTTCTTCGAAGGAAGCTACTCCGAATACGAGGAGAACAAGAAGCAAAGGCTTGGAAATGTGGAGCCGAAGCGTTTCAAATACCGCAAATTGATGGAGTAGGGGATGGATGATGCTTTTTTTATGAAGGCCGCCTTTGCACAGGCTCAGCAGGCATTGGCAGAAGATGAAGTGCCCATAGGGGCGGTCGTGGCATGTAACGGGAAGATTATAGCCAAAGCTCATAATATGACAGAGAGGCTCAGCGATCCTACCGCCCACGCGGAGATGATAGCGCTCACTTCGGCCACCTCCGCGCTTGGTGGAAAGTATCTCAAGGGATGTACTCTGTATGTCACTCTGGAGCCCTGCCCCATGTGTGCGGCGGCTCTGGCTTGGGCGCAGGTGGAGAGGATCGTCTATGGCGCCTCTGACCCGGCGAGGGGATATGCCCGTTTCACCCCGTCGCTGCTTCATCCCAAGACGCAGGTTTGTGGGGGCGTTATGGAAGATGAATGCTCCGGGATGATAAAGGAATATTTTAAAGGCAAGAGATGAAACTGTTTCTTATAGACGGACACGCCCTGATTTTCAAGATGTACTATGCTTTTCTGGGAAGACCTATGGTCAACAGCAAAGGCGAGGATACATCCATAATCTTCGGGTTTACCAAATATCTTCTTGAATTGATACAAAAGGAAAAGCCCACCCATATGGCAGTCAGTTTCGACCCGCCGGGAGGCACTTTCCGTAACCGTCTGTATCCTGGATATAAGGCCAATCGTCCCGAGACTCCGGCCCTGATAGTGCAGGCGCTGGAGCCGCTGAGCCGCATAGTGCGCTCTATGGGCATACCCGTGGTAATGGTAAGCGACTACGAAGCGGATGATGTGATAGGAACTCTCGCACGCAAGTTCTCTTCTTCTCAGATGGACGTGTATATGGTTACTCCCGATAAGGATTATGGCCAATTGGTCGCCGAGCACGTATTCCAGTATAAGCCTGGTAAAGGAGGCGGCGACAATGAGATTCTTTCGCAGAAGCAGATATGCGAGAAATACGGCATCTCTTCCACTTCGCAGGTCATAGACATGCTCGCCATCTGCGGAGATTCTGCGGATAATGTCCCCGGAGTAAGTGGCGTAGGACCTGTCGGAGCATCCAAGCTGCTACAAAAATACGGCAGCGTGGAGGGTATCTATGAGCATCTGCCGGAATTGACCCCCAAACAGCAGGAGGCTTTCCGCAATGCCCAAGGGCATATGGCATTAAGCAAACAGCTTGTCACCATAGATACGGATGTGCCGGTGGAGGTGAGCGAAGAAGAGCTTCGCTTATCCTCTGAGCTTGACGGCGGTCTTCTCTCCATTATAAAAGAATACGAGATGCCCTCTTTGGAGCGCACGATAAAGTCCCTTTGGACTGTTCGCGCTGAAGTGGCGGGCGAAAAGAAGGATGACAGGACGCTTGTTTATCAGCAGTCGTCTGCCGATGAATTATGCTCTTTGATAAAAAAGGTTGGCCGGATGTCCTTTGTGCTTTCTTCTGAGGATGTTTATGTGGCTTGCGAGGGGAAGGTGGCGGCCGACAAAGCCAAGATATTTGCGGGCGTGCTTGGTGACAAGCAGATAGAAAAGATCGGCTATGATATAAAGTCATCCATCAAGTCCCTTTATGATATGGGAATTGGCCTCGAGGGGCATTTCCTCGATGTCCAGCTTATGCACTATGTGCTTAATCCCGAGCGGAATCATCATCTGGATGCGATTGTAAGGGAAGTTCTTGGCGTAGAGATAGAAGAAAGTTCGGATTCTGTGGCGGCGCCTACTCTTTTTGACGATCCGCAGGATTTCCAGTCTTCTGATTCTCTTTTCAGAAGCGTTCAGGCTTTATGGGAGACTGCTCCCAAACTGCAGGAATCCCTCTCTCAGGTGTGCGAGGTGTATGACGATATAGAAGAGCCTTTGATTCAGGTACTTGCGCAGATGGAAAGAGTGGGCGTGAAGATAGATGTGAACGAACTCAGGGAATTCGCATCTTCGCTCAGGGAGAGAATGGCTGAATGTGAGTCGCGCATCAGGGCCATCGCCGGGAATGCCAATCTTAATGTGGCTTCACCCAAGCAGCTTGGAGAACTTCTTTTCGATAAGTTGAAGCTGGATCCGAAGATAAAGAAAACATCGCGTGGAAGTTATCCTACGGATGAGGAGACGCTCTCCTCTCTTTATGACAAAAGTCCTGTAATAGAGGATATTCTGCAGTACAGGGCGGCCAGGAAACTGCTCTCGACATATATCGAACCTATCCCGGGTTATATTTCAGAAAAGGACGGCCGTGTTCATACGACATTCAATCAGGCGCTTACCTCGACCGGCAGGCTCAGCAGCTCGAACCCTAACCTTCAGAATATTCCTGTTCGCACGGAGGAAGGCCAGCAGATACGCAAAGCCTTCGTCGCTTCGCCCGGATGTGTGATAATGTCAGCCGACTATTCACAGATAGAGCTCCGTATAATGGCGCATTGCTGCGGTGACAAGCATATGATAGAGGCATTCAGGAATGGTCTTGACGTGCATTCGGCGATGGCTTCCAAAATTTTCCATAAAGAATTGGACCAGGTTACTCCGCAGGACAGGCGCATGGCCAAGACGGCCAATTTCGGAATAATGTATGGTATTTCAGCCTTCGGGCTGGCGCAAAGACTGGACGTGTCACGTGCTCAGGCTTCCGAACTTATAAACGACTACTTCGCGTCTTTTCCAAGTATCAAGGTGTTTTTGGATAAGGTTCTTCAGGATGCCCGTGCAGACGGTTATGTCCAGACTCTTTTCGGACGCAGACGCTATGTTCCCGATGTCAATTCCTCTAATGGCAATGTGCGCGGCGTGGCGGAACGCAACGCCATCAACGCTCCTATTCAGGGGACTGCGGCAGATATCATAAAATTGGCCATGACGGGTGTGTATGGAGAGTTGAATAGAAGAGGGTTAAAGTCTAAGATGATTCTACAGATCCATGATGAACTTCTGCTGGAAGTCCCTCAAGGTGAAATCGAAGAAGTGAAAGATTTGTTAATAAAGCAGATGGAAAATGTCACCATCCTTTCCGTCCCGCTTACGGTCGAATGTAATTATGGAAAAAATTGGCTCGAAGCCCATTGATGAACTGCTCCGCAGGGCCATTATAGGTGACGGTATGGCTTTTACCGCGCTGTGGGATGCATATATAGACTCGCTGAAGTCATATCTGATTACAAACATGCATCTGCGTGATGCTTTTCTTATAGATGATATATGCTCCAGAAGTTTTGAAAAAGCCTTCCGTGGGATAGGCTCGTATAATCCGGCTCGCAGTTCGTTTTTTACTTGGCTTACTACGATAGCCAGGAACACTACATTGGATGTGCTTGAAAGTGAAAAGCGCCTTAATAAGGAGCGTATCTCCCTGGATAGTTCACCTTCTGCCAGCTCTGTCGTGGAAACGGCCGTGGATCAGATAGATACGCCACTTGAATCCATAATACGCGATGAAGATGAAAGCAGGACGCGCAACTATATAGACGCCCTTCCAGAGCTTTATCGGGAGGTTGCCAGAAAAAGATTGGTGGAAGGACTTCAGTATAAGGAGATAGCCGAGGAACTGAATATGGAATTGAATACGGTGCGTACCAGAATACGTCGTGCCAAGGATATGATAGAAAAGATGAAGGATGAGTCAGATATATAAAGAAGAGAACTTTTCGAAGGTCTGTGACCTTTACAAGGATTGGAATACCAAGATAAATGTAGTTTCCAGAAAGGACATAGATGCTCTTTATGAACATCATATTCTTCATTCCCTTTCAATTGTGGAGTATCTGAAGGCCAAAGGGGAGTGTCTGGAAGGACTTTCTTTTCTGGATGTGGGTACCGGAGGAGGATTTCCCGGCATCCCGCTTGCCATGACTTTGCCTTCGTGCCGTTTTACTCTATGTGATTCCATAGGAAAGAAGATAAAGGTGGCAAGCGCCGTAGCTGAAGGGCTCACTCTTGAAAATGTTACTTGTGTAAATGCCAGGGCGGAGTCTTTGGACGGTATATTTGATTATGTAGTGTCGCGTGCCGTGACGTCGCTGGATAATTTTTACCCTTGGGTCAAGGGAAAATATTCAAAGAGCATTCTGTATCTGAAAGGCGGTGACGTGCTTGCTGAGATTTCCTCGCTTCAGGCAAAGTTCAAGATTCCTTCTGATAAATTCACGCTCTGGCCAATATCTACTTGGCTTGAGGATGAATATTTCAATGAAAAATTTGTAATTGAAATCAGAAAATAGTATATTTGCCCTCCCAAAATGCAAATATAAAAAAGAAAAGATATGAAAAGGACATTCCAACCATCAAACCGCAAGAGAGTCAACAAGCACGGATTCCGTGAGCGTATGGCTACAGCTAATGGACGCAGAGTACTGAACGCTCGCCGTCGTCACGGACGTAAGAAATTGACTGTTTCTTCAGAGGATAGATATTAGTCTTTAGGAGAAAGCTTAGAAGGGATGACCGAAGTAATTTGGGCGTCCCTTTTATTGTTTTATGAATTGGTTTACAGCCCTTTTTACAGAGCAAACTTTTCTTCAGGCCATCGTGGTCCTGTCGTTGATCTGTGCGGTCGGCTTATTATTGGCACGAATAAAGTTCAAAGGTGTCTCTTTAGGGGTTACCTTTGTTTTTTTTGCCGGAATCATCGCCGGTTATCTCGGACTCGAGATAGATCCGCGGATGCTTTCGCTTGCACAGAATTTTGGGCTCATTCTTTTTATCTATGTGCTTGGTCTTCAGGTAGGACCGAGTTTTTTCCCATCACTGAGAAAGGGCGGAATCGTTCTTAATCTCCTGTCTATTGGGATTCTGGTCATAGGAACCGTCATGTCCGTGCTGGTGTGCGTATGCCTGAAGATGGATCTCGGCGTGTCGATTGGCCTGCTTACAGGTGCGGTGACCAATACCCCTATGCTGGGTGCGGCGCAGCAGACTCTTTTGGAGATGAGCCCCGCGTCCGTGGATATGTCCAATCAGATGGCTGTGGCCTGTGCTTTGGGTTATCCGTTCGGAGTCATAGGCGTCATTCTCGCCATAATAATTCTGCGCGTTGTTTTTTGTAGAGGCGATGCCACGCTTGGCGCCGTTCACGAGAATCCCACTTTCGTTACGGAATTCAGAATTACAAATCCGGAACTGTTCGGAAAGAATATTCGCACGATAATGCGCAGTGCGCATACTCATCTCGTGATTTCCAGGGTTTGGAAGTTTAACGGCACCTGTGAGGATGATGCCAATCAGGGAACTGTGATAATTCCCAATGGCGATACCGTTCTTGAGAAAGGGGAGCATGTGCTCGTGATGTCGAAAGAAAGCGAAGTGTCTCAGGTGGAGGCCATCTTCGGTGAGATAGTCAAGAAAGACTGGAACAAGAAGGATATAGACTGGAATCATATAGACGGCACTTTGGTGTCGCGTCACGTGCTTGTGACCAAGAACAACATCAATGGGGCGCGTCTTGCGGATCTGCATCTGCGCAATTCATATGACGTCAATATTACCAGGGTCAACAGGGCCGGTATTGATATCCTTCCGTCAAGTAATCTGCGTCTTCAGATAGGAGATAAGTTGACCGTCGTGGGGCGTGAACAGGCGATAGACAATGTGGCCGCCATATTGGGAAATCAGGAAAAAGAATTGCGCAACCCATATCTGTTCTCGATTTTTGCCGGAATAGTGTTGGGTCTTATCATAGGCAGTATCCCGCTTTTTATTCCGGGGATGAGCGCTCCCATCAAGCTTGGACTTGCAGGAGGTTCCATCATCATGGGTATTCTGATGGGTGCTTTCGGACCGAGGCTTCACGTGCATACTTATACCACCATGAGCGCCAATATGATGCTGCGTCAGTTGGGTCTTACCGTTTACCTCGCCTGTCTGGGACTTGCCGCAGGACCTGGTTTTTTTGAAACTGTCTTCCGTCCGGAGGGCCTGCTGTGGATACTGGTCAGCCTGATTTTCGCTATGGTTCCTGTGCTTCTGATAGGCTTTGTGTCCATCAAATTATGTCACGTTGATTATGCCGGCAGTGTCGGCATGATATGCGGCGCCATGGCCAATCCTATAGCGCTTAATTACGCTCTCTCGACAGTAGATGATGACGAGCCGTCAGTGGCTTATGCTACGGTATATCCTGCCGGGATGTTCCTGCGTGTGATTTCAGGACAACTGCTGATACTGCTGTTGCTGTAGGATTTTGTTTCCGCGGCCATATCTCATGCTGACTTATTTTGCTGCTTATTAAGCGTTAAAAAATAAGTTTCTTCAGATTATGACAGGTTTTTGAGGATAGATTATTTTTTTTGAAGGAATGTACTGGACGTACTCGACTGATGATAAAAATAATATAGACAAAAAAGACAATCAAAGATTACCAAGTTATTTTTTAACGATTACTGACTAAATTTTGCTAAATTTGCGGCGCTAAAATCCGGCTTGAGACCGTGCTCCAGAAAATGCGAAGGCCATCGGGCGGATTGCGTGAAGTAGTGATTACTATAATATAAATACAGATATGAGAAAGAAAATTGTAGCCGGTAACTGGAAGATGAACACCACAGTTCCGGAAGGCGTTGAACTTGCAAAGGCTGTCGTCAAAGGCGCAGCGGGGGTTCCGTCAGAAGTCAAACTTATCATTGCCACTCCTTTTACACATCTTTATCCTGTAGCAGAGGTCGTTAAGGGCTCTGTCGTAGGTCTTTCAGCGGAGAACTGCGCTGATAAGGAGAAAGGAGCATACACCGGAGAGGTTTCTGCCGCCATGCTTGCTTCGGTAGGATGCGAATACACTATTCTTGGACACTCTGAGCGTCGTCAGTACTATGGCGAGACCGACGGGAAACTTGTCGAGAAGACAAAACTCGCTCTTGCCAATGGTCTTGACGTTATCCTCTGTGTAGGCGAGAACCTTGACGAGAGAGAGGCTGGCAAGCATTTCGACGTATGCGCAAGCCAGATAAAGAACGTGCTTTATAATTTCACTGCTGAGGATATGGCTCACATCATCGTGGCTTACGAGCCAGTATGGGCTATAGGTACCGGAAAGACCGCTACCGCGGAGCAGGCTGAAGAGATACACGCTTTCATCCGCAAGACTATCGCCGAGAAGTTCGGTGAGAAGGTGGCAGAGGACACTTCCATCCTTTACGGAGGTTCTTGCAAGCCTTCAAATGCCAAGGAGCTCTTCGCCCAAAAGGACATCGACGGTGGCCTTATCGGTGGCGCAGCTCTGAAAGCAGAAGATTTCATCGGAATCGCGCTTTCATTCTAGACCGCGACGAAAATGTCTTGACGGTAGGAATACCGTAAATAAAAACAGGGAGGATGACCGTCCAGTCACCCTCCCTGTTTTTCCACTACTGCACGCAAAAGCTGTGGTTTCGTCGATTTGAGCGTCAAGTAGTGGAAGAAAATCGCACTTTTCTTCCACTACTTGACGAAGGAAGTTAACAGACTCTGCCCTATCTGGCCTTTCCGGGCCACGGAACTGTCTTATTCGCTGTATTTTTCCTGCTGTGCTTTGATGAGTTCGCTCAGCACTCCCGGCTCGAAGTAGTTGATCTTCATCGCGGCCTTGACTTCTTTAAGGGTCTGTGCCGCTACTCCCTGTGCCTCCTGTGAACCTTTGCGCAGAACCTCGTAGACATATGGGATATCCTGTTCGAGAACTTTACGGCGTGCCCTGATAGGCTCAAGCGTGTCGTTGAGAATGGCGGCGAGGAAATTCTTGATCATCATATCGCCAAGCCCTCCGGCACGATACTGTGCCTTCACTTCGTCCAGATTATGGAACTCGAAGCTGATCTTCTTTCCTACGAAGCAGGAAGCGAATTTCTCGAAATGCTCATCCCGACAGAAAGCGTCCAGGTATGTGAATACAGTATTTCCTTCTACCTTACCGGGGTCGCTTACCTGTAGATGCCCCGGGTCCGTAAACATTCCCTTTACTTTGCGCTGTACCTCTTCTGCGCTGTCTGACAGATAGATGCAGTTCCCAAGGGACTTGCTCATCTTGGCCTTTCCGTCAGTTCCGGGAAGGCGAAGGCAGGCCTGTTCTGTGGGAAGAAGAATTTCAGGCTCCACAAGCACCGGTGCATAGGTAGAGTTGAATTTGCGCACGATTTCGCGAGTCTGTTCTATCATAGGCTCCTGGTCTTCGCCTGCAGGCACTACGTTGGCCTTGAAAGCAGTGATGTCAGCGGCCTGGCTTATAGGGTAGCAGAAGAATCCGACAGGTGTGCCGGCCTTGTTCTCGGCGTTTTCGGCCTCGTTGAATCCGCGCATCTGAATCTCCGCTTTTACTGTAGGATTGCGCTGAAGCCTCTGCACCGTCACCAGATTGTTATAGAAGAACGTGAGTTCGGTAAGCTCGCTCACCATACTCTGTATGAAGATGACGCATTTGGAAGGGTCGAGTCCCGCGGATAGATAATCCAGAGCCACTTCCAGAATATTTTCACGCACTTTCTCAGGGTTATCGGCGTTATCTGTCAGAGCCTGCGCGTCGGCTATCATGATGAAGATCTTGTCGAATTTCCCGCTGTTCTGAAGTTCCACTCTTCTGCGAAGCGAACCCACATAATGTCCAATATGAAGGCGACCGGTTGGACGGTCGCCTGTGAGTATAATGTCAGCCATTAGTCTTTTACTGTTTTAAGAGCCTCTCGTACAAGAGTTTCTATCTCGTCGCAGAGTTCCACGTTATCTTTGAGAACCTGTTTCACGGCCGCTGCTCCCTGTGCCAATTTCTCTCCGTTATAGCTGAACCATGAGCCGCTCTTGTGTATGATATCGTACTCTACGGCCAGATCCACGATCTCTCCTATGTGTGAGATGCCTTCGCCGTAGACTATGTCGAATTCCGCCTTTTTGAAAGGTGGTGCCATTTTGTTCTTTACGACCTTCACTCTGGTGCGGTTGCCGGTAGCCTCGTCACCGTCTTTGAGCTGGTTGGTCCTTCTTACGTCCAGACGTACTGAAGCGTAGAATTTCAACGCGTTACCGCCGGTAGTGGTCTCCGGATTGCCGAACATTACGCCGATTTTTTCGCGGAGCTGGTTGATGAATATGCAGCAGGTGTTGGTCTTGGCGATATTGGCAGTTAGCTTGCGGAGAGCCTGGCTCATAAGACGTGCCTGAAGGCCGACTTTATTGTCTCCCATCTCTCCTTCGATCTCGGCTTTAGGTGTAAGCGCCGCCACAGAGTCTATGACGACTACATCTATCGCTCCGCTGCGTATGAGGTTATCCGCTATTTCGAGCGCCTGTTCTCCATTGTCAGGCTGTGATACCAGGAGGTTCTCGAGGTTTACGCCAAGCGCCTTGGCATAGGTGCGGTCAAAAGCATGCTCGGCATCTATCATAGCCGCAATGCCTCCGGTCTTCTGTGCTTCCGCTATGGCGTGTATGGCAAGAGTGGTCTTACCGCTGGACTCAGGTCCATATATCTCGATTATTCTTCCGCGGGGATATCCGCCAATTCCGAGAGCGTGGTCAAGCGCAATGCTACCGCTCGGAATAACCTGCACGTCAAGTTCCGGTTGTTCGCCCAGAGTCATGATCGTCCCTTTGCCATAGTCCTTTTCTATTTTGTCGATAGTGGCCTGCAGGGCCTTGAGTTTAGCGGCATTGACCTGCTCGCCCGGTTTGTTTTCTGCTTCTTTACCCATAATTGTGATTTTAAAAATTTAACGATAGTTTAAGCATAGCTCATAATGAGGCAAACTTACGCAAATTTGCTTATTTTTGCAACCGTAGTTCACAGTCATGATTAAGGAAAAGTTATTAGGGAAGAACCTTCAGGAACTTAAGGAAGTGGTCTCATCCGTGGGCCTGCCGTCATTTACGGCAGGACAGATCGCACAGTGGATGTATGAGAAGAAGATAAGGGACTTTGATTTCATGACCAATATCTCCAAAGACGGTCGCGCAAGGCTCAAAGAAAAATATGACCTGGGAGTGATTGTCCCTTCCGAATGTTTTACTTCCGCAGACGGAACCAGGAAATATCTTTTCGACCTTGAGGGCGGAGCGGTGGAAGCCGTGATGATACCGGACGAAGACCGCAAGACGCTATGCGTGAGTTCCCAGATAGGATGCAAGATGTCCTGCAAATTCTGTATGACTGGCCGTCAGGGCTTCCACGGGAACCTCGATGTGAGCGATATCCTAAGCCAATTCATAGCCATAGATGAGGCGCAGGGGCTGACCAACACCGTGTTTATGGGAATGGGAGAGCCTTTGGACAATTATGCCGCTGTGAAAAAAGCGATAGACGTCCTGACTTCTCCGTGGGGATTCGGTTGGAGCCCTAAGCGGGTTACTTTGAGTACTATAGGAGTAATCCCGGCGTTAAGGCAATATCTTGATGAGTGCAAGTGCCATCTGGCCGTAAGTCTGCATAATCCTTTCCCGGAGGAGCGCTTTACAATGATGCCAATACAGAAGGCTTATGACATAAGAGACGTCGTGCAGTTGCTCCGCAAATACGACTTTTCCTCTCAGCGCAGGGTCAGTTTCGAATATACCATGTTTGGCGGTTGGAACGATGACCTTAGACACTCCCGTGCTCTGGTAAGGCTTCTGGACGGTCTGGAATGCAGGGTCAATCTCATACGTTTCCATAAAATACCGGATTTCCCTTACGAATGCAGCACGCAGCAGAATATGACTGCTTTCAGGGATTTTCTAAGCGATCACGGAATAACTTGTACCATAAGGGCTTCGCGCGGCGAGGATATTCTGGCCGCGTGTGGACTTCTGGCCGGAAAACATAATCAGAAATAAGTTCAGTGGATCCTATTTTAGATAAACTCCAGGCTCAATGCGTAAAAAGGGAGTATTGCACCAGTGACATATACAGAAAGGCATTGGCATATTGCAAGGATGAGGCGGAGCCGGAGAAGAGAGCTTCAGAGATGGTGGCATCACTTCTGGAAGATAAATTCGTGGACGATAGTCGCTATGCCTGCGCATTTGCCAGGGAAAAGTCCGCACTTGGCGGATGGGGACCGTTGAAAATCCGTACTGCGCTGTTGGCCAAGCATATAGAACTGGAAGTGATAAAGGAGGCGCTTACCCAGGTGGACGGCTCAAAGGCTACATCGAAACTGGAGGCTGCGCTCGAAAACAAATGGAAGAGCCTTCAGGATGATCCGCAGGGGAAGTATAAGCTTATCCGTTTCGCGCTGTCGAGGGGTTATGAATATGAAGTCATCCGACCTCTTGTGGAAAGAATAACTTCAGCTTGAGATTGGTGAAGCCTTCGCGCTCCACTTTTTCCACTTCTTTGAATCCCAAGTCTTTATAGGCTTTCCCGTCAGTTCTGGCGGCATCCACGTATGTCATTACGTCGCCCGGATGATGCTCCAGGCAGAAATGCTTGAGAATCTTGCTCATCCCGCCCATCACACGGATTCCCTGCAGGGAAGCGTATCGTATCCATTCGTAACTTGTGTGCCCGTCGCGGAATCTGCGTGCATTCGAGAAACTGCCTACGGCGACCAGCGTCCCTTCGCCGAGATCGGTTTCCGCCGCGCCTGTCTTGCGCCTCGAAAAAAGTCCGTAGTGATAACGTGCGCTGCAGGAACCGAGATAATGGTTCTGCGCCAAAAAATCGGCGGCCCTTTCTTTATCGAGCCGCCTTATGGTGCAGTTTCTTGCGAATATGCAGTCGGAAGGACCCACAACTAAGCGATTTGCGCTCTGTTTGACGGTCTTTCCTCCTCGCTTGGACGAAGGTCTTTCATCTTGCCTTTTTGAAGGACTTCGTTGCTTTTTCTTTGACGGAATATGTCCACCGCATCGTAAATGGCTGAACGCATGGAAGAAGCATCGGAAAGATCACGTCCTGCCAGTTCGAATGCTGTGCCGTGGTCCGGTGATGTGCGCACAATAGGAAGTCCCGCCGTATAGTTGATGCCGTCGGCAAATGCTATGGTCTTGAACGGAGAAAGTCCCTGATCGTGATACATGGCCAGAGTGGCGTCGAACTTCTGATATGTTCCCAATCCGAAATATCCGTCAGGAGAGAAAGGTCCGAATACTTTGATACCCATATCTATAGCCTTTTTCAGGGCCGGTATGATAATGTCCTGTTCTTCAGTGCCAAGCAGTCCGCCGTCTCCGCTGTGAGGGTTCAGGCTGAGAACTCCTATCGTGGGCTCAGTGATGGAAAAATCCTTCTGCAGTGACTCTTTCATAAGTGAGAGTTTGCTTATGATGCTGTCCTCGGATATGGAAGAAGGTACATTTTTAAGCGGTATGTGCCCGGTCACGACGCCCAATTTTATGCGGTTGCTAACCATAAGCATGGTGACGTCTTTTACTCCGAATTCGTGTTGCAGATATTCTGTATGCCCCGGGAACTTAAAGCCCTGTGCGGACATTGATTTCTTATTGATGGGACCGGTCACCAGAACATCGATCTTTCCTGCTTTTATGTCCTCCACCGCTCTCTGAAGACAGTCTATGGCATCTTGCGCAGCGGTAGGTGTAGCTGTGCCGGGTTCGGCGAATGCGCTTTCCGTCAGGCATTCCACGATGTTGATTTTTTTAGCTTGAACCTCCGAAGCGTCCCGGATGGAGCAAACATTCAGCTTTTCTATCTCCGGAATGGTCTTGCAGTAGAAATTGAACAATTTGGTGGATCCATATACTACGGGAGTCAACTGGTCCAGGATACGTTCATCGCTGAGAGCCTTGATTATGACTTCGTATCCTATCCCGTTCGAATCTCCCTGTGTGATACCTACTATCGTTTTATTGTTTTGTGGCATATTTAAAATATTGTTTTGTCGTTTGATTCTTCTTTTGAGGCCAGGTACCCCGCATCCGTGTCCCAAGGCCCGTTTTTATAGGCGCTTACCGCCAGGAGATCGCACCTTTCATTCTCCGGATGGCCGGCGTGCCCCTTCAACCAGTGGAAACTCACCCTATGTGCTCTGTACAGAGGAAGAAATGCTTGCCATAGATCGGGATTTTTAACTTTTTTCCATCCTTTTTTCTGCCAATTTTCCAACCATCCTTCGTTGATGGCCTTCACTACATAGGATGAATCAGAAAACACCTCCACCGCAGCATTTCTCCATTTTATGGCCTCCAGCCCCTTAATCACGGCCAACAGTTCCATACGGTTATTGGTGGTGAGCTTGAAAGCCCCGCTCATCTCCTTTTCCAGAGAGTTGCACTTCAAAACCACCCCGTATCCTCCAGGACCGGGGTTGCCGCTTGCCGCGCCATCCGTGTAGAGATATATAGTCGGTTTTTCTTCCACTTTCGTGCAAATTTAATTATTTTTGCGCAATTACTTGAGTTATTGAAGGCAAAGGATGAATATTCTTGTGACAGGTTCAAACGGACAGCTTGGAAGACAGATCCGTATCGCAGGTTTTGACAGCGGACATCATTTCGTGTTTACCGACATAACCGAATCCACCGATGTGGAGACACTGAACCTGGACATATGCAATCAGGCGGCTGTAGAGATAGTCACGGAGAGCGAAAAGATAGATCTCATCGTCAACTGTGCCGCATATACTAACGTGGAACAGGCGGAAGATGACGTGTATATGGCTGATCTTCTGAATCATATGGCTCCGTCTTATCTTGCGGAAGTGGCCAGGAAAAGGGACATTCCGCTGATACATATTTCCACAGATTATGTTTTCTCCGGCAGGAATCATCCCTATCCATATTGTGAGAAGGATGCTCCGGAACCGACGAATGTATATGGAACTACAAAATTGGCAGGGGAGGACGCCATAATGAAATCCGGCTGCAAATATATAATCATACGCACGTCGTGGCTGTATTCCGCTTTCGGAAAGAACTTTTTGAAAACCATGCTGTCCCTGTTCTCGTCAAAGAAAGAGGCGAGAGTGGTGTGTGATTCTGTAGGTACGCCTACGTGGGCCGGTGATCTGGCAGCGTCAATAATGCATATAATAGAGAATCCGAGCCTTCTTCAAAAAATCGGATTGTATCATTATTCAGACGAGGGTGTGGCTTCGTGGTATGACTTTGCACACAGCATATGCTCTTTTGGAGGAGCTGATTGCCGCGTGATTCCGGTATTGGGCAGCGAATATCCTACGCGAGCACATCGTCCCATGTATTCCGTACTTGACAAGTCTCTGTTCAAAAAGACTTTCGGCGTGACTATCCCGCATTGGGAAGACTCTCTAAAAGAATGCCTTAAGACTCTATGAAGATAATAAAAACAGACATTCCGGGGCTTGTCATTCTCGAACCTCAGATTTTCGGGGACGAACGCGGGTATTTTTTTGAATCCTATAACAGGGAAGTTTTTCGTTCGTCTACCGGGCTGGAGGTTGATTTCGTTCAGGATAATGAAAGTCTGTCTTCTTATGGAGTGGTCCGAGGTCTGCATTACCAAAGGGGAAAGGATGCCCAGGCCAAATTGATCAGGGTGGTAAGCGGTGAAGTTCTGGATGTAGCCTTGGATTTGAGGCATGGAAGTCCCACATTCGGAAAGACTTTTTCTGTATTGCTGTCCGCTGACAATCACAGGCAGGTTTTTCTTCCGAGAGGTTTGGCGCACGGTTTCAGCGTTCTTTCCGAAAAGGCGCAATTCCTGTATAAATGCGATAATTATTATGCTCCTCATTCCGCCGGAGGCATTTATCCTTTTGACCCGGAGCTGAGTATCGACTGGAGGATTTCATTGGAGGAGGCTGTACTTTCTGACAAGGATAAAAATGGAAAACTATTTTCTGAATTAACTGTAAACGATTACTATGAAGATAATTAAAGTAGTGATACTCTGTCTTGTTCTCTCTGCCGTGAGTTTCAGGTGCAGGGCCAAGGTGAACGAGTATAAATTTTTCGAGACATATTGTCAGTATGCGCCGGCTGTTTTTGTCTTGTGCTCCGGTGCGGTGGGGATAGAGAGCAAGCACGCATTTGCCGACAGAGCCATAAATATGGCTATGACCACACTTGTCAGCACGGCTATAGTATATCCTCTCAAATGGACGGTAAAGGAAAGCCGTCCTGACGGGAGTGCATATAATTCGTTCCCCTCGGGGCACACGGCGGCCACATTTGCCGGAGCCGAGCTTATCCGTATGGAATACGGCTGGGGATGGGGGGCTCTTTTTTATGCCAATGCCATTATGGTGGGAACCATGAGGGTCGTGCACCGGCGCCACTGGTGGTGGGATGTGGCGACAGGTGCGGCCATAGGTATGGGAAGCGCCCATCTGGGAAGGATTGCCACGGACCGTATAAATCTGCTGATTACACCATCGTCCTTTTCGTTGACATATAATTTTTAAAGTTATTTCTACCAGGGACTTGTTTTTTCCAAAAAAATACTACTTTTGCAACGCAATTTGAAGTTGAACCAAAAAATTTTTTATGGTACTTTGGAATGAACAAATTACTCGTTTCCGCAGCATTGTTGCTGCCCTGCTTCCTTGCGCACTCGCAAGCATCTGACGAGTTCGGTAGTGCTGCCGAGCTGTCCGTTATTGCCAGGGCCGAATATCTTTCGTCTGACCCGCTTGGCAACACATCTCTTTACACCCTTCTTGAAGGCTCGATTTCTGAGCACTTCTCTTACAGTATCTCCAACCATTGGTTGAGTTCCACGCCCGGTGATCTGTATTCGAATACTTTTCATTCGGACAATGTCAATTGGCTTGACTGGTCTTATCTTACCTTCAATTCCGGAAAGTGGGACATTTCTTTAGGTAAAATGCCTATTCTGTGGGGAACTCACGAGTTCGATGAATATGACTATAATATTCATCTTCCGTTTGCTTCATCAGTATGGAACAGCATGAATTCTTACCAGTGGGGGATTTCGACAGCCTTTAACTTCGACGATGTCAGAAAACTTGAGGTGGCTTATACCACTTCTCCTTTCGGAGAGAGATTTTTTACAAGCAATCTCTATACTTTCGGCGTACGCGCCGTAAGGGACGATGACATTCTTTCCATCAGGGCTGCTTATAATCTTTTCGGAACCGGTACGGGTGATGAATTCGGTACGTACAGTGCAGGCGTGAAGCTTTATTGTCTTGATAATCTTTCATTTACTCTTGATGGACAGAATGTTGTCGGGAACGATGACAGCCTTCTCGCCAGGGGAAAGGCCATCGCATTCAGCGCGGATTATGCTCCGATAGAGAAGATAGGCACCAGGTTCTATACGGATTATGAATATTGTAAGAGTCTGGATACCAAATACGGAACAGTGGGCTTGCTGGCGTCATACGCACCTTGTGAATTCGTAAAATTCCATGCGTTGTGTGCATATAAGTATGGCGATGTTCCGTCGGAGCTTTCTTGGAATTTCAGTGTAGGGTTGATTTGTTCTTTCGGCAAGAAATGGTAAATAAGAAAGAGGATGTTATCATCAGTCTCGAACATATTTCTCACTGGTTCGGAGAAAAACAGGTGCTCGATGACGTTAATCTGTCCATCAAAAGAGGCGAATTCATAACTTTTCTCGGGCCTTCCGGTTGTGGTAAAACCACGCTCTTAAGGCTGATCGCGGGATTTCTCACTCCAAGTCAGGGTGTCATTACCCTTGAAGGTAAGGATATCTCCGACCTCCCGCCTTATAAGCGCCCGCTCAATACGGTATTCCAGCGTTATGCCCTTTTCCCTCATCTGGATGTCTATGATAATGTGGCTTTTGGCCTTAAACTGCAGAAACTTCCTGTCCACGAGATAGATAAAAGAGTGGAAAAAGTTCTCAAGCTGGTTTCCATGACTGACTATGAAGACAGGGATGTCGATTCTCTCTCCGGAGGTCAGCAACAGAGAATAGCCATAGCCCGTGCCATCGTGAACCAGCCTAAGGTGCTGCTTCTGGATGAACCTCTAAGCGCTCTTGACCTCAAGATGCGCAAGGATATGCAGATAGAACTGAAGGAAATGCACCGCCAATTGGGCATAACCTTTATTTATGTCACTCACGATCAGGAGGAAGCGCTTACGCTTTCGGACACGATAGTGGTCTTTAACGATGGTCAGATACAGCAGATAGGTACTCCTACTGACATATATAATGAGCCGCAGAATGCTTTCGTGGCAGATTTCATAGGTGATTCGAACATTCTGGACGGCGTGATGCCTTGTGACGGAAAAGTGGTTTTCGCCGGTCACGAGTTCGAGTGTGTGGATAGCGGTTTCGCTCCCGACGAACCTGTGGATGTAGTGGTGCGTCCGGAGGACATATACATAATGTATAACACCGAGGCCGCACAATTTACAGCTACAGTACGTTCCTGCATCTTCAAGGGAGTGCATTATGAGATGTTCGTAGACAGTGATAATGGCTATGAGTTTGTGATTCAGGACTATAACGCCTTTGAAGTGGGCAGTAAGGTGGGACTTATAATCAAGCCGTCCGATATACAGGTGATGCATAAGCAGCTTTGTAATGAATTCGAAGGTGAGATGACCTCATCTTCGAGCGTTCTTTTCCTTGATGAGGAGTGTGAATGTACTCAGACGAATCTGCAGAAAGGTGACAAGGTAAAGGTTCAGGTAGCATTTGATAAGGTGGATCTTCTTGATGACCAGCAGGATGCGGTAGTGTCGGCACATATCCGCAATATCCTTTACAAGGGAGATCATTATCATCTCGAAGTGAAAACCCCTGAGGGCTACAGGCTTTTTGTCGATACTCAGGATGTCTGGGACAAGAATGACCTGGTGGGAATAAACATTTTGCCTCAGGACATTAAAATTACGAAGATAGATGGTTAAAAGGTCAAATTGGGCCATCCCTTACTTTATCTTTTTGATATTGTTCGTGGTTTTGCCGCTTGCCCTTATAGCGGTTTATGCCTTCACTGATTCCAATGGCACTTTCACTCTGTCCAACATCTTCGCATTTTTCACGGAAGCCAAGATAGTCAATTCCTTTATGGTCTCGCTGGAGATTGCTCTGGAGAATACCTTGATATGTATACTGATAGGTTATCCGATCGCATATATCCTGGCGGACAAGGCATTGAACCGCTCCACTTTTACCGTGGTGCTCTTTATTCTTCCGATGTGGATAAATGCGCTTATGCGCACGCTTGCAACGGCGGAGATTTTCAATTCGCTTGGAATAGGCCTGGGAAAGGGAACGCTGCTTTTCGGATTGGCATACGACTATCTGCCGTTTATGATTTATCCTATCTATAACACTCTGCGCAAATTGGACAAGAGCTATATAGAAGCGGCTCAGGATCTGGGAGCGAGCCCGTCGAGGGTGTTTTGGAAGGTGACTTTGCCGCTTTCCCTACCCGGTGTGCTCAGTGGCGTGATGATGGTGTTCATGCCCACGGTGTCGACTTTCGCCATTTCGGAGATTCTCACGAACAACAGGATACAGCTTTTCGGTTCCATCATTCAGGAGCAGTTCAATAATCTCATGTGGAATCAGGGTGCGGCCCTTTCGCTTGTAATGCTTGTGATAATAGGATTGTCAACTTTACTACAGAAAGATAAAGATGAAAATTAAAAAGATATTGGCCCAGTGCTATCTGTGGTTGGTTTTGCTGATGCTTTACCTGCCTATCATTTTTATCGCTGTCTTTTCATTTACCGAGGCCAAGTCTTTGGGTAACTGGACAGGGTTCACTCTGCAGCTCTATGAGAATCTTTTCACCGGAGCCAATTCCAGCTCGGCTTCCCTTATGGTCGCGCTGAAAAACACCTTGCTTGTGGCCCTGATGGCAAGTGCCGTATCTACGGTTCTGGGTACGTTGGCCGCGATTGGCATATTCAATATGAAAGGACGCTCGAAAAAGGCCATGACCTTTCTCAATAATATCCCTATGCTTAACCCGGACATCATTACCGGTGTGTCGCTTTTCCTTCTGTTCGTCTTTCTGCACGTCAGCAAAGGATATGTTACGGTGGTGCTGGCTCACATAACATTCTGTACCCCTTATGTGGTGCTTAATGTCCTGCCAAGGCTCTCGCAGCTCAATCCGAACATATATGAAGCGGCTCTTGATTTGGGCGCTACTCCTTCGCAGGCCCTGCGAAAGGTTCTGATTCCTCAGCTGCGCCCGGGGATGGTGAGCGGATTTATATTGGCATTTACGATGAGTCTCGATGATTTCGCGGTAACATACTTTACTGCAGGATCTTCAGGTCTTGAGACACTGTCTACTTTCATCTATGCGGATGCGCGCAAGAGTGGACTTACTCCGGAGCTTAAACCTATGATGACCATGATTTTTCTGGCCGTCCTGCTGGTTCTCTTTTTCGTTAACATCAGATCAATAAAAAAACAAAAACAAAATTAGACGATGAAAAGATTTTTTAGAGTTTTTTCCTTTTTTGTTCTGTCGCTGCTTTCCGTTTCGCTTGCGGCTCAAGACAGAAGTCACGTCCTGAAGGTGTACAACTGGTCCGACTATATCGCGGAAGGTGTACTTGATGATTTTAAAGATTGGTACTTTGAACAGACCGGTGAAAAGGTGGAGGTCATCTATATGACTTTCGATGTCAACGAAGCGATGCTCTCAAAGATAGAGAAGGGGCATGAAGACTACGATGTGGTGTGTCCTTCCGATTATATCATAGAGCGGATGCTCAATAAGGACCTGCTTCTTCCTTTGGATTTTGCGTGTCTTGGGAATACGCCTAACTATATAGCGCAGAACCGCTCGCCTTTCATAGAAAGCATGTTCAAATCCATAAATCCTTCGGTTGATGCCAATCAGTACTCAGTCGCATATATGTGGGGAACTACCGGCATCATCTACAATTCTGATAAGGTGAGCCGTGAAGAGGCGTCTACCTGGGATATTATCCGTAACCCTAAGTTCGCCGGGAAAATACTTATAAAGGACGCTCCGCGCGATGTTTACGCTCCTGTTCTTATTTATCTTAAACAAAGAGAACTGGCATCTGGAAAAGTTACTCTGTCTTCTCTTATGCACGATTCTTCTGACGAGTCTATTTCCCTGGTGAAGGACTATTTGCTTCAGTGCAAACCGGGTGTGTATGGCTGGGAGGCCGATCTGGGCAAGGAACAGTTGACAAAGGAACGCGCCTATGTGTCTCTGAACTGGAGCGGCGATGCGGTCTGGGCCATCAATGAGGCCGCTTCTGTAGGCGTTAATCTGGATTATGTTGTGCCTGAGGAAGGTTCTACCGTATGGTTCGACGGCTGGGTGATTCCTAAATATGCCAAGAATGTCAAGGCCGCCACTTATTTCATTAACTTCATGAGTCGTCCTGACATAGCCATACGCAATATGGATGAGACAGGATATGTGGCATCTAACGGTGCTTGGGAAGTTCTTGAGTCTCAAATAGATGAGACTTGCGAGCCTGTGGATTTGTCTTATTTCTTCGGCCCTGACGCTTCGTCCGTAAGGGTGGATCCTATCCTTTATCCTGACAAATCGGTGATAGAGCGCTGCGCTCTTGAGCACGACTGGGGCGATGATACCGAGAAACTCCTTTCAATGTGGCAGGATGTCAAGGGCAGTCAGGCAAGTACTCTGACCTATGTGATTGTCGCTGTTGTAATAATAGCAGGTGTGGCGTATTTTGCCATTACCTCCAATTCGAAGAAAAAGCGCAGAAGCAAACGTCGCTTGCACTGATAGTCAGGCAGGGATTTCTGACAATTCAAGCCAACGGAGCTCTTTAAGGTCAAGTTCACCTTTCAGAGCTTCGTATTTTTTTGCATTGTCCTGAATCTGATTGAAGTCAGCCAGGCCGGAGCTCATATCTTCTTCAAGTCGTTTGAGTTCGGCTTCAATCTGCGGAATCTCCATTTCCAGCAGCTCCAGTTCTCTTTTCTCTTTGAATGAAAGCTTGCGCGTCTTGTTTTGGGGCTTTGTCACCATGCCCTCAGGTTTTCTGGAGGCGGACTCTTTCTCGCGAGCCTTCTGTTCTGAGATGTAATCCTTCAGGAAACTGCGGTATTCCGTGTAGTTGCCTATGAAATCTTTTATTTCTCCACCGCCGCAGAATACGAGCAGATGATCTGTCAGTCTGTCGAGAAAATGTCTGTCGTGAGAGACTATTATGACGGTGCCCTTGAATTCCAGAAGATATTCTTCCAATATGTTGAGCGTCACGATGTCCAGATCATTGGTAGGCTCATCCAGAATCAGCATGTTAGGGTTCTGCATGAGTATGGTGAGAAGGTAGAGCCTTCTCCGCTCTCCGCCGGAGAGTGAACTTATCCGGTTGGAAAGCATGTCATGGGGAAAGAGGAAGCGGTTGAGCAGATGCATGTCCGGAACTGTCTCCAACACCGTATCGTCCTCGTTGAATGTCATTCCCTGTTGGCGGTAGTATCCTATTTTGAGAGATTCTCCGCGCTCGATTATTCCGCTGAGCGTTCCTCCGTGAGTGTCATCTCCGACCAGCAGTCCCAGAAAGGTACTTTTTCCGGCTCCGTTCGCTCCGACTATGCCCACACGTTCGTAGCGCTGGAAATTATAGGTGAAATCATGCAGGTAACATATGTCGTCATAGTAGAATGACAGATGTTTGCAGTCTATTATCTTGCTTCCCAACCTGCTTCCCCGACTCATTTCATCGAGGTTGATGCTCCTGGTGACGAATGTCTGTTCGCTTCTTTCTTTCAGGTCCCAGAAGGCCTGTTTGCGGTATTTTGCCTTGCCGCTGCGTGCGCAGGGAGTGGCGTGCATCCATTCGAGTTCGCGTCGCAGGATATTGCGGACTTTGTCTGTCTCTGCGTTATAGTTTTTTATACGTTCGTCACGCTTTTCGAGATAATTTTCATAATCTCCTTTATAGATGTACACTGAACCGTGGTCGAGTTCCATTATGGTATTGCAGACCCTGTCCAGAAAGTATCTGTCGTGCGTGACCATAAAAAGCGTGCATCGGCTTCGCCTGAGAAATGACTCCAGATATTCTATGGCATCCAGGTCGAGGTGGTTCGTAGGCTCGTCCATTATGAGAAAGTCGGCGTCCTGTGCAAGCAACTGTGTCAGGGCTACTCTTTTCACTTCTCCTCCGGACAGTTCGGACATCTTTTGCTGTGGTGTCAGCGAGAATTCATCCAGAATCTTTTTCGCCCGAAGCTCATAGTCGAAGTCTTTCCCTTCGATTATCTGCTCATATATGCTCTTCTCTTTATCGAAATTAAAATCCTGTTTCAGAAATGCTATGCGTACTTCTTTCAGGAATTTGATGCTTCCTCCGGAGTCTGACTTGTCTTCCCCCGCAAGAATTCGCATGAGGGAGGTTTTTCCTGTTCCATTTGGAGCGATCAGGGCTATTTTGTCCCCTTCGTTGATATTGAAGGCGATGTTTTCGAAAAGAACCTTCGGCCCGTAGGACTTGGAGATGTTCTCTATTTGAAGAAATGACGGCATAATTTAACAGACTGCGAAATTAATATTTTTATCGTAAATTTGCGACCATGAAAAAACCTACCAGTTTGATTGTCGGGCTTCTTGCCATGTGTACGGCGGCCTGGGCAGATGATAAGGTAAGCGGATGGAACATAGGACCGCTGCCTTGTGTATCGTATAATTCGGATCTTGGATTTCAGTATGGCGTGTGCGCCGATGCCTTTTATTATGGAGACGGCTCTCTCTTTCCGGAATATGAGCACCGTTTTTATGTGGAGGCTTCGCGATATACAAAGGGACAGACTCTTCTTCATGCCCAATATGACAGCAAACATCTTATCCCGGGGGTAAGAGTCACGAGCGCAATCAGTTATCAATATGATCCTTTGTATTATTTTTACGGTTTCAACGGAGCTGTAAAATACGAGAAACAGTATGACCTGAATCAGGACACGCAGGTAGCAAGGTATAATTACCAACGCGGGATGCTTCGCGTTCTGCTTGACTTTCAAGGGCGTATAGCGGAGAATATGAATTGGGTGGCCGGAGCGTCGTTCTGGAGCATGAAGAACAAGGATTTTTCTTCTGACAAATACCAGAGTTCCACTTCACTTTATTCACAATATGTACGTGAGGGACTGATTTCCTCAGTACAGGCAGGAGGAGGATCTCACATTGAAGCTAAAGTGGGCGCAGTATATGACACCAGAGATCTGGAGGCCGCCCCTTCGCGTGGTATCTGGGCTGAGGCCTACATTAACGGCTCTCCGCGGCTTTTCGGAGTGGAGTGCGGATATTTGAAACTGGTGGCTCATTTCCGCCAATACATTTCTCTGGGAAGCGATCGTTTCGTATTTGCCTATCATCTTGGTTATCAGGATACTGTTGCGGGCCAGACGCCTTTCTATATGCTTCCGGTAATATACACTCTCTATCTAAGGCAGACCGGCTCTGAAGGCCTTGGCGGTCTGAATACGGTCCGCGGACTCATACAGAACCGTCTTACCGGCGAAGGATATCTTTGGGGGAATTTCGAGTTCCGTGCCCGTCTTTTTGATTTTAAATTCCTGGGCCAATCATGGTATTTGGCCACGAACCCATTTCTGGATGCAGGTTATGTCGCCAGAGCGTATCGCCCGGATGTGTTCGGAGAAGGTGACAAATATGCAGTTTCTGCCGGTGCTGGCTTGAAACTTGCGATGAATCAGAATTTCATAATAAGTGTGGAGGCCGCCCAGGTTATCGCTCACAGCGAATATCCTATGGGGCTGACAATTGTTTTGAATTATATATTCTGATATAAAATGACAAAAATAGAAGCTGCTACCAGGGAATTTTCGGATTGGAGTTCAGCAATTGGCATCGATACGCTGGGCAAACTTCGTGAGGTGATGCTTTCCGGACGTACGATACCGCTTATCAATTTGTGTGAGGCTCGTCAGGAACGAAAATATGCGGAAATTGCCAATCAGATTTTCTGGAAAAAGGATGAGTGCAGGGTAGTCATGATGTCCGGTCCGTCCTCCAGTGGAAAGACTTCATCTTCACTTCGCATAGCGCAGCAATGCCGTGTTCTGGGACTTACTCCTAAAGTTATAGAACTTGATAACTATTTTAAGAACAGGGATATGACTCCGTGTCTTCCCGATGGAAGGAAAGATTTCGAGTCACTTGCCGCGATGGATGTCCAATTTTTGAGCGAGCAGCTGGAGGCCCTTCTGAAGGGAGAGGAGGTGGAGCTTCCGCGTTACGATTTTGTAAGCGGGAAGCGTGTCTTCGAAGGGAGAAAGATGCGGCTGGCATCGTCTGACATATTGATGATGGAGGGAATACACGCGCTTAATCCTGCACTTACTCCCACTTTGGATCCATCACGCTTCTTTAAGATTTATATTTCGGCTCTTTCTGTCCTTCAGGAAGAAAACGGCCCTCATAATTCTTCGGCTGATAAACGTCTTTTGCGCAGAATCGTGAGAGACAACCGTACGCGAGGCAATCCTCCGGAGGAGACGATAGCACGTTGGCCTGATGTGCGCGCCGGTGAAGTTAAATACATATTTCCTTTTCAGGAGAATGCCGATGTCGTGTTCAATTCCTCGTCGCTGTATGACCTGCCTATGCTGAAGTATTATGCGGAGCCTCTTTTGGGAGACATTCCGTCCTCGTCCGCCGCTTATGACAAGGCCGCTTTTCTTTTGGAGTACCTGCGTCCGGTGTTGCCTTTGACCGAGAAGGATATAGCCGCCATTCCGCCTACTTCCATCATGCGCGAGTTTATTGGCGGGCAGATGCTTTATTGAAAATGCCAATTTGTCAGTGCGCGGGCATTGGCAGATGTTTTGAAGATTCTTTTGTAAAAAGGGAAAATAATCAGATATGAGTAAAGATAAAGAAGAAAAAAAACAGTCTCAGCAGACCGCTGAGCCGGGAAAAGATACGAAGAAGGAAGCCAAGGAGACTAAGGAAGTGAAGAAAGAGAAGAAGGACGAGAAGCAGGCCCAGATAGATGCTCTTAATGACAAATTGTCTAAAGAGCACGATGACTATCTTCGTCTGATGGCGGAATTTCAGACTTTCCGCAGCCGCAGTGCCGAGGAAAGGCTCACTCTTCTGTCAAATGCATCGGCCGATGTCATAAAAGGACTTCTTCCTGTGCTGGATGATTGTCAGAGGGCACTCAGTATGCTTGAAAAGGAGACAGATTCAGTTGCCAAGGAGGGTACTCTTCTTATCTATAACAAGTTGATGGACTATCTGAAGGGAAAGGGGCTGGAGCCGATAGAAGCGAAGGGTAAGGAATTTGATACCGATTTTCATGATGCCGTGACCAAGTTCCCGGCACCGAGCCCGGAGCTGAAAGGTAAGGTCATAGATGTTATACAGACAGGTTATCTTCTTAATGGGAAGATACTTCGTTATGCTAAAGTCGTAGTGGGAGAATAGTTGTATGGCGCAGAAAAGAGATTATTATGAGGTGCTTGGCATAGAAAAAAGTGCCTCGGAAGATGATATAAAGCAGGCGTATAGAAAATGCGCCCTCAAGTGGCATCCGGACCGTTGGGTTAATGGAACCGATGCTGAGAAAAAAAACGCCGAGGAGAAGTTCAAGGAAGCTTCAGAGGCGTATTCTGTCCTGAGTGATAAGGATAAGCGCGCCAGATACGACCAGTTTGGTTTTGCCGGAATGGATGGGGGAGCTTCTCAGGATTGGAGTCAGGGCTTCGGCAATCTTAATGATATTCTCAATAATTTGTTCGGCGGAGCTTTCGGAGGCGGCAGTTTCAGCGGTTTCGGAGGTTTCGGGGGATTTGGCCAGGGGCAATCGGAGAAACGCACGCTAAGAGGCCGTGATATTCGCACCAGGGTTTATCTGACTCTTGAGGAGATTTCGAGCGGCTGCACTAAGGAGGTTACGATAGAGAGGATGCGTCCTTGTCCTGATTGTAATGGGCGTGGCGCCGTGAATGCATCGGATGTGAAGACTTGTCCTACTTGTAAGGGAACAGGCCAGGTGCAGAGGGTTAGCAATTCGTTCTTCGGAAGAAGCATTTCGTACAGCACCTGTCCGAACTGTAACGGAACAGGTAAGGTAGTGACTAATCCGTGCAGAAAATGTTCCGGAACCGGGCTTGTACGGGTTAAGGAGACTGTTCCCGTCAGGATTCCTGCCGGGGTGGAGTCGGGGATGCAGCTTACCGTACATGGTGAAGGACATAGCGCACCTCAGGGTGGAGTGAACGGCGATCTGCTGGTTGTTATCGAGCAGACGGAACATGCTAAACTGAAGCGTGAGGGTAATAACCTGTTTTACACCAGAGTGATATCCATAGCCGACGCTGTGCTTGGATGCGAGGTGGCTGTTCCTTGTCTGGATGGCGACTATAAACTGAAACTTGATCCGGGAACGCAGAGCGGATATGTGGAGAAACTTCGCGGAAAGGGTTTGCCGACTGTCAACGGTTATGGTAAGGGAGACCTTTATGTGAAGATTCTGGTGTGGATTCCGCACAAATTGTCAAAAGGGTACAAGCAGATGTTCGAATCTCTTAGAGACAGCGGAGAGTCTGCTCCGGCTCCAAGCAGAGAAGACAAAGCTATTTTTGAAAAAGAAGCTAAGTTTTTCTAAAATTATTTTGCGGATTAAACAAAACTTTATATCTTTGCAATCCCAATTGGCAGCCTCTCGGTGAACGGTTCATTGATGCTGCGTTTAAGATTGATTTTTTGATATGGACGCAATTAAAATTGTAGAGCAGGCTTTTGCACAGAATAAAGCTGCGCAGTATCCTGATTTTAAAGCAGGTGATACTGTCATCGTTACTTACAAGGTAAAAGAGGGTGATAAAGAGCGCCTTCAGAAATTCAGAGGAGTAGTTCTTCAGATTTCCGGTGCTTCTCCTTTTACTAGAACTTTCACAGTTCGCAAAGTTGCCAGCGGTGTAGGTGTTGAGAGAATTTTCCCTTATGAGTCACCATTTATCGAGAGCATTGAACTTGTAAAGGTAGGTAAGGTTCGCCGTGCACGTATTTTCTATCTTCGTGATCTTGCCGGTAAGAAGGCACGTATCCGTGAGAAGAAGATTGCAGTGAAGACTGCCGAGTAAGATATCCGGAGTTCGCTCCGGAACATCTGGCGCCTTAGCTCAGCTGAATAGAGCATTTGACTACGGATCAAAAGGTCATAGGTTTGAATCCTATAGGCGTCACAAGAAAAGCACTATAAGTTTAATTACTTATGGTGCTTTTCTTTTTTAGAACATTCTTCCCAGCGACAGGAAAACTCCTATTTTCTCTGTCATATTGTTCCATCCCAATTCACAAGAGATGGGGCCTATGATGGTGTCTATCGAATACTCTGCGGCGACTCCGACCAGATTGTCCGCATATGCGGAAGTGAAAAGATGATTAAGACTTCCTGCCCTGGCATAGTTCATTTTGAGCGTCAGGTATTGGTTTCCTTTCAGGCTGCATCTTGTATCCAGCCTGGCTATCAGTGCATTGCCGACTGATGATGTATGATATAATCCTGCAAAAGGCAATTGTCCGTAAAAATCGTAATCCACAGTGGTACCTCCTATTTTTTGCGGATATATCGGGCTATGCCCCAGTGCCATGTCGTCTCCGTAGGTGGCAGGGAAGTTTTCATCTCCCCAGTGGCAGGCGTCATCGAAATTAATGGCTCCGTAGATTTGTGGCAGTAGTGTCAGATGGTCATTTGCCTTCAGTGCGGTCTTGTACGAGGCGTTAATGACGCTGAATGGTCTGAATTCTACACCTTTATCCCGGAAATGCAGCAGGTTCTGACTTATCTTGAAAAATGCCTGGCTGCCGCTTGTCGGGAAATAATTGTTGTCCAGATTATCGTAATGCGCCTCTGCAAACAGACTAAGTGTCCGTATGGGTCTCATCTTTGAGTCCAGGGAAGTGGTCCAATACGATGACATGGCTCTGAGAAATGACATGTTTTCGTACTGTGAGCCGATTTTTACGCTGGTCTTTACGTGCACCATATCTGAAAAATAGATTCTCAGTCTCTGGGCCACATATCGGAGGTTATTGGATATCAGTCCGTCTTCATAAATGTCGGCATCTCTTTTTATAATGTCGTAGGAGAAAGAGATTTTAGGAAATTTCACCGGCAGATATGACAGTGTTGTGCTGAATGACGGATTGTAGGAGAGCTTCGCCGTGAATTCCCCCTGGAATCCGTGTATTATCTGCTCGTTTATTCCTATTCTCATGATGGATTGCAGCGCATCGTGATTGTCGAAACGCAGGCCCAGATTGAGCGTGTGCGGTTTCTGGGGGGTGAGTTCGAAATCAATTATGTATTGTCCGTTCCCGTCTTCTTCCAGAGAATAAATGACAGATGAGTAGGCACGTGTGCCATAAAGTGCAGAAACTGCGTTCTTTATGTTCTGCATAGTGATGTCTTTGCCTGTACTCAGGCCGCTGTGCCCTATAATCCAGTCTTTGTCCAGGGAATCTGCTCCCTTGATGTTGATCTGCGAAAGAGAGAATGTCTTGCCTACCAGATTGTGTGCCTTGGGAGCCTGGTATTTTTGTTGGCAATTTCCATATTCTGCCAGAAAATCATGTACGCGTTGAAGCTCACGACCGTGTTTTTGAGCTTCTTTATAGCCTATATCGGCCAATTCATTCATGTTTTTCTGGCTGAAGTCCAATGAACCTCTTCCTTTAAGGTCCGGATATACCAGCACGTCACAAGCCTGGTTGTTCTCCTCAAGGCCGTTGCCGATGAAGATTTTGATAAGTTGGCTAACTTGGGAAAGGTAGGGCTTGAGCTTCTCGGGGTCCGATTCCTTTTCAATAGCCAGATTTACTCCTATCACGATGTCTGCACCCATATTACGGGCTATGTCTACAGGGAAATTATTCCGTATTCCTCCGTCTACAAGAGCTTGTTTTTCGGTAAAAACCGGATTGAAAACTCCAGGCATGCTCATGCTGGCTCTCAGTGCAAGAGGGAGGATCCCGCGGGTGTGTATGTTGGCTGTTCCGTTCACGATATCGGTGGACACGCACACAAACGGGATAGGCAGGTCAGCGAAGTCCATTTCGTCCGTGTATCCTATACACATGTCATAGAAGAGGTTGAGAATATTGTTGCCCTCTATCACTCCGCTAGGCATCAGCGATTTAAGCAGCTCGAAATGATTTGTCTGGCCATTGTTCTTCAGATTGTCGAAGGTGAGTTCCCCCGTACCGAAAGGAAAACTCAGATCATATTTGTCGTTGTTGATTTTCTGCTGATACATCATCTGGTTTCTTTCGACTCCGTCTCCCAGATAGTATGGCCAATCAAGGGAATATAGTATCTCAAGCATCTGAGTATCGTCATATCCCAGACAGTACATCGCCCCCACGATGGAGCCTATGCTCGTTCCCACTACGAAATCGACTGGAATTCCGACTTCCCTCAGATATCGGATTACGCCTATGTGGGCAAGTCCCTTTGCTCCTCCTCCGGAGAGGACCAATGCTACTTTGGGACGTTGTGGCGCTGATTCATAAGCCGAAACCTCCGTGTTTTCAGAAGGCGATGATAATGACAGCAGAGCTGAAAGGACTATAGAGAGAAGCATAATATCAATTTTTATCACAAAGATACACTTTTCGCAAAAAGAACTTGAGCTATTATTCGTATATTTGCGTGATTTTATGCGGACAAAGCTGGTAATAAGAATGATAGGCATATCGCTCCTTCTTGAGGCTGCGATGATGCTCTTTTCTGCTATGGTAGCCGCTCACGGCGCGAAGGATCCCAGTTTCGTCCCTCTGCTTTTTTCGGCAGTGATAGTCGGAATATTCGGGGCCTTCCCTCGCATATTTGTGCGGGATAATTCTTCTGACAGCCATAGAATTACCATAAAGGAAGGCTATTATATAGTGGTAGGCTCATGGGTTTTTGCCTGTGTTTTCGGAACTGTTCCTTATCTGATGTACGGAGGAGAGTTTACGGTAATCAATGCGTTGTTTGAAAGCGTGTCCGGTTTTACGACTACAGGAGCATCTGTGTTGAACGACATAGAAGCGCTTCCTTCCGGCCTTCTTTTTTGGCGAATGTCTACAGCTTGGATGGGGGGTATAGGAATAGTGGCCCTTTTCTCCATGGTGATTCCTGCCGGTTCTGGTAACGGGGCGGTGCTTACGGGCGTGGAAGTGTCCGGAATTGCACGTGACGATGCATCCACACGCGAAAAATCGCTTGTGAAAATGATGGTGACCACTTATCTTGTATTGACCGCAGTTCTTGTTTTTGTATTGAAACTGTGCGGAATGAGATGGTTCGATGCGCTGACTCACGCCATGTCTACGGTTGCCACCTGCGGCTTTTCCACTAAGAATTTGAGTATAGCATATTATAACAGTCCTTTGATAGAGACCGTTCTGGCCGTGTTTATGGTGCTTGCCAGCATAAATTTCTGTCTGATATATTCCCTCTTTACGCGGGATAAACAGAAAAATCTGTTCCAATCTGAGGTGTCCAGAAGTTTTATCGCCGTAGTGGCAGTCTGTGTAATCGTGGTGGCTTTGAACCTTTTATGTAGCGGGACGTATACCAATGTAGCGGAGAGTCTGCGCAAGGCATTTTTTCAGGTCGCCGCTTTCATAAGCACCACCGGTTACTCTTCAGCGGACAGTAACATGTGGCCGGCGATGAGTATGGTGGTTCTTATAGGCTGCAGCATAGTGTGCGGATGTTCAGGCTCTACCTCGGGAGGTATGAAGTTTGACCGTATGCTCGTATGCTATAAGTCGGTCAGAGCCAAGTTGAAGGCATTGGCCAATCCTAATCAGGTGAATGTGGTGAAGGTGGACAGAAGACCGATTTCCGAAAACCGGGTTTCTGATTCCAAGACATTCATGGCCATTTATTTTTTCATTATTGCGATAGGTGCTTTGATAAATACAGGTTTCGGTATGGACATCCTCAGCGGATTTTCTGCCAGTGTAGCTTGTCTTGGAAATGTGGGCCCCGGGTTTGGTGAGGTGGGCGTGATGAGTAATTATTCACAGCTTCCTTGGGTGCTTAAACTTACGGATTCTTTCCTTATGCTGCTTGGACGTCTTGAGATTTTTTCTCTTTTTTATGTTCTTCGCATACAGCCTAAAAGATAAGATTGGATATGAGTGTGCAGGTTATTTTCGATGTCTTGAAAGACTCTCTTGAGGTGTGTGCTTTTGTAACCGTGATGATGACTCTGATAGAAGCCTTGAATGTGGAGTCGCACGGGGGAATCTTTCGAAAAGTAAAGCGCAGTCGGGTAGGGCAGGTGGCAATAGGCTCATTATTGGGTATCATCCCGGGATGCGCGGGGGGATTTGCTGTGACGTCCTTGTATAATCACGCTCTTGTAAGTTTCGGCTCGCTCGTCGCCATGATGGTGGCTTCCTGTGGAGACGAAGCTTTTATAATGCTGTCCTTGTTTCCGATAAAAGCTTTATGGATAATGGCTTTCCTGTTTGTGCTCTCTTTTCTGACGGGACTTGCTGTAGACAGCTTGAAAATAAAGGCCAAGCATTGTGACGATATTGATATTTCTGAAGATGAGGATCTTCAGCACTGCAAGCATCATAGGACTCTGAAGGTCTTCCTGAAAGAAAACGTATTTCATCACGTGATTGTGAAACACATTCCCAGGGTATTTGCGTGGACTTTTTCTGTACTTTTGCTTATTGCCGTTCTTCAGCAGTATGTAGACGTAAATGCGTGGATCAGCGATAAGACTGTACTTATGATAATACTTGCAGCCCTGATAGGCATTATACCTGAATCAGGGCCGCATCTTATTTTTGTAACTCTATTTGCTCAGGGAATTGTCCCTCTTCCTGTCCTGTTGGCGAGCTGTATTGCTCAGGATGGTCATGCAGGACTTCCGCTGTTGGCGGAGAACAAGAGAAGTTTCTTTCTGGGCAAAGCCATCAATGTGGCGCTGGCGATAATTGTAGGCTTAATTGCAACCTTCGCCACAGCAGCCTGAATCTCCGCACCCGCCATCGCAGCCGCCCTCACAACCGCCGTCGCAGCCACCTTCTTTCTTTTTGCCACAACCGCATTTGTGCGTGAGTCCATTGGCCAATTCATCTTCGCTGGCTTCCCTTACATTTACGACACTGCCTGTAAAATGTAAAGTTTTTCCTGCCATCGGATGGTTGAAATCCATAAGGACAGATTCCGCTTTTACTTCTTTGACAGTTCCTTGAACTACACCGCCATCCTGATTCATCATAGGGATTACCCTACCTATCTGCAGAAGGTCTTCTCTCACTTTTCCGTCTATTTCAAATGCGCTTAGAGGAAGTTCGAAGAGATAATCCGAACTGTAAAGACCATACCCTTCCTCTGGAGTAAGCGTAAATTCGAAGCTTTCGCCTACTTCTTTTCCTGCTACTTCCTGCTCGAATTTTGGAAGAAGCATGCCTTTCCCGTGTATGTATTCGAGGGGCTTTTCGGCAGAAGCCTTGTCTGCCACGGCTCCGTCAACTATAAGGGTATAGCTGAGTGCCACTACTTTGTTCTGTTCTACTTTCATATGTTTAAAAATTATTCTCCACTGAAATCTACGTTCCTGAATGCTATGGAAGGTATGAGTTTGCTCATGCATCTGCGGGTGTCATCAGCCGCCATGAAGAAATCTGACCATAGGGTAAGGAAATTACCTGTGATGAGCATTTCCGTGACGGGACGCAGAAGTTTGCCGTTTTTGAATTCAAATCCTTCCACGCCGTAAGAAAAATCGCCGGTTGCGCTATTGCAATTGCCTCCGTTAAAGCCGGTTACAAGTATTCCATCGGAACACTCCGCAAGCATGCCGTCGAGCCCTGTTCCTTTGACCGTCGGTTTCAGACATACCCTTGTACTGTCTTCGATGGTCGGCCGTAAGCCCATTTTATTGCCTATATAAGTATTGATGAAATATGTCTTTATCTCGCCGTCGCGTATGATGTCCATCTCTGAAGTGGACACTCCTTCGCTGTCGAAAAGCCTGGACCCGCTTTCTCCTTTGATTAGAGGGCAGTCAACAAGGTTCATCTTCCCGCTAAAGATTTTCTTGCCCAGGCTGTCGACCAGAAATGAATTGTTCTGTTGAAGAGAATATCCGTTGAGTGCGCTGAGCACGGGAGTTACCAGTTTGGCGGCCACATCGCTACGTACCACCATGGTCCTTTTTCCGCTTTTTACGGCTTTTGCCCCTATCTGTGTGACAGCACGTTCAAGCGCCGTTTCCCCTATATCAGACAAATCCAGATCTTTTAGAAATGGTGCGGATGTCCAGTAATAATTGCTGTATTTGTTACCGTGACTGTCTTCTATGGTCACTTCGCTGGCATATTCGAAGGAGGTCTCACGATGTCTGCAGAATACTCCGTTGGAATCGAGGATAATGGAATCAAATTCAGAGTCGCTGTATTGGCCTTCTTCTGAAATAATGCTGTAATTTTCTCCTTTTGTATTGATATTAAGACTTTTGCTAAGGGCCAATTCTTTTCTGTGTTCGCTGTTGAGCTGGTTGTAATCGCTGTCGTAGAGTCCAAGTTCATCGCCCTTGATTGCTGCCGTAGCGCATCTTTTTTTTTGAGGCAGTGTTCTGTTGGGGTCTTTTTCGAGCATACGGGTAATCTGTGCCCCGGTCCGGACGAAGTCAGCCAGTTCCTTCTCTTCCAGCCTGTTGGTTGAGAAGGTAGCGAATTTGTCGTCTATGAAAAGTGACAGGCTGAGACTCTTATCCAAGCAGTGCGTCACTTTATCCAGATGACCGTTAAGAGTGTCGAGAAGGTCTGATGTGCTTTTGCTGAGTGTTACTCTGCATTGGGAGGCTCCCTCTTTTCTGGCAAATTCCAATGTTTTTTCAGCCAGTTCCAGTTCTTTGTCTTCTATCATAGTCCACCTCCTACTGTAAGATTGTTGATTAAAACGGACGGAATTCCGCAGCTCACCGGGGCGCTTTGGCCTTTTCCGCAGGTCCATCTTCCGGTGTCGACTTTGAGGTCGTTTGCGACAGCCTCTATGTTTTCAAGCGCCTGCGGACCGTTTCCGATTATGTTTATATCCTTGATTGGCATGGTAAGCCTGCCGTTTTCAATAAGAAATCCGCTCTTGACATAAAAGGTGAAATCTCCTTCTCCGATTTTTACCTCACCGTTGGCGAACTCATCGACATATATCCCGTTTCCGGCCAGTTTTATGAGATCTTCCACGTTCCCGTCGTGTCCGCTCTCCATATAAGTCGACCTCATTCGCGGGATAGGATTATATCTGAATGATTCCCTTCTTCCGTTGCCTGTAGAGGGCACCCCGTAATATTTTGCGCTTATTCTGTCGTGCAGGAAGGATGTCAGGACTCCGTCGCTGACCATATAGGTCTTTTGTCCAGGTACGCCTTCGTCGTCGTAATTGAGACTGCCCCTATATGAGGGCAGGGTAGCGTCGTCCACTATATTGATGCCTTTACGGCATATCTGTTTGCCTATCTTGTCGGAGAAGATTGATTGGCCTTTTCTGTTGAAATCTGCCTCAAATGCGTGTCCCATAGCTTCGTGCAGCAGTATTCCTGAGGCTCCTGCCGCCATCACTACGCTCATTTGCCCGCCCTTAGGACGTTTGGCTTCAAACATCTCATCCACCCCTGCGGTGACCTTTTTTGCCAATTCCTCAACAAGACTTGCATTGAAGAATTCTGCACCCATCCTCAGACTTTTGGATGCGCTTTTCGTCTGGTATGCTCCGTTCTGTACATAGACTACGGTCACGTTTAGGGAGCACAGTGGCCGCATGTCTTCCGTAAGTTCATCCAGGGAGTTATACATCATAACCTCGCTGAGTGAATACGAAAGGGATGCCACTATCTTGTCCGTTCTGTTTTCCAGAGAACGTATCTTGCTGTCCAAAGACCGGAGTATGTTCACAAAACCGGCAGGAGAGGAGTCGCAGAGATTCTTCTCCATCGGGTAGAAATTGTTCTCAGTGGCAGTCAGCATCTTTTGATATTGCCCGGTGGCGTTTATGCCGCCGCTGATAAGTCCTGCCGCCCGAGCCGCTTTAATCAGGGACGGCATATCCGTGGACTCGGAATAAGCATAGCCCGTTTTTTCTCCGTCCAGTACACGTATGCCACAGCCGTAATCCCGATGATAACCTCCGCTTGAGACTTCTCCGTCACGAAGCAGAAGATTCCATATGGTGCTGTTCTCAAAGAAAAGATCGCAGTAATCTCCACCTTTACTCAGCGCTTCCCGGCATAGAAGCTTCAGCTGATTCTTCTGGATAGCAAATTTTTCTGATAGAAGCATATTTATCTTTGTCTTTAATCTGAATATTGTCCCGTGTCCCCTCCGCCACTACTGCGAAGGGACTTTTCGAGTTGTCTGCCAATACCCATCTGTTGCAGATAGGGCAGTATATTTCGAAAAAATACTTAAGGCCCATGACATAGCGCCGTCTAATGACATCTTCGGGAATGTTGTGCCCTCCGCTCTCGACTCTTTTCCGCACTCTGCTTATGGCCAATTCCACTGAATTGAGCCAGAAATAAAGAAGTGTCACCTCATATCCCAGGCTTTGCGCTTCTTTGATGGTATTTGTAAGTGAGCGCGTGGCAAGGGTGGTTTCTATGATGAAATCTGTTTTTTTAGAAAGCAGATATTTGATTTTCATTAACATATATCGGCTCGCTATTACCGAAGCCGCCGACGGGTTGAACGGGGAGAGGCTCTTGGCAAATTCATCGGAATTGACAAGCTCGCTGCATTCCAGCAATTCGGGAAGCAGACTGTAAGATGCGGTGGTTTTCCCGGAGCCGTTGCATCCGGAAAGAATAAACAATCTAGGCATTTTTCGTCACTCCTACTCCAAAAAGGGCGAAGTCTCCAAGCAGAGGGTCATCGGGCCATATCTGTCTGAATTGCTCCGTGATTTCTTTTGCGGTGCTTATGTCTTTGCTTTTACGCTGAGTGAGCCCAAGGCTGCAGGCCTGAGTATAAACATGTACATCAAGCGGTATGATAAGATCTTTGGGTGAAGTCGAGCTCCATATTCCCAGATCTACTATCCCGTCATTTCTTACCATCCATCGCCTCAGCATGTTTATTTTCTTGTTCGCGGCTTTAGGATCATCTTTCTGTCCGTAGACAAGGGTTCTCATTTCTTCTGCGGACAGGCCTTCCAGACTGTCTGTCTGCATGTAAAGTCCGCGAAGCCGCGAGAGAATCTGCGCAATCTCGCTCCATTTGACCGTTCTGTGAAGACTGGTCTGGTCGTCCCGGTAATCTGCAGCCAGAACATAATTGAGAGGTGCCCATTTCATCTCGTCGAAAAGCCTGGTGCAGTCTCTCACTATCATATTCCTTCTCCCCCATGCCAAGTGCGCGGAAAGTACGGCAGCGATTTCAATGTCCTGCTTGCAAGCTCCTCTGCGGGCGAATTCGCGGGGGAAACATATGGGATCTTCAGAAAAATAGGCCGGATCATTATATTTTCCGGCCCATTCCTTGAGCTGTTCCTTTAATTCTTCTTGCATTCAGGGATATTCTTGAGCACTTCTTTGAGGAACTCCCATATCTTTTCGACAGAAGGAATGTACGCTCTTTCGTCGGGAGAGTGTGGGCTAAGAAGTGTAGGTCCGCAGGATACCATATCCCAGTGCGGATATGCTCCCGAGAGAATACCGCATTCCAATCCGGCATGTATAGCCATCACCTTGGCCTGTGTGCCGTACAGTTTGTGGTATGTATTGGTCATTATTTCCAGAATTTCCGAGTTTGGGTTGGGCGCCCAGCCTGAGTAGGCTCCACTCAGTGTGAAATTGGCCCCGGCCAGATCAAATACGGCCTTCATTTTTTCGCACAAAGCCATTTTGGCGGAATCTACCGAACTTCTAAGAAGGGAATTGACACTGTATTTTCCGTCTTTGATGCAGACCATAGCCATATTGTTGGAGGTCTCCACCAGCCCCGGGATGCTTGAACTCATTCTTTCTACGCCATCAGGACATGCCAATATGGCACGGAGGATGGTTTTCGCATCGTCCTCGTCTACATATTTCTCGTGAAGTTCTCCAGCCTGTGTGAAATTGATGTTCATGTCCGGATCTGTGATCGCGTATTCTTTGAGGATTTCTTCGGCCTTGGCATTAATGAAATTCTGTGCCTTTTTCTCGTCTTTTACGTAAAGGGTGGCGAAGCATTCTCTGGCGATGGCGTTGCGAAGCGTACCGCCTTCCATGTTTACGAGAAGGACGTCTTCTTCACACAGAAGCGGAAGAAGAATGCGTGCGGCTATTTTGCTGGCATTGGCCCTATAGAGGATGATATCCATTCCTGAATGACCTCCTTGACAGCCTTTTACGCTGAAATTGAATGCTTTGTATTCTTTGCTTGCATCTTTGAGAGTGTATTCGCCTTCAGCTGAAGCGTCAACTCCGCCGGCACATCCGACATAGAGTTCTCCTTCAGTCTCCGAGTCCAGGTTAATCAGTATATCTCCTTTCAGAACGCCTGGTTCAAGTGCCTGGGCTCCTGTCATGCCTGTCTCCTCGTCATAGGTGACAAGAATTTCGATAGGACCGTGAGGAACATCTTTGCTTTCAGCTACTGAAAGTGCAAGTGCCACTCCTAATCCGTCATCTGCACCGAGAGTGGTGCCGCAGGCTTTGATCCAGTCTCCTTCGATACGAGTTTCAATAGGATCGGTAAGGAAATCGTGTGTCTTATCGGAATTCTTCTGGGGAACCATATCCATATGTCCTTGCAAAACTACTCCTTTCAGATTCTCGTAGCCTTCAGTTGCAGGGACTCTTATGATGACATTGCCTGTCTTGTCTGCAAATGTCTCCAGATTGTGCTCTTTTCCCCAGTTCAGAAGGTATTCTCTGATTTTCTCCTCGTGTTTTGACGGACGCGGAATCCGTGTGATTTTATAGAAATTGTTCCATACCACAGATGGTGTAAGATCTTTGATAGTCATGATAGTATCTTTGTTTATAAGTTAATTGTTTCCATTGTGCCTTCAAGGTAAACTGGCGTGCGCAAATGGCATACCACGTGGTCAAAGTAGCAGAGTTTTATCACGCAGAATGCTGGCATCCTGTAATGCAGGATATCTGACCCTGACTTTGTCTGCAAGTCTTGCGCCTGTTTGGGAGAATTGCTTTCCAGCATGATTTCCAGATAATAAGGTTCACCTTCCGGAGAGCCGCTTGGCAGGATGCCAAGGGTGGGGCTGAAACAGAATGCTTCTATTCTTTGCGGAGTGTCTTTTGAAAGGACGAAGTCGAAATTAACCTCGTGCTTATAGGTGTTGATGCTAGGTAGAAAGTCCTGCATAAGCGCCTGTTCTTCTTTTTCCAATGCCTTGAGCGCGTCGCCAAGTGCCTGGCCGCTATAGGTGGCGTCGGTATTTCCTATCGTTATGTTGTATCGGTTCTCGCGGTACAGTTTTATCTTTTCAGCCGCCTGTTGTGCACGTTGGTAGATTTTCTTGGAATTGGCCTCAGGCAGTGTAATTTCATTTTTCTGAGGCAATCGGCATTCTGCTTCTCTATTTGTGGAAGCAGAAGGAAGAGAAATATATCCGCTTTCCAGAAGTGTGTTGAATGCAGATTGTGCCTGTTCGTCGACAGAGATTATGTAAGATTCGCCTGGAGAGTTTTCGTTTTGCACGCTGAGTTTTATTCCCGAAATGGAAAAAATGGTGCTGTCTTGCTCTATGGTGCAGAGCCCCAGAAGAGACGAGCTATAGCGGGAGTACACTCCGGAGCGTATGTCCTGCTCCAGGGATTGGACATTTACGGTAACTACGCTCCTTGGCAGAGAGTATGCTACAAATTTCTTAGGTGCCTTTCCTTGAGCGGTGATCCCCGCGGCAAGGATAGAAAGGGCAAGTGTCGCGATGTACTTTTTCATACCTAATTTATTTTTTTCCATCTTCTGTGAGACCAGAGATAATTTCCCGGGTCTTTTCTGATGTCCTGTTCGAGCAGACCATAGTATTCGTCCATAATCTCTTGGACGCTTTTCTGTGAGGCGTCATCACAGATGGTCTTGAATTCAAAACTGTAATTCCTGTTTCCCTTGCGTCTTGTTATCGAGAGGTAGCATACGGCCAGATGATATTTCTGTGCCACGGCCGCTCCTCCGCTCATGGTTCTTGTCTTCCGACCCATAAAGTCCACCATAATGTAGGACGGTGCGGTGAAGTAAGGCCATTGGTCTGTTACCATAAAGTAGAACATCTTCCTGTCCATATGCGTCAGTATATGGCGTATAATGTTGGATGATTCCACTATATTCTCGAATGTCTTGTGGCAGGCTATCCTGTTCGCTTTGAAGATCTCATCCCACATGGGGTTGCGGAGTTTTCTATAGACTACTCCGGCATTGTCAAAGCCTATGTTAAAATCTTTTTCAGTGTAATTGTAGTATGGAATGCCTCCATAGAGTTCCCAGTTCCCGGAGTGAGAGCAGAGGACAATTACGCCTTTCGCCGTTTCGGAAAGCCTGTTGGCTTCTTCCGGGTTCACGATTTCCACTATGTGGGAGCGGTGCAGTCTCTTGCCGTCGCATCCTCCGAACCATATCATCTCGCAGACTATCTGTCCGAAATGAAGGTAAAAACCGTTGATTATCCGCTTGTTCTCTTTGGAACTGTTTTCAGGAAAGGCTTTTTCCACGTTGTCTTTCACCACTTTGTACCTGTACCGCACTATATAACGTGCGATAAAGCCCACGATGTAGGCATTGAAGTGATGAACGCTCAAAGGCAGCTTGGCCACCAGGTGCATTAACGCGGTAATAAGCCTTTTCTTCATCTTCTAGTCGTTTGTAGCAGCTTCGATCTTCTTGAGCATGGCGAACATGATGACCGCAGAGATAAGGCAAAGGCCTATGAGTATGCTCCAATTGGCCATCAGAGGAATTTTGTTCCAAAGTTTTGAAGGGATACTGCTAAGGTAGTTTCCTATAGCGGTAGCGGCAAACCATCCTCCCATCATCATTCCTTTGTATTTAGGAGGGGCTACCTTTGTCACGAAGCTGATGCCCATAGGCGAGAGTAGCAGTTCAGCAAAAGTAAGTGTCAGATAAGTGCTTATGAGCCAGCTTGGGCTGAGTACCGGTTCTGTCTTGTCTGCCAGGTCCATAGGAGATGTCAATCCTACTGAAGCTATCGTGATGATGACAAATCCCAGGGCTGCCACAAGCATTCCGAGGGCGATTTTCTTAGGTGCGCTCGGCTCTTTTCCCTTGGCTGCAAGAGCGGAGAACAGTGCCATTGAAACAGGAGTGAGAGCTACCACGAAGAATGGGTTGAACTGCTGAAAATCAGATGGCTGAGCCGCTATTGTAGAATTCATGTGTGCGTAAAGAGCGTAAGCTCCACCCCATAGCAGAATGGTTGCGGCAGCGGAAATGCTCTTTCCTTTCTTGGTCTCTGATTGGAAAACACCGAAAAGAGTATAGACTGAAATCGCGATGAGGGCCAGACTGCCAATGTTGAAGCAAAGCCTCATCGGTCCTGAGACTGATAGATTCGTGTATTTCTTCGCAAAGAATGTAAGTGCGCTTCCGTTTTGGTGGAATGCCATCCAGAAAAAAATCACTACCGCGAATACCAGAAGAAGTGCCACCAGTCTGTCTTTGGTCTGCTTGGGAGTGAGTTCCACGACATTGGCATCCTGCTTCTTGGCCTGCTTGGTGTTTACGTCAGCGTGCTTGAACCAATTGCGGCAGCTGAAGTAGATGGCCACCGACAGTATGAGAGAGATACAGGCTACACCGAAGCACAGTCCGTAAGCTCCTGACAGGGCCTCGAGGTATGCAGGGTCCGTATTGGCGGCGTCATACACGAATCCATGCCCGCTAAGGTATATGTTCGTGATTTTTTTAGCCATTGCCGGTGCGAACATGGCGCCGATGTTGATCGCCATATAGAACAGACTGAATGCGGAGTCGCGCTTGTCTGCGTATTTCGGATCGTCATACAGATTGCCTACCAGAACTTGCAGATTCCCTTTGAAAAGTCCGGTTCCCACGGCTATTAGGGCCAACCCTGCGAACATTATGTATTTGGCCGCGTCTCCGCTTGTCGGAAGAGTCAGGGACAGATACCCCAGAAACATTACTCCGATTCCAAGCGTTACGCATTTTCCGTAACCTATCTTATCTGCCAGAATGCCTCCGAAGAAAGGCATGAAATATACTCCGGCAAGGAAAATGGCGTAAACATTTCCTGCGGCGGCTTCATCCCAGCCGAATTTTGCTTGCATAAGTAGGGCCAATATGGCCAGCATCGTGTAGTAGCCGAAACGCTCTCCTGTGTTTGCAAGTGCGAGAGCGAAAAGCCCTTTAGGTTGTCCTTTAAACATATATTGTACTTTTTATTATTGATTCAGTCCGCATCAACCTTCCCGCAGGAAGGCCATCTCACAAATTTAATAAAAAAAGTCGAACCCATAAGGATTCGACTTCTTTTATTATGTGTTCACAAATTATTTTGTGATGACCTTAGCCATTTCACAAACTTTGTTAGAGTAACCCCACTCGTTGTCGTACCAAGCGCAAACCTTTACGAATGTAGGATCGAGCTGGATACCTGCCTTCTCGTCGAAGATAGATGTGTGAGCATCGTTGCGGAAGTCTGTAGAGACGACAGCCTCATTAGTGTATCCGAGTACGCCCTTGAGTTCGCCCTCTGAAGCAACCTTCATAGCCTCGCAGATCTCAGCGTATGTAGCAGGAGTCTTGAGTTCGCAGGTGAGGTCAACGAATGAAACGTCAGATGTAGGCACGCGAAGTGACATGCCGGTGAGTTTGCCGTTAAGCTCAGGAAGAACTTTACCTACAGCCTTAGCTGCACCTGTTGATGAAGGGATGATGTTTTCGAGGATACCGCGTCCACCTCTCCAGTCTTTCTTTGAAGGACCGTCAACGGTCTTCTGTGTAGCTGTTGCAGCGTGAACTGTCGTCATAAGACCGCGAACGATACCGAATTTGTCGTTGAGGACCTTAGAGATAGGTGCGAGACAGTTGGTTGTGCAAGATGCGTTTGAGATGATGCTCTGACCTGCATAGGTCTTGTCATTTACTCCGTAAACGAACATAGGAGTAGCGTCCTTTGAAGGTGCGCTCATGATGACTTTCTTAGCGCCTGCCTTAAGGTGTGCAGAAGCGAGCTCCTCTGTAAGGAAGAAACCTGTAGACTCAACTACTACATCTACGTTAAGAGCACCCCAAGTGATCTGTGATGGGTCTTTCTCAGCGAAAACCTGAATCTTGTTACCGTCAACGATGAGGTAGTTCTCCTCAACTTTGATGTCGTGCTTGAACTCTCCGTGAACTGAATCATATTTGAGCATGTAAGCAAGGTAATCTGCATCGAGAAGGTCGTTGATACCAACTACCTGGATGTCTTTACCGAAGTTTTCAACTGCTGCACGGAAGACCATACGTCCGATACGGCCAAATCCGTTAATACCAAGTCTAATCATTTTCTTAATAAGTATATTAAATAAAGTTATAAAATCTTGTCCGATTTTTCGCGTGCAAATTTAGTTAAAACTCTTCGAAAATCAATATCTTTGCGAAAATTTTGAAAAGATGCGAAAAATTCTGATTACAAACGATGACGGTTATCAGTCCAAGGGCATTGCAAGCCTGGTGAAGATTATGAAGAACTACGGAGAAGTGACGGTCGTGGCCCCTAAAAATCATCAAAGCGGGATGTCCATGGCCGTATCTTTAGGGTATAAGCCCATAGCTGTGAAAAATATGGGCGTCATAGACGGAGTGTCCTGGCATTATGTGGACGGGACACCAGCCACAGCCGCCAAATATGCAGTAGATGTTCTCTTTGCGGATGAAAAACCGGATCTGGTGCTCAGCGGAATCAATCACGGGTCAAATGCTTCCACGGCCATGTGGTACAGCGGTACCATAGGGGCGGCCAGGGAGGCTGCGCTCGCCGGCGTTCCGGCCATTGGCGTGTCTTTGGATAATATGCATGCTGACGCCGATTTCACGGTAGTGGAAGAACTGCTGCCGGGGATTCTGGATAATCTGCTTGAAAATTTTCCCATCAGCGGCAAGATACTATATAACATAAACTTTCCAGATGTCCCTGCCTGTGAGATAAAGGGTGTCAAGGCGTGTACTCAAGGAGTGGAGTGCTGGATCAATGAGTTTGTGCCGCCTTCTTCGCTTGGACGGGAAGTCAAGGCCGAGCTTTTGGAGGACGGCGAAGAGCTTTTCCTTATGGCCGGAGATGTGGTCCCTTCTTCTTTCAATGACGAGAATACGGACAATTGGGCCAATGAGAATAATTACATAGCCATCACTCCGCATCTTTTGGACAACACTGATTATGCCGAGGTGGAAAGACTTAAAAAATTAGGATACTGATGCGTTATTTTCTTATAGCGGGTGAAGCTTCCGGAGATCTTCACGCCTCCAATCTGATGAAAGGCCTTTTTGAATGTGACCCACAGGCGCAGATGAATTATTGGGGAGGGGATATGATGAGCGCGGTCGGAGGTCAGTTGCTGCATCATTATAAAGAAGGTGCGGTAATGGGGCTTGGTGATGTCTTTTCAAAAGCAGGACTTTTGCTACGTAACATAAAGCAGTGTAAAAAGGATATCATGGAATTTGCTCCGGATGTGCTGATTCTCATAGACTACCCGGGCTTCAATATGAAGATGGCTAAATTTGCCCATAAAAAGGGGATTAAGGTCTTTTATTATATAGCCCCCAAGACATGGGCGTCACGCCAATACCGCAACAAATTTCTGAAACGCTATGTGGATATGCTCTATATAGTGTTCCCGTTCGAGATTCCGTTCTTTACCAGATGCGGAGTACCTTTTGTCTATAAAGGTAATCCTTTGGTGGAGGCTGTAGACAATTATTCGTACTCGACGGTATGTGAGGCCGATTATGTGGCCTTGTTGCCGGGCTCGCGTAAGGGTGAAATATCCCGGACCATGCCTCTCTGTATGGAGTTGGCGGACAAGATGCACGCCGACAAGCGTTTCTGCGGGTATAAATTCATAGTGGCCGGAGCTCCGTCAAGAGATGAATCCGATTATGCGCCTTTCCTGGATGGAAGACAGGAGTATGTCAGCGTAATATACGGTCAGACCTATTCGGTATTGAAAGGTGCGAAGATGGCAGTTGTGAATTCCGGTACTGCATCTCTTGAGGCCGCTCTTATCGGCACTCCGCAGATGGTCTGCTGGTCGACTTCCGCACTTACTGCATATTTTGCGAGAAATGTCCTTCACGTAATGGACAAAATCAAATATGTAAGTCTGGGAAATCTGATAGCGGATTCACTTGTTTTCAAGGAATTTATCCAGGAAGACTTCAATATCGACAATCTTTGGGCTGAGACCCTTCGGATTCTGGACGACAGCTCCTATACGGACAAGATGCTTCAGGGTTATGCACAGATTAAAAAAGCTCTGGGGCATGGTGGTGCATCCAGAGCTTATGCGATGGATATGATTGCAAGATTAAAGGAATAACTTACTCCACGTTAATCTTTTGTGTGATGGCCTCCACGGTGCCGTCCTTGAGGGTGACTTTCACGCTTACCGTGTGTTCTCCCTTGGTCAGCGGACTGACGCTCACGTGACTCTGTTTCAATCCGTCGAAGGTCCATGTGTAACTTGAGATGAGACTGTTGCCCGGGATGATTTCGAGAATGAAACTGTCGCCTGTCTTGTAGGAATCCTCTATCAGCAGATAAGGCGTGTCTATTACTGATATGGCGTTATTATAGGATGTATAATCTGCCATGCAGTTTATGGTTTCCCAGTTCCCGTTCTTTGAGAGGAATTGTGCCACTATCCTGTCTCCGAGAACAGGAGTCTTTTCAAAAGAGCAGTTGATGGAAGGGAAGACAGTGTATTCGGAGCCGGCGAGGGTTATCTGCTTCGTATCAGAAATAATCTCTTTGAGACTTCCGCGATAGTCTATGATGGCCAGTCGTACGCTGCCTTTGTAAGGTACATTGGAATCCAGATTCCAGATGCCACCCACTTTCGCAGTGAAATTTTTGTCGGCAATGCTTCCGCTGCTTATGGTTATTCCTGCATAGTCTTTGATATCGGTGTCGGAGACAAAGCACAAAGGCCCGCCGTTATTTGTGGTGCTTCCGTTGCGGTCAGGTTCAAGCCCCACTATGATGGACTGGTCGTCAGAAAAAGTATAGCTGTTAGGAATTTTAAGCGTGAGCGTGAAATATCCATTGTCTTCTCCGCTCCATCCCCAGTTGATATGGACATAATCTTTGTTGTCGTATCCGTCGCACAGGAATTGGTGGCCTCCGTCCGTTGAACTGCTGCCCCCGTAGGGTACGGGGCGGTTGGCATCTATCTCTTCTTTGATTATCCGCAGAAACTGTCCGTCAGATAAGCATGCGTTGCGATAGAGGTGGTAGGCATTGCCGCTGTATCCCATGTGCTCGAAAAGTGCCTGCTGTATATCTTCTGCGTATGCCCCGGTCCCGGTCTGGTAGTTGTATTCGGCTTTGAACATAACGCCAAGGTCGTGCATGAGAGTGGCAACGGCGCTTTTCTGCGCACTCGTGGCTGATGAAGAATAGGTCATGGGCATCGAAGAATAATCGTAGTAATTGTTGTCGATGCTGTAAGAGGGTATGGTCACTTTTTTTCTATAGTCGGAAGTATACTCATATCCTCCGATGGTGCCCTTGCCGTGTTCAGGCCACTGGTGGTATCGCAGTATTATGGCGATAGATGTAGCTACGCATCCGGTCAGGGCGGTGTATTGTCTGCCGCTTTCGGTTACTTTCACGCAGTAAAGATTATAAGGATCGTCCTGGTCCCAGGCTGCTGTCTGGAGGAGTTTCCCGGAACTGGATTTGGTCCTTACCCCGGCGTTTCTCCAAAGTTTTTTCACCTCGCTCGAAGCTTTCAGATCGGAGTGCCGCACTGCATCAATGCTTTTCGTATAGCTTCCGAGGAATTTCTTGATGTTGGACGGCATTCTCTCTGTCTTGAATTCCCCCGTATCGTTATATGCCAATACGGGAATGGTGGCGTCCTCAGCCGATACCAGAATCCAGCCTCCTTTCGTGGCGTTGACATAGTAAAAGGAAGAACTTTCGTCCAGATTGACGGTGAAATCATCGCTGCCGAACCATTCTGCGGCTATTTCATTAATCTTTTCCCTGCTTACGAAATCTGCCCGGCAGGCAAGGGTGGAAAAGATGAAAAATATTGTCAGTGAAAGTATTGTCTTTTTCATAATCTGTCTATTGGGCAATTATATATCCTATGTTACTGATGTTGTCACGAAGGTAAGTTTTTCCCGTAGTGACTTTCACTATTTCAAGACTGGAGTTCTCATATTTCCCCGAAATTCCGTCGACCCCGTCGATTATGATATCTGCCAATACCGTCGAGCCTTCCTTGAGGGAGGTCACGCCCGAATTGAAGTCAAGAAACAGATAGGTGGAGTTCTTGAAATCCAACACCTTATAGAAGATTTTGGATGTTTTCCCCGATGTGATGAACTGGTTGGCATCCAGATCAAAAAGCAGGATGTCTTTACTCAGGTCATCTTTAAGAGAATAGATTCCGTATTCCTCTTGTTCAATGAATGCTGTGGTGTAAGTCGAAGGTGTGTCGTTCCCGGAAGTTTTGTTTGAATGTTTACATGAGTAAACAAACGGTAAAAATGCTAAAACGGCGATAATCAGTCGTTTGCTCATATTTTAACAGTTTAAGTGAATAATTGTAATGTTATTATTTCGTTTGTTGTTTCCAAAAGTAGGGATTTTTTTGTAAATTTGAATGATTTGGAAAAAAGTATATTTTAAAGATATGAAGAAGGTAATTTTAACATTGGGCGCTGTATTTGCTGTTTCATTCGCAGTTAACGCGCAGAAAGCAAAGGTGGATTTTCCTGAGTATAAATTCACCACGGTAGTGGAGAATCCTGTAACTTCCATCAAGAATCAGTATAGAAGCGGTACTTGCTGGGCATTCTCGGCTATAAGTTTCGTGGAAAGTGAGATCATAAGAATAAACAATATCACCGATCCTGAAAAATACCCTGATCTTTCAGAGTTTTTCGTTGTAAGTCATTCTTATTCTGACAGGGCGGATAAATACGTGATGCTGGACGGTAATCTTACATTCTCTGCCGGCTCTCAGGGGGAGGATGTGCTGGATGTCATCCGTCTGTATGGTATCGTGCCTCAGAATGAAATGACAGGTATGAACTACGGTACTGAACTTCCGGCACAGGGTGAACTTGACGCCGTGCTCCGCGCCTATGTCGAGGCTGTGGTGAAGAATCCTAACAGAACCCTTACTACTGCATGGAAGAGAGGTTATCAGGCTGTTCTCAACGAATATTTCGGAAATTATCCTGAAAAATTCACGGTGGACGGAGTTGAATACACTCCTGAATCATACAGGGACGCATTGAATTTTAATCCTGATGATTACATCACCCTGACGTCTTTCACACATCATCCGTTCTACACTTATTTTCCGTTTGAGGTCGCTGACAACTGGCGCTGGGATGAGTTCTATAATGTTCCTATCGACGAGATGATGTCCATTCTTGATTACGCTCTCGAAAACGGATACACCATTTCTTGGGGGAGCGACGTGAGCGAGCCTGGCTTTACACGTGACGGACTTGCAATACTGGTTGATGTAAATGCCAAATCTACATCCGGTTCTGATCAGGAGCATTGGGTAGGAAAGGCGGAGGACAAACCTGCAAAGACTAAGGCCAAGAAAGACGCCAAACTCAAGACCAATCCTATCGTTGAGCTCGTGCCTACACAGGAAACACGCCAGGAGGGATTCCTTAACAAGACGATTACCGATGACCACGGAATGCAGATTTATGGTATCGCCAAAGATCAGTGGGGCGGCAAATACTATCTTGTCAAGAATTCTTGGGGAGAAACTGGCAAATACAAGGGCATCTGGTATGCAAGCGAAGCTTTTGTGAAGGGACAGACACTGGATATCTGCATCCACAAGAGTGCTCTTCCTAAGGATTTCGTTGAGAAACATCCTAATGTTCTGTCAAAATAATGTCACTTATAAAGTACATTCCTAATACTATAACCACACTCAACCTTGCTTCCGGCATCGTGGGTGTGGTTTTTGCTTTCGAGGGAAGGCCCGATTTGGCGTTCTATATGATGCTTCTCTCTGCCGTGTTTGATTTCTGTGATGGCCTTGCGGCGCGTGTTCTTGGAGCTTATTCTCCTATGGGAAAGGAACTTGACAGTTTGTGCGACATGGTCAGTTTTGGAGTTCTGCCTTCAATTATAATGTTCGATAACGTGCGCACATATGTGTGGACCTCATCTGAAGCATTGTCATTTTTCCCCCTGATATTCAGCATAGGAGCCGCCCTTAGACTTGCCAAGTTCAATCTGGACGAAAGACAGAAAAGTTCATTCCGGGGACTTGCCGCCCCGGCCGCGGCCATATGTGTCGCTTCATTGTGCTGTTATGTGGATATGGAGCCTAATTCCGTACTTGGTGCGTTATGCTCATACGTATGGTTCATTCCTCTTCTAAGTGGGGCGATGGTTGCGCTCATGCTTTGCGATGTACCCATGTTTTCATTTAAATTTTCAAAGGATGACAGCGCCGTCCTTAAGATTAGAAGAATTTTCTTTCTTGTAGATGTTCTGGTACTTCTGCTTGGAGCGTTCTGTGTCAGGACATCGTGGATGATAGCAGTGTTCCTGTCGGTCTTGCTGTATATTATCAAAAACTTCTTTTTTTTGTTACCTTTGCGGCGCAAATGAAAAAGGTAGGTTGTCATTTTTTAATAGCTATAGTCGTATTTTTACTCGCCTCGTGTAATGAACCGAGGGAGGTGAGGTCTGTGGGCCGCATCGCTTCTTCGCGCGGGGATATAGTCGTGTTCGGCAAAGCGGATTGTGTCCAAGCTGTTTCTGATTATATGCTCAGTTGCGACGATTTCGACAATGTCAGCGGTAGGGCGGTTTCTGATTCTCTTCCTGATTTTGCCGGCGAAGTTATTTTGAAAGTCAATCTTGACTCCTCTGTCAGCGCGGATTCTCTTTCCTTGCTGATACCCGAGGGGAAATATTTTATTGATGCTTGTGATACGTCTTTTGTGGCCATAAGGGCTCAGGTCGTTCAATGTTATAGGGTTTTGCGTTTCAGAAATGCGTTTACCCACAGAATCGCCTATCCTCAAAGCGAATCGTATGTTCTTTCGCAGAATACAGACGGAGAGGCAGTCATAAGGAAAGCAGATGGAGTCGACAATATTTAATCAAAGCATAGAAGCCAAGGAACTTGAATCCCTTCCGTTGAAATCTTTTCCGGGGCGTGTGGAGGTGATAGACCATGTCGGCTTTCATTATACTCGGGCATTGGCATATCTGAAAAGACAAAGAGTCATCGGCTTCGATACGGAGACGCGGCCTTCTTTCGAGGCTCATCATTATCATCACGATGTCGCTTTGCTGCAGCTATCCGGACCAGAAAAGGCATATCTTTTCAGACTTAACAAGATGGGGCTCAGGAAAAGTCTCTGCTCTATTTTAGCCAGTGACAGAATCGTGAAAGTGGGAGCCGCTTCCAATGACGATGTGAAGGGTCTGCAACGACTCTGTCCATTCAAAGCGCATGATTTCGTGGACCTTCAGAAGATCGTGTGGGAGTGGGGCATAAAAGACAAGAGCGTCAAGAAAATGACCGCTATAATCCTAGGTTTTAGAATTTCGAAAAAAGAACAGCTTTCCAATTGGGAGAATGACTCGCTTACCGTTTCTCAGCAGATGTATGCAGCCACAGACGCTTGGGTGTGCAGGGAAATGTATCTTAAATTGCAGAATTCTCCTAAAAATCCATTAGTCGCAGATGAGCAAGATAATATTAAAGAAAGGTAAGGAAGAATCCATCCTGAGATTCCATCCATGGGTGTTTTCCGGTGCCATCGCACAATGTATCGGCGATGTAAGCGAAGGAGATGTCGTGAGCGTATGGTCCTCCCAGGGAAGTCTTTTGGGATGTGGACATTACCAGATAGGCTCTATAGCCGTAAGAATGCTCTCATTCAGTTCGGAGAACATTACTCCTGAATATTGGCGGGCAAGTATACAGAGTGCATACGATGCCAGAAAGACTTTTCTTCTTACGGATAATCCACACACTGACTGCTATCGCCTGGTACATGGAGAGGGGGATTGTCTTCCTGGACTTATAATAGACTGGTATGACGGCGTCTGTGTGATGCAGGCTCACAGCGTGGGTATGTTCCGTGCCAAAAGGCAAATCTGCGAGGCTCTTCAAAAGGTATATGGTGACCGTCTCAAGGCCGTTTATGATAAAAGTTCCGCGACAGCTCCGTTCAAGGCCGGGCTCAATCTGGTGGACGGATATCTTTATAAGGCCGAGGGATTCGATGTAAACGAGAAAGTGGTTACGGAGAACGGCAACAAGTTCTGGGTCAACTGGAGCGAAGGCCAGAAGACGGGCTTTTTCCTGGACCAGAGGGACAACAGAGCTCTTGTCGGTAAATATTCTGCCGGAAAGAGTGTACTTAATTTATTCTGCTACACTGGAGGATTCTCTGTCTATGCCCTCAAAGGCGGGGCGGTGAACGTCGAAAGTGTGGACTCTTCCGCAAGAGCCATCTCGCTTGTAGACAGGAATGTCGAACTTAACGGGTATGCCAATCACATCTCGCACGTGGCGGACGCTAAGGAGTTTCTCGCCGGGGTGCCTGAAGGCAAATTCGATCTTATGATAGTGGATCCGCCGGCTTTTGCAAAGCATCGCGGAGCGCTTAAAAATGCGCTCAGAGCTTATCAGAGACTTAACGCTATGGCTATTTCGAAGGTCGCGAGCGGAGGAATCATTTTTACGTTTTCCTGCTCACAGGTGGTGGACAAGGAGGCTTTCGCTCTGGCAGTGTTCAGTGCTGCGGCGCAGTGCGGAAGAAAGGTCCGCATCATAGACAGGCTCAATCAGCCCGCTGACCATTCGGTAAATATCTTCCATCCTGAAGGAGAATACCTTAAGGGCCTGGTTCTTTACGTGGAATAGGTTTTTAGAGGGGATAGATTCCCATCTTTACATAATCTATCAAGTCTTGAGGAGCGATTTTTACTTGCAGTCCTCTTTTCCCCGCGCTTATGAAGATATAGTCGTACAGAAGGGCAGACTCGTATATGTATGTAGGGAAAGGCTTCTTCATCCCTATGGGACTGCACCCTCCGCGTATGTATCCGGTGGTGGGAAGAAGGTCCTTCATATGCAGCATTTCACAATTCTTGTTGCCGGAAATTTTGGCGGCTGTTTTCAGGTCCACTTCCATATTCCCCGGTATGACGCATACGAATTCCCCGGTTTTGTCTCCCTTCAGAACCAAAGTCTTAAATACCTGGTTTATATCTTCTCCAAGTGAATCCGCAACATGCTGCGCCCCCAGATCATCTTCCGAATATTCGTATGGTATGAGGGCGTAGCTGATTCCTGCGGCATCCAGAAGCCTGGCCACATTAGTTTTTTCCGACTTCATTCTTCTTGTTTTCTTCTTCTTCTATGGTAGGAGCGGATTCTTTATACAGGAAACGACGTATTTTCTGTGTGGCGGTTTTAATGAAAGGCTCCTTCATTACCTGCACTTCGCCTATCTTGGAATTGCTGGACACTTTGGAGTTGACCTTTGCCAACAGGTTGTCTTTGAATTGCGCCACGTCTTTTACAAGTCCGTCGCTCAGTTCAATCAGCGCGATGAGGGTCTTGTTGCGCTGAATCACGATAGCCTCGGCTACGCCTTCTTCATTCTTGATGACTTTTTCTATTTCTTCCGGGTAGATGTTTTCCCCTGAAGCTCCCAGTATCATATTGTTGAGACGTCCTTTTATGAAATAGCGCCCTTTCTTGTCTACAACGGCCAAGTCGTTGGTTTTGAACCATCCGTCTTCGGTAAATGCCTCTTTGGTCCTTTCCGGGTCTTTGTAGTAGCCCAACATTACGTTAGGCCCTTTTGCCACGATCTCGCCTTCGCCTGTCTGAGGGTTGACATCGTAGAGTTTAAGCTCCATATCCGGGAATTGAAATCCTATGCTTCCCGGTTTGGTGTTTTTGAAATTGCATCCTGCCACCATAGGCGCGCATTCGGTAAGACCATATCCTATATAATAAGGAAAGCGGCCTTTATAGAGAAATTCTTCAACTTCTTTGTTGAGAGGAGCTCCTCCTATTCCGAAGAATTTGAGCCTTCCGCCGAAGTAACGTTTGATTTCCTTGCAGGCCATCTTACTGAAGGTTTTGCTCATATGACGGTTCATCCATGATAGGGTCTTGCTCTTCTTGACTTTAGGAATGACCACACCTTTATATATTTTCTCTATTATGAGCGGTACTGTAAGCATGGTTGTCGGTCTGACAACAGGCATAGCCTCTTTAAGGGCGCTTGGCGTAGGTTTCTTGGACATATATGCCACGCATGCACCGGCAGAGAACGGATACAGCAGTCCTATGGAAAGTTCGTAAGTGTGTGCCAATGGCAGTACGGACAGGAACACGTCTTTACTGTTGATGGCATAGAAACGATATGCTCCGTAGATGTTGCTTGTGAAGTTACGGTGTGAAAGCATCACTCCCTTAGCTTTGCCTGTAGTGCCGGATGTGTAGATGAGTGCGGCCAGATCGTCCGCTGTGGGTTTTGTGATGGTGGCTTGTTCATTTCCGTTCACCGGCTCTGCCAATTGAACTCCGTCCACAAAAATGGGCTTCAGGGTAGTGATGTCTATGATCACATGAACGGCCTTTCTGCACGCTTCGTTTATGTTGGGAAGTAATCTTTCCGATACAAAAAGTGCTTTGGTCTCGGAGTGTGTCAGCACGTTGGTGACTTCATTTTCCGAAAAATCCGGCAGAATAGGTACGGCTACTCGGCCGAATGCCGTCGCGGAGAAAAAGGCTATGGCCCAGTTTGGCGTACTTCCAGAATAGATGGCCACTTTGTCAGCTGACGAAACGCCATAACTGCTCAGAGTTTCTGACACGCCATCACAAGTTCTTTTGAATTCTCTATAAGTGTAACCCCCTGTACCGTCAGATGTGATATTTGCTTTCAGCGATGCAAAAGCGGAGGTGGAGTAATCATATAACTGATTTAATGAATCGAATTGTCTCATATAACAGCAGGTTTAAGTATACGGGTGCAAATGTACAACAAAAATCTTTCCAACAAATAATACACACAAAAAGAAGCCGGCTGAAAACAGTCGGCTTCCTGCGGTACTGGGTAGGAGAATCGAACTCCTATTGCAAGATTGAGAATCTTGAGTACTAACCGTTATACGAACCCAGCATTTCTCCTTTAAGGGAGTGCAAAGGTAAATAAAAAATCGAAAAGTGCAAAATCATTTTATTAAAAATTGCTCCGCCTGGGCCAGTTTTTGCACATAAGGATAAATATATACCTTTGTGCCAATTTGTCAGGCAATTGGCCGGAAATGAAAATTGAAAACATATTACATATTATCTATTATGAGAAAAAACATTTTGCTTTTAAGTGGGCTGGTATGTTCACTTTTTCTTCTCGCTTCATGCGATAAAGAAAACAAAGGCGACACTGCGTGGAAAGCCATTCCTTCACAGGAAGTTACGGCAGGAAGTGAAGATGCTGATTTTACAGTCAACGGTGTCAAGTCAGAAAGCGGGTCGGTGAGTGTCAAGGCTGAAAGCGCCTCTGCCGCCACGGTTACGTTAAACGGAATAGTTCCCGGATATGAGCAGATACTTGTCCCTGTCAGTCTGTCAAAGACGGACGAGGATGGTCTCTATTCTTTTTCCGGTTCTGTCATTATGCCGGAAGGCCCGTCCATTCTTTTGAAAACAAAGACAAGCGAAGTTGTAGGCGTGTATGAAATAACGGTGGATGGAAGCATCTCTCTGGAAGGCAAGGTCGTGGCGAAAGTAAATACTGCCGTTACCCCTGAAGCTAAAGGAACACTTGAAGGAACATGGAAAGTGAACAGAGTCGCCCCTATCGTTAATGAGGCCCCGACTACAGGCCCTGTATGGATTGAATGGACAGTCAAGGACTCTTCTCCATATGCATTGGTGCCAAACATAGCTAAGGTTGCATCTATAACGCTTGGCGCAAAATATGCCAATTGTCTGGATCAGATTTCTTTGCTCGCTGACGGTAACGTGACACTCAAATGCTGGACAGAGGACGCTGACCAGGATAACACTCCGACCCCTGATGAAAGCGGGGAAAATTACATTTATGGCAGTACTCACGATCAGTGGGTAACTACTGATGCCGACAATCAGGCTTTTTGGTTCTGCCGTGATTCTTACCTTTATATAGTTCCCAATGCGGATGTGCTTTCTGATGCTTCTGAAGGAGAGGATGCCATCACTGAGGAAAGTATAAAGGAGGTTCTTCAGGTTCTTAAAGGTTTCGGAGCAGATGTAGATGCACTTAGTGCTGAATTGGCAAAAATACAGAAGAATGGCGTGGCATTCAAATATGCTCAGCAGGGTGAGTCTTTGAAGATATATGTAGACAAGGCCATGTGCGATCCTGTCGTAAATGCACTTATCCCGGCATTGCCTGCTTGTGATCAGTTGCTTGAACAGCTTCTTAACTCAGATGATGAGAGCGTGAAGGCGACAGCACAAAGCGTGAAATTGGCCCTTACCATGATCGGTCTGGAGAAGCCGTCAGATTTTGCAAATTTGTGGAATGATACTACTGTATTCCAGATAGAACTTAACTTTACGAAGTAAGTGGGAGTTTAATTGCAAATAAAAAAGGCTGCGAATTTCGCAGCCTTTTTTATTTTGGAGAAGTATTTTACTTCTTTCTTGCCTTGTACCTCTGGTAGAATTGGTCTACACGTCCGGCGGTATCGACGATCTTCGTCTTGCCGGTATAGAAAGGGTGAGAAGTGTTTGAGATCTCGACCTTTACTACAGGATACTCAACACCGTCCACTGTGATGGTCTCTTTCGTAGTTGCGCAAGAGCGGGTGATGAATACATCTCCGTTAGACATATCCTTGAAAGCTACAAGACGGTAGTTTTCGGGATGAATTGCTGTCTTCATAATTACACTAGTGTTTAAAAATTGGACCGCAAAGATAGTAAATTTATTTAAGAAAGCAAAATATTACGGCAAGTATCAGACATGCGAATGCCACGATATGGTTCCACTGGAGACTCTCGCCCTTGAACACGACGGTGATTATCAAGGTGAATACCGTGAGGCTGATCACTTCCTGTATGACTTTCAGCTGGATAAGCGAGAATGGCCCGCCGTTGATCTGTGAACCGATTCTATTTGCCGGAACTTGCAGACAGTATTCGAAAAACGCTATCCCCCAAGAAAAAAGAATTACCAATATCAGTGGCCAACTGTCGGAAATATGCATCTGCTGCAGTTTTAGATGACCGTACCATGCGAATGTCATGCAAATGTTTGACCCTATCAACAGCAGCACTGTCCAGATAACGCTCCAATTCATCGTTTGATTATTTATAATATGTTAATTGTGCCCGCAAGGCAAAGAAGAAAATAACACACATTGACAAGCCCGCAGAGAAGAAGACACTTGTTGTATTCCGCGCCATTGGAGCGAACAATCTTAAGATAGAGCAGCAGGGCCGGCACTATTATGAGCATGGCAGGGGAGAGTCCGAATGCCAGGTAGGCAAAAACAGGGGTGAGTGCCACTTCCACAAAAAGAAGGCAGAGCGCGAAAGTCTTCCCGAAACGGACCGGGATGGTGCGTTTGCCTGCACTTCGGTCGTCTTCCATGTCCCTTAGGTTATTGACCATAAGAACGAACATGGAGATTAGCCCGCATACGGCACCGGCATAAAAGGCTGTCCACGACATAGTGTGAATCTGCAGAAATGCCGTACCGCTGGAAGCCACCACCCCATAATACAGGAACACGAATATGTCCGCTATCCCCAGGTATGAAAGCGAATGCGATGTCGCTGTGTAAAGCCATGCGAAGAGCAGTGCGGACAGGCCTATGAGAAGTATTATACAGCCTCCTTTGTATACCAGAAAAGCGCCGGTGACCACAGAGAGCATGGCTGCCGTGATACACGCGCGCAGCATCTGCTTCTCGCTGACTAACCCTTCGGCCAATGCGCGTTTGAATCCGACCCTTCCGGACTTATCGGCTCCGCGTTTGAAGTCATAATAGTCGTTGATAAGATTGGAAAGAATCTGAAGACTCAGTGCGCAAACTGCCGTCAATAAGGCGACCGGTGTGTCTTTGACTCCTATGGAGTATAATCCTACAAGCACCGGAGTCAGCGAGGCGAAAAGCGTCTGTGGACGTATTATCTTAAGCCATAAGGTGAAATTTCCCATCTGTTTGAAAATCATTTTTTTGCATAATACACGGTGGATATGCCGCAGCTCATGGTCTTGAACGTGCAATCTTTGAAACCTGCGGCTTCCAAGTGCTCCACCATTTCTTTTCCCCAGATGAAATTTTTCACGCTGTTCTTAAAATATACATATGCCTCTTTATCTTTACTTATGGCCCCGCCCATTGCAGGCATTATGTGCGTAAAGAAGAAATCGTAAAAGAAGCGCACTATTGGGGACCCGGGATATGAGAACTCCAAAATCATCACCTCCGCCCCCGGTCGCAATACACGATAGAATTCGCTAAGCCCCTTATCCAGGTCAGAAAAATTCCTTACCCCATACGCGCAGGTCAAGGCATCGAAACTGTTGTCTGAAAAACTCATCTGCTGTGCGTCTTCCAGAAGAAAATCAACATTGTCTTCCAGGCCTGAGGCGGCTACTTTTTGCGCTCCTATTTTCATCATCTCTGTGGAAAGATCTATTCCGGTGATGTGTTTCGCTTTGCCTTGGCGCAAAAGTTCTATGGACAGATCGGCCGTTCCTATCGCGACATCCAGCACTTTTTCTGCCGGAAGCATAGGACGCACGGACTTACGGCGCCATCTTTTGTCTATGTTCAGTGACAAGACATGATTGAACTTGTCATAAGTGTGGGCTATGTTGTCAAATAATTGGCCGATATGTTTTTTCTCTTCCATGCGTAAGCACTCTTTTTTTTATAGATGTCTTGTGAAGGGTCTATGTCATTGTCTATGATGACAGACATCTTTGAGGAAAGGAAATATAAATCTTACAAAGTTAATAATTTTTCTACATGTCCTGGTTGTATTCTTCTTTATGGAATAAAGTGTTAAATTTGTGCCTTTAGTAATAAAATTACTTGATATGACACTGATAAAATCTATTTCCGGTATCAGAGGAACGATAGGAGGCAAACCTTCTCTGGGATTGACCCCTGTGGACATTGTTAAATTCACATATGCTTATTGTGCGACGCTGCCTTCTCGAAAAGGCACGCCAAATGCAGGTAAATATAAGATCGTGGTAGGCCGAGATGCCCGTCTGAGCGGTGAGATGGTGGAAAATCTGGTGTGCGGGACACTTGTAGCCTGTGGCGTAGATGTGGTAAAATGCGGATTTGCAAGCACACCGACTACGGAATTGGCCGTGAGATTCTCAGGTGCCGACGGAGGTATAATCCTTACCGCCTCGCACAACCCCAAGCAGTGGAATGCCCTCAAGCTTCTCAATGAGCACGGTGAGTTCCTTACCGCGGCTCAGGGCCAGACGATTCTTGACCTGGCGGATAGCGAGGATTTTGATTTTGCTCCGGTAGAGGAGCTTGGTCATATCGAATGCCACGATTATACGGACGAACATATCAGGGCGGTTCTTGATCTCGAGGCTGTGGATGTGCAAGCTGTCAGAAATGCTCATTTCAAAGTGGCTCTTGATGCGATAAACAGTGTGGGGAGCATTATTATGCCCCGTCTTCTTGAGAAATTGGGAGTTGAATGTATAACTATATTCGGGGAGCCGACAGGTGATTTCGGACATAATCCGGAGCCGCTTCCTAAGAATCTTGAAGAGCTGAGCCGCACGGTGGTAAGAGAAGGCTGCTGCCTGGGAATCAGCGTGGACCCGGACGTGGACAGATTGGCATTCATATGTGAGGACGGCGAGCCGTTCGTAGAGGAATATACGCTGGTGAGTGTGGCTGATTATCTGCTTGAAAGAGCGGAGCAGCAGGGCGTTACTCCTCGAAATACAGTTTCTAATCTCTCGTCTTCACGTGCGCTTCGCGATGTCACGGAAAGGCACGGAGGAGTATATTATGCCTCTGCCGTGGGAGAAGTCAATGTCACCACGAAGATGCACGAGGTAGGTGCGCTTATCGGTGGAGAAGGTAACGGTGGCGTTATTTATCCTGCATCTCATTATGGCAGAGACGCTATGGTGGGAGTGGCCCTTTTCCTCAGTCATCTTGCACATAAGGGATGCAGCGTGAGTGAACTTAAAGCTTCTCTTCCTCAATACCATATAGCTAAAAACAGGATTGACCTGTCTGACAGCGCTCTTATAGACAAGATTCTGGAGGCTCTGAAAGAACATTTCAAATCAGAGAAGATAAATACCATAGACGGGGTGAAGATAGATTTCGAGCAGTCCCGCAGCTGGGTTCATCTGAGAAAATCCAATACTGAGCCTATCATAAGGGTGTATAGTGAGGCGCCTACCGCAGAGCAGGCCGAAAAACTCGGAGAAGAGGTGGTTGAATTGGCACGAAAAATAATCGCGCAGTAATGTTCAGTTTCAGAACTACACCTATTGAGCAGCAGCTTGACAAGGCTCTTATAGAGGGGAAGGTGGCGGTTTTCTGCACACAGAGCTGCTTTGATACTTCATCTGAACGTTATCTGTACGAGGTGTTCGCCGAACGCGGCAATCTTGCAAAGGTTTTCGCCCCGTCCACTACGGAACTCACTCCCGGGACTTCCCATATAGAGTTTGGTGAAACGGATCTCGAAGGGCTGGACGCCGTGGTGGTGGATATACAGGATGTGGGTGTGAGGTATTTCAATTACACCCGAGATGTGTGCAGGCTTCTGAGCACATGCGCACGTATGGAGAGTTTCCCTTCGATTTATATAATAGACCACGTCAATCCTCTCGGTCGTATTGTGGAGGGGACTCAAAGTGCGGTGGAATCTGATATTTGGACGGCTAAAGTCGCTCATAGACACGGGCTTACTCTTGCTGAGCTGTGCTCTTTATATTATGACGAGATAGGCGCGCGTTTTCCTCTGCACGTGATTTCGGCGCAGTGCAACTGTATGGGCCGCGACATAATGCCTTGGGTTATAGCACCATCGCCCGATCTCCCCGGGATGTTCTCGTCTTTTTTCTACAGCGGAGGAGGTCTTTGGAACAATACGAGCATTACTCCGGGCATAGGTACATCCAGGCCTTACGAATACATAGGCGCTCCTTGGATAAACAATAGGGGGACAGCTCAGCCCCCTCATCCACAGGAGGTGATAATGCGCTCATGTTCATTTACTCCTTCGGCGGGACGATATCAGGGAGAGCCTTGCAGGGGCTATCAGATAATTCTTAAGCCGGGAGCACAATATCACAGCCTGCTCCATACTCTTGAGCTGATGCGCTATTTTGCGGAGCATTATTCGCAATTTGAGATGACCCCGGCTCTGTTCGTCAAGGTGGCGGACCCTGTAATCGAAGAATATCTCAAAGGACATATTACTTTTGACATCGTCAGGGAGCATGTCAAGGGGGAGGAACAGAAGTGGATTCGCAAGGCTAAACGCTATATGCTTTATGACGAAGCCCCATACAGAATTAAGTGATTGCGGAGATGAAAGAATTTGACGTTATAATAATAGGTGGAGGAATTACCGGTGCCGGAACTGCCCGGGACTGTGCCATGCGCGGTCTGAAGACTTTGTTGATAGAACGCGATGACATAGCATGCGGCGCATCAGGCCGTAATCACGGTCTTCTCCACAGCGGAGCCCGTTATGCCGTATCTGATCCTGAATCGGCCCGGGAGTGCATACAGGAGAATATGATTCTTCGCCGCGTGGCTGCCAATTGCGTGGAGCCTACAGGAGGTCTTTTTATCTCCCTTCCGGAAGACGGATTGGAATATCAGGATAATTTCATCCGCAAGTGTACCGAGGCCGGTATCGAATGCGAGAGGCTCTCTGTGCAGAAAGCATTGACCATAGAGCCGGAGATTAATCCGTCGCTGATAGGTGCCGTCAAGGTCCCGGATGCATCGGTGGATCCTTTCAGGCTGGTCTCTGCCAATATTCTTGATGCACGCCTTCATGGCGCACAGGTTCTTACCCGTTGCGAAGTTCTTTCTCTTCTTAAAGAAAATGTAACTGTTCAGGGGGTAAAGGTTTACGACAAGGCGACAGGCAGCACACAGAATTACTATGCTCATTATGTTATAAATGCAGCGGGAATATGGGGTGCGCAGATTGCTCAGATGGTTGGCATCAAGATAGGAATGCTTCCTTCCAAGGGCTCTCTTCTGGTATTTGAGCACAGAATGGCCAGGATGGTGATCAACCGTTGCCGTAAGCCTGCCAATGCGGATATTCTCGTTCCCGGTGATGTGGTGAGCGTGATTGGCACGACATCCGATAAGGTGCCTTTTGAGCAGTGTGATAATATGAAGGTTACCCCTGAGGAGGTGGAGGTTCTGCTTTCCGAAGGTTGCAAGATGGTGCCTTCTCTTGCTTCTGCGAGAATTATACGTGCTTATGCCGGTGTGCGTCCGCTTGTCTCAAATGACAGCGATCCGTCCGGAAGAAGCGTGAGCCGCGGAATAGTACTTCTTGACCATGCCGTGCGCGATGGCGTCAGAGGATTCGTTACTATTACAGGAGGAAAGCTTACTTCGTATAGGCTTATGGCCCAGCAGACTACGGACCTTATCTGTCAAAAGCTAGGTCGCGAAAAGACTTGCAGTACAGATTTGTGTGCTCTTCCGGGTTCTGAAAAAAATACGGTCAAAACTTTTACATTGGCCCAGAAGGCGGCATACGGAAGGCACGGGAGCCAGGTCGGAGCTATGGATTTTTCTGGAGATGGTTCGCAGGAGGTATGCGAGTGCGAACATGTCAGCAGGGCTGAGATAGCTTATGCGGTTAAGGTGTTGGGCGTAAGGACTCTTGATGATTTGAGACGTCGCACGCGTGTGGGAATGGGACCGTGTCAGAGCAGTTACTGCGTAAGAAATGCTGCACGTGTGCTGGCAGTCGAACTTGGACAGCCGCAGGAAGAAGGGAGAATTCTAAAGGAATTTCTACAGCAGAGATGGAAGGGGATTATCCCTGTGTGCTGGGGAGCGCAACTCGCGCAGGCCGAGTATTTAAGAAAAAAGTACGGAGATGAAAAGTGACGTGATAATAATTGGAGGAGGTGCAGGCGACGCTCTTCTGGGTATGGAAGTGCTTTCCAAAGGCCTGGGCTGTGTTCTGATTTGCCCGGGTAGAATCAGCGAGGACACTTCGAGGGAAGAATTCCGTTCAAAAGGCGGTATTCTGCTGCTTTCTGATTCCGTGAGCAGAGTGAATTGGACGTCTGATACGAAAATTGAAAGTCTGAATACGGCGAATCTGGGCTTTACTTTTTTGTCTGCGGATAGATATATTTTATGCTCCGGAAGGTTTTTTTCGCGTGGGCTGGTTTCGGATATGAATGGAATCTATGAGCCTGTATTCGGATTGGACGTCAAGTATGACAGCGACAGAAGCAGGTGGTGTGTGGAAGATTTCTTCGCCGCTCAGCCTTTTGAATCATTCGGTGTGCAGTCGATGGAAGGCAAGGCTCTTAAAAACGGCCGTGTGATAGAAAATCTATATGCCTGCGGGGATATCCTTTGTGATGGTCAGGACAATAAGGAATGGATATGCAAGATAATCTGAAAGAATGCCTCAAGTGCAACATCTGTGCGCAGGTGTGCCCGATGATGGAGGCTAATCCTCTATATCCGGGGCCTAAGCAGGCCGGCCCTGACGGACAGCGTTATAGAATCAAGGACCCTGTTTTCTTTGATAAAAGCATAAAATACTGTCTTAATTGCAAACGCTGTGAAGTGGCCTGCCCTTCAGGGGTAAAGGTTGGGGATATCATAACCAGGGCGAAAATCCTTTATTCTCGCTCCGATCATAAACTGCGTGACAGAATGCTCTCGTCCACCGATTTTGTCGGGAATATGGCGACGGTATTTGCTCCTGTTGTCAATACGGCGCTTGCGTTAGGCGTGACCAAGTCCATTCTGGACGCCACTGTAGGTGTGAGTTCCAAAGCCGCTATGCCTAAGTATTCCAGAGGAAAATTCTCTGCGTGGTTTAAGAAACACGCTCCTGATCAGAGCCATTTCGGCAAGAGTGTGGATTATTTCCATGGTTGTTATGTCAATTATAATTTCCCTTCGCTCGGTAAAGATTTTCTTGCTTTGATCAATGCTTGCGGATATGGAGTTAACCTTTTGGAAGGTCAGAAATGCTGCGGTGTGGCGCAGATAGCCAATGGTTTTGCCTCTCAGGCCCTGAAAGCTGCCAACACTAATCTCAAGAGCATAAATGAAAGCAGTAATACTGTGCTCACTACATCTTCCTCATGCACTCTTACCCTTAAAGAGGAGTATGAGAATATACTCGGTCTGGACACTGCCGTGGCCAGGCAGAAGGTCCAATTGGCAGTTCAATGGCTTTACGATAAGATAGACCGGTCTGAAGTCAAGCTGTTTTTTAGAGATGACTTTCATCTTAATGCAGCATATCACACTCCTTGTCACATGGCACGTATGGGAGCCCAATTCTATTCCATAGAACTCCTGAAAATGATTCCGGGTCTGGAACTTCACGTTCTGGAGCAGAAATGTTGCGGAATATCAGGAACATTCGGATTCAAGAAGGAAAATTACGATTTGTCTCAGAAGATAGGGCAAGGCCTTTTTGACTCTATTCGCGCCGAAGCGGTGGATGCAGTGATAACTGACTGTGAGACCTGTAAATGGCAAATTGAAGCCGGCACCGGATTGCCGGTGTTTAACCCGGTGAGCATATTGCTTAACGCTCTTGATATAGAAAAAACCACAAAATATAATGAATCCCACTAAAAAATCATTCAAGTACTGGCAATGGCGTATTATTCTGACCTCTATGGTGGTTTATGCCATCTATTATTTTGTCAGGAAGAATTTTTCCATTGCAATGCCCGGTCTTACCGCCGAATATGGTATCACCAATACGAGTTTCGGAATCGTGATAGCCATAGGTTCGCTGATTTATGGTCTCAGCCGTTTTGTCAATGGCTTTATCGTTGAGAGGGTGAGCGCCCGTCTGTTTATGGCTATAGGGTTGGTCTTGTGTGCATTGGCCAATTTCTGCTTCGGTTTTGGTGTCGACCTGACTTATCTTATCACCGGAGAGCATAACGGGCCGCAATTCGTCAATATGTTGATTCTCTTTATGGGAGTTACGATAGTGCTGAACCAATATTTCCAGGGCTTCGGGTTTCCGACCTGTGCCAGGATGCTTCCGCAGTGGATAGCTCCCGGTGAGCTGTCCACCAAGATGAGCATATGGAATACCTCTCACAGTGTAGGTTCGTTCGCAGCCGTACTTATATGCGGGCTTATCATGACCGCTTTGGGAGTCGATATGCGAGATAATCCAGAGGTGCTCTCGCGCATTACGGAGAACTTGTCCTCAAGCATAAAGAATTGGGATTCGTTACCGGAGACGGTTCAGAGTGAGAGAGTTCTGTCTTTTGCCTCGCATTACGGGGCTTGGCGCTGGTGTTTTATAATCCCTGCCATAGTGGCGCTCGGAGGGGCTTTGCTCTGTGTAATCGGACTTCGTGATTCTCCACAAAGTGTCGGCCTTCCGGAGGTGAAAGGCTCTGAAACAGGAAAAGAAAAGTTGGAAGGAATTCCAGGTTCACATAAAGCTTATCTTAAGCATATGGTCTTCCGGAACAAGTGGGTGTGGATGTTGTCTATGGCCAATGTCTTTGTCTATGTCCTCCGTATGGGCGTATTGGACTGGGGACCGAAATTTCTTACTGAGGACAGGGGAATGGATATAAAGAGTGCGGCGTGGTCCGTGGCGCTGTTCGAACTTATGGCTGTGCTCGGAACGGTATTCGCCGGATGGGCCTCTGACCATATATTCAAGGGAAAATCTCACAGGATGTGCCTTTTCTGTATGATAGGAGCAGTGTCTTTCCTGTCGCTTTTCGCCTTCGACGAGTCTCTGGGACCTTTGGCATCCACGATAGTGCTGGCCTTGAGCGGTTTCTGTATCTATGGCCCACAGGCCCTAATCTGTATAAACGCTGCCAATCAGGCTACGAAAGAAGCTTCCGCCACTGCCAATGGGTTGACGGGCATTTGCGGATATATAGGTTCGGCCCTTTCTGCTTTGGGTGTAGGATTTATCGCCGATCACTTCGGATGGGATTCAGTATTTGTTACTTTTATCGCTGTGGGTGTGCTTGGAATCTTGATTTTCCTCTTCATGTGGGGGGCGCCGCGTGACGGATATGCAAGAAGCCGCGAGTTTACAAAAAATTTTATTAAATAATATTTGCATATTTCAACTGGATTACCTACATTTGCAATCCCTTTCGGGGGAGGAAGACTCGTTAGCTCAGTAGGTAGAGCATCACACTTTTAATGTGGGGGTCTCGGGTTCGAGCCCCGAACGAGTCACGTAGTTGAAATATTTTTGCGTCCTTAGCTCAGTTGGTAGAGCAACTGACTCTTAATCAGTGGGTCTAGGGTTCGA